>CAZSBL010000011.1:0-44926 GCA_964605205.1 uncultured Gemmatimonadaceae bacterium
CACGCGTCCGGGTCCAGCGCCGTCCCTCCACCAGCGACGGCGCGTCGGTGCCTGGAAGGGGTGCCCCTGAGGTCCGCAAGCGGTTCGAACTCCCCGCCCGCCCTGAAACCTCGGATTTTCGCGATGAACGATCAGCGTCCTCCCGACTGCGAGCCCAACCACCACTACCACGGAACGACCCGAAGCGAGGCAGGTAGTCCGCCTCCGCACTGACCGCCAGCAGTTTCTCCCCGTTCCAGGGACACGCTTCCTGCTTGATGTGTCGACTGAGCATTATCCGGATTCCGCTGGTGACCGGCTCCCGCGTCGTCCGCCCTCACAACCGCTGACGGCTCCGACCGCGCCGGCCGGGAGCGACTCCTGCGCTACTGCGCCCGACCGCCGTTTGCACTCGAACGCCTGCGGATCGAACGCGAGCCGGCAAGGCGGTCCGAGGACGGCCGGGGCCATCCCACACCTTCCCACCACGAGCATCCCGCTGAACGCCTCACCGGCACCGCGGCTCTCCCCCGCCGGCGGGCCGCCCCAAGCCGCACTCGAGTTCGACGCCGATCCCGTCGTCCCGGCCGACCCCCTGCCCGCCGACCACTTCGACCAGACGCCCGCCTTCGACCCGACAGAGCCCGAGCCCGTCCCCGAGCTCGATCTCGATCAGACCCGCGGTGGGTGAACGGCGAGTTGCGTTCGCCGGGTGCGGGGCGCAGCGTCCCAGCGTGCCACACGCCCCAAAATCTCCGGGGATTCGGCTCGTTCCGGTCCCCGAAGCCCGATCGGCCGCCCTTCAAGACCATCCTTGACCCGCCGACACCCACGACACAGCTTGCCGAAGGTGGCCGAAAGGGCGGTTGGATTTCCTATCCTTAGTTTCTGGTCCCATGCCTCGATCCAGCACACCGTTCCCGTTCGCCCTCGGCCTCGTCGGGCTCGTCATGGCCACCACCTCCCTGGCCGCCCAGGAGCCGTCCGTCCAGGGCCGCGTCATCGATGCCCGGACGCGCTCGCCAGTGGCCGGTGCGCTGGTGGAGCTGGCCCGTGTGGACGAGACGGATCCAGCCGGCGCGGGGGTCGTCGTCGCCAGGGTCCTCACCGACGACGACGGGCGGTTCACCTTCGTGGCGCTCCCCACCGGCCGGTACTGGCTGGGCGTCGAGGCCCTCGGCTACTCGGCCGAAGCGGAGCGGGTGCTGGAGTACACGGGCGAGGCGGTGCGGGTGGACGTGGCGGTGGCGCCGTCGCCGCTGGAGACGGAGGGGATCGACGTGGTCGTCACCCGGCCGGCGGTGGTGGCCGAGGAGACCCAGATCATCTCCGGCCTGATCCTGGACGCCGAGTCGGAGGACCCGCTGGCGGAACTGTCGGTATCGCTGCGGACGGTGCGCGGCGAGCTGCTGGGCTGGACCACCAGCGACGCCGATGGGCACTTCGTCTTCGCCGTGGCCGAGCCGGGGCTCTACCGCCTGGGCTTCACCGCCTTGGGCTACGACTCCACGGCCACGGCGTCGGTGGCGGTGGCCCGAGGCCAGGACGTCTACGTGGAGCTCCGGGCCGAGCCCACGCCGTTCGGGCTGGGCGAGATCCGGGTCACGGCGCCCCGCGACCTGCCGCGCCTCGAGGCCGTGGGGTTTTACCAGCGACGTGAGTTGGGCCGCGGCGACTTCTACGAGCCGCGGGAGGTGCGGGAGATCCCGGCCCAGCTCACGAGCCAGCTCCTGCGGCAGCTCGAGGGCGTGAGCGTCGTCCCGGGGCCCGGGATTCGGGTCTGGGGCACCACCCGGCTGTGCGCCCCCGACATGTACCTGGACGGGCTGCGGATGGGGGCGGTCGAGGTCGAACGGCTGATCCTGAAGCGCCGGATCCTGGCGGTGGAGGTCTACAAGCGCATCCACGAGATCCCCCAGCAATGGCGAGGAATCAACGGCCTGAGCCCGACGTGCGGGGTGATCGCCATCTGGACGAAGGATTGAGGCGCTGTGTTGCGCGTACAGGGTTACTGGAGTCACGGTTGGCATCGGTGGCGAACTGGAAAAAGGAGGTCGCAACGGCCACGGAAGCCGCGTTGAAGCGGATGTTCGACGAGGCCTGGGATAGCCTGTCGCCGGAGGAGCGGGAGGAGATCGTGGCCGAGCGGGAGCAGTGGCTCGGCAACTTGTCCTACGCTAACCGGCGACGACACCTTGTGCACATGCAAGCGCTCCCACAAGACACCGAGATCGTCCGCCGCATGTCCCCGGAAGAGAAGCTGGCGGTCATGCACGCGCTGATCCGTCAGGCGTGGGAGCTCAAGGCCGTGGTGATCCGGAGCCGGGAGCCGGAGCTGTCCGAAGCCGAAGTCACGGCCCGGGCGTGGGAGATGGTGGCGGGTGACTGACCCTGAAGGAGGAGACCGCCCGAGCCGAGGGTGGCCATTTCAACATCATCCACCAGGACACCGCCCTCAAAGCCGATGTGTACCTCGCCGGCGAGGACCCATTGATGGCGTGGCGTTTGAGCGGCGAGTGCGGCTTCAGGTCGAGGGGAGAGAGGTCTGGGTCGCACCGATCGAGTACGTGATCCTCCGCAAGCTCGAATACTACGAACAGTCCGGATCGGACCGGCACCTCCGGGACGTGGCCATGATGCTCCGGATCAGCGGCGACGTTGTGGATTCAGACTCGCTGGCGGAGTGGGCAAGGCGACTGGGTCTGGAGGCGACGCTCGATCGCGGCCGGCGGTTCTCGCCCGACTGATCGCCCCCTCCCGCCACGCCCGGCACGCCATCGTGGGGGATCCGTGCGCCCATGGCCGCCCTCGATACTATGGGTGATAGACAACAGGGCCATCTTGCCCACCCCGGCGATACTACTAATTTTATAGTATTAAGGCCAGTGCCGGGTTCGCGCTATTGGAGCGAGCGTCCTGTTGAGGGAGGTGTTGCCAATCGAAATGCGTAGCCTGATCGGCGCGATCGCGGCTCTCGTAGGGTTGGCCGGACCCTCGGTCTGCCAGACCGGAGAGCCCCCCGTCCACTGGACCTTCGAACCGGTGCGGTAGATCGGGAGCCTCGACGATCCGGCCACAGCGCTGACCTCGGTCAATGATGCACTGATCGGCCCCGACGGTCGTCTGTATCTCCTGCAACCGCTGGACAGAAATATCCGAGTTTTCGGGGCCGGCGGGACGCCGCTCGGAACGCTGGGGTCGGCCGGACCCGGACCGGGCGAGTTCAGCTCGCCGACAGCCGTGGGGTGGAAGGATGGCGCCATCTATGTCGTGGACGGGGCTTCGAGACGGATTGCAGTGTTCGATACGGCGGGCCGCCTGGTTCGCGATTGGCGACCGCCCATCCGGTCCCCCCACCGTCAGATACGAGCGCCGGCTCCCGTAGCGCTGCTGGACGGCGGACTCGTGCTGGTGAACGGCCGCATGGCATACGGCGCCGCGGATGGCGAAAGGGTGCCGGAGCGATTCTTCGTCGTTGATAGCACGGGCGCTCCCGTGGCGGCCCGGTTCACTCTGGACCGGAGACATTTCCGGTACGCGATCCGCAACCCGGAGAACCCGATTCTCGGCTACTTCTCAGATCAGCCACTGGGAGACAGCCCCCTCCTGGCGGTGGATCCACGCGGGCGGTTCGTCACCGTGGCGCAGCGATCCGTCGAGGACCTGTCATCGGAGGCTGACTCGGCTTCGGTCATCGTCCGACGAATCGACCCCGCCGGTGATACGGCGTGGACGACCACGTTGAGGGTCCCGGCCACCTCAGCCACGGAGGAACTGCGGAATTCCGTGTTCGCCAGCGAATGGGACCGTGTCCGACGCGCCCGGGGCCCCGGCATGTCCATCCCGGAAAAGCGGGCCGCGTTGGAAGAGGTGCTCTACCTACCGGAAGTGCTTCCCCCTGTTGATCGCGCGGTCATCGACTTCGAGGGCAATACCTGGCTCCGCCGCTGGCGGACCTCCCCCTCTTCACCCGCGCGTTGGCTGGTCATCAACATGGAGGGCGAGCTGGTCGCAACCGCTTCCGGCCCAGCTGGAGTGTCGCTCCTGGACCACCGTAATGGCCGGGCAGTCGCCGGAGTGAAGGGCCAGTTGGATGTCCAGTACGTGATCGTCCTTGGGAGGAGAGCGCCGGATTGAGATCCGCGGTCGGGGCGCGATCTATGGGGCCTTCGTAAGAGACACCGCCCCCGCCCCCGCCCTCGGGGCGTTTGCCGTTCGTCGCCAGTCCCATCCACCCGTTTCCCGTAGGGGAATCGGGGCCTTCTTCCACATCGCTCGTAAGATTGCGCCGCTCGGCGGCATCTATAGGGTAGACAGCACAAAAGATGGTGTGCTTGCAGAGGAGAGGGAGTCATGTTTGTCTCTAAGAAGTCGCTCGAGGCGTTGGCATTGCGGGGCACATTCACTAGCGTCCTCTCGTCCCCGGATTCAACGCTGGGCCCCGTCATCTGCCTGGTGGCTGCCGTCGCCGCCTGCGGAGGGGCGCCGGAGGCCGAGGTACGGTACGGCGCCCGGTTCGACTCGACGGTACCCCGCTACGTCATCCCCGATGCGCCGACGTGCCCGGAGTGCTCCATCGAGCTGGTGGACGTAGCGGAGCTGGGACAGGCGGGAGACCCGACATCGGTGGCGGAACGCGTGGTGTCGCACCCGTGCGTGGCCGCGCCGCTGAGTGGTGGGGAGTGGGTCGTCAGCGGTACGGTGGGCGGCGGCGAGCTCGTCGTCTACGACAGCACCGGGGGCGTTGCGCGCACCATCGGCCGGGCCGGGGCGGGTCCGGGCGAGTTCGGCTCCCGCAACCTGCGGGTGATGGCCCTCGACGGTGACTCCCTTGTGGTGCTGGACTACACGAACCTGCGGGCCGTCAAGCTCGATCCTGCCGGGCGCGTGGCGGCGTCGGTCTCGTTGGCTGCGCCATATCAGGCCCACGCGGTGCTGGCCGGCGGGGACCTGGTGATCCACGGCCGTCCCCGCACGGCCGATGGAATCCAGCTCTTCAGGATTTTGTCGTTCGACGGGGAGCGTGCGTCGTTCGGGAGCCCGGATCCGGGATTGAGCGAGTCCGGGATCGACCAGTGGACCGTGGACGTAGCTCGCCCGGACGGGTTCTGGGCGTCGAGCATCTGGGAGTACGAGCTGTACCGCTGGAGCGGCAGCGGGCAGCTCATGCACACGCTCGTTCGGGACGCCGACTGGTTCCCGCCCGACCCCGACCTTTCTCGCCCCGCGTTTCAAGCCATACACGTGGAGACCCCGGCGCCACCGATCCTGCTGCACGTGTACGAAGACGATTCGGGCCGCCTCTGGACCTATACGTTCGTGCCCGACAGCGACTGGGGCCCGGCGCCCCCCGAGCAGCCGAGCCCCGAGTGGGTGGGTCGGACCTTCGATGTCGTCATCGAGGTCATCGATCTCGAGGCCCGCAGGGTCGTCGCACGGGACCGAATCGATTTCGGGGTGCGCAAAGTCTGCGGACTGCCGCTGGTCCACACCGTAGTGGAGACCGAGACGGGCAATACGCAGCTGAAGATCCTGCGGCCCCGGTTGGTGGAAGGAGGGACGGAATGAGGGCGAGAGCGACGGCCCGATTCACTGCGACAACGGCGGGGGCCTGCGTCGTCGCATTCGCTCTGGCTGGCGGCCTGGCCGCCCAGGAGGACCCCGGACCCCTTCAGGAACCCACCCAGGTGGACGACGGCTGTTGCGGTTCCGTGTTGCATGGTTGGGTCTCCCGGTCAGTGTGTTGAATGCTCACCGACCACGATGCCGGACCTGGAAGGCCAAGGGAAACCCTGCGCAAACGACCGTGAGCGGTGGTCCTGATGGCGGGTGTGTTTGGTGCCTTCACACACTACCGTCGCTCCACCGTATCCGAGGCAACCAGCCGCAGAACGGTGCGCGGGTCAACCACGCTTGAGAGGACGTTCAGCAGGCTCCATGGAGGGGGTCGTCAGCCTAGCCTTATGGCGGGGCCCGAACCGCCTCCTGCGTGTGCGCCCACGGTATGGACTTGAGTGTCGCTAAGAGGGGGCAGAAACCCCTGTCTACGAGAGGCCAGTACCGGCCCTTTTTGCAGCGGCGAGCGTCCTTCTCCCCAGGTAGCATGGAAACGGGCGAGTCGGCACGCTTCCTGGGTATTGTATCCACTTACCCGTTTCGAGATCGCCCTCGCCACCGGCTCCCGCACCACCCGCACTCTGAGCCGCTGACTCCCGGCCGGCTCGTCCCGCTCCGCCATGGAGGAGATCGAGGCGGGGGAGCGGCCGGACTTCGGCTACTGGGCCGCCTGTAGCTCGGAAACCCCGCGTCGGCCAATTCCGTATATTCCCCCATGCGCCCTCCCACCTTCTCCGTCGGCGATCCACGGCCCGCCGGACCGTTCCTGGTCCGTCGGATCGACTACCCGCCGGGACTCCGGCAGGCGACTCACTACCACAACCGTAGCAGCCTGACGATCCTCCTGGCTGGCGAGATCCGGGAGTCGGCGAGGTCGCGGGAAGCGACGGGCTCGGCGCTGAGCGTGGTGGTCAAGCCGGCGGGGACGCGCCACGCGGACGAGGTGGGGCCCCGCGGCGCCCGCACCCTCCAGGTCACCTTCGATCCCGCGGACGCCGCAGCCCTGGATGGCGGCTCAGCCGTCCTGGGCGGCTGGCAATGGCTGCACGCCAGCCCCGCAGCCGCGCCGCTGGTCGCCCTCGCCCGGCTGTTGGCTGAGGATAAACGCGCGGGTGAGCCGGCGGATGGACACTCGGAGGGCCGGGAATCGATGTCCAACAGTTGGCCGACGGAGAGGCGTTGGTCGTGATTCAGGACCCTCCGCTAGTCGCGACGTTGAACACTCGGAACGGCTCTTCTGTCAGACACGAGTTGAGCGGCGATCGCTCCCCCGGATCGGTCGTTCGGCTGGCAAATGGGTGGTTCGCTCAGGCGCCGGTCAGCAGTTTCTCCGCTGCCGCCAATGGGCCGGTGACCTTTCCCATTGTTCGCTTGGCGCTCATCGATCCACGGACGGACCAAGTGAACAATAATGGTGAGGTCTTTGCCGACCCAAACCACGAATACAGGCCGCTGTGGGAGAATCAGGTCGCTCTCGCGGCGCTCGGAGACACTTTGCTCGAGGTTCGGTTAGTGGATGCTAAAGTCCTGATCTATACAGTCGCTGAGGACGGGTCCACTGTCCCTGCCGGGTCACGGCAGTTGGAGAAATACTTCGACAACCCTCCCTATTACGAAGAGGTTTGGGATCCTCACTGGATCCAGAAAGGCGCCAAGCGTCCGTTAATTTTACAGTTGCGCCATGTGGAAGCGGTTTTCGCCCCGGAAGGGGGGCCAATTTATTTGGAGCGCAACTATTCCGTGGGGAAGGTTGCCAATAGGAATCGCTTCTTCGATTCTCAATATGTACTGCGCGCTGATGAGGGGGTGGTCGAGGTTTACGGTCGGGACTTGAGTCTCCGAACACGCTATGCCTTCCCAAGGGACAGTATGAGTTTTCTCGGTGGAGATCGCTACGGACGTACTATTTTCAGAACGGATTCTACAGTCTGGGTCGCGGGACCGCAGATGGGGCTTGAGGGGGCCGGGGAAGTTCCTGAAGGATTGACGTCGTGCGAAAAGTAGACTGGTTCGGTGGGAGGTCAGTGCCTGTCTGTCGTGAAACGCGACATCCGACCGGCTGGTTGATAGCTCTTACGGTATTCCCTCTCATCGGGGCGTGCAGCGGCGATGTCGAATCTGCGCCCGCGATAGTGCAGGCGGAATCCGCGGGGATCGCCATCACGAGAATCCATCAGGATCCCGCTTCCGTCCCGTCGTGGTCACTCGGGCCGGTGGAGTGGGCAGCTCCCCATGCCGGAGGCCCGGCGCTGGGCAAAGTGGCGGATGCGGTCTGGTTGGGAGGGGGGCGAGTCGCCGTCGCGGACGGGATGGCTGATCAGGTGCATGTGTTCGATCGGCAGGGGGAGCTGCTGTTCACCGTCGGCGGCACCGGCGACGGCCCCGGTGAATTCAGGAACATCCGGAGCCTGTTCCGAAAAGGCGACTCCCTCTGGGTTCACGACCTGGGCCGAAACCGCGTCGCCGTATTCGACGCCCACGGCGAATTCGCACGGTCTTTCGAGCTGGAGGTGACGGTCGAGCCGAACGTCTATGACCGCGCCTATTTCGTCGCTCCCCTGACGTTGGCGGACTTCGTCGTGCAGCGACTGCGTCATCAGATGGATCGCCGGGAGACCGTTGCCGAAAACGCGCGGCAGTACCCCCGGCTTGCGACGGTACGCCTCCGTGATCCGCGCGGTGGATGGGGACGCACGGTGGAGTTCTCCGGGGGATTCGGGGTCGAGGTGCGGACGGGCCGAGGGTGGGTTGACGCGCCCGCCTTTTTCAAGCCGGGGCCCCACCTGGATGCGCGTAGCGGACGTGTCGCCTACGCTGGCGCGGGGAATTTTGACGTGGCCGTACTCGACAGTCAGCTAGTGCTGGTCCGGCGCATCCGCTGGCCGAACTTCGGCGGACCCCTGGATCCCGCCGAGGTCGATTCTGTGCGCGCCAGCCAGCAGGACCTGTTCACAATCGCCGGCATGCCGGAGGTCGGTCGGCAGATTCTTCGCGCCGCCCTTGCCGAAGCAGTCCTTCCCCGTCAGCGCCCCGCCCTCGGGGGGGTCATTCTGGGGACGGATGGGAGTCTTTGGGCAGGTCGCTTCGAACCGGTCGGCCCACCCGTTTCCTGGTGGGTGCTCGCCCCGGATGGCCGCCCTCTCGGGCGCCTGGCGTTGCCGAAGGGCAACCAGCTGCGTGACGTCCTCGGGGACCGGCTCCTCCTCATGGCCACCGATACAATGGGGGTGGAACGTCTGGAGATCCGAAGAGTGGATCGGGATCGTGCCGAACCCTAGCGCGTTCTCTCTCCGCGCCGTCCGGCTCATGGCCTTCGCGCTCCTGATCATCGCGCTCCCCGCGCCCGAATCAGCCCATGCCCAGTCCATCCTCGGCAGGATCGTCGACGCGCAGGACGCGTCAGGCGTCGCAGGGGTTGATGTCGTCGTGCGCGACTCCGCCGGACAGCGAACGTATCGGGCGGTCACGGATGAAGCGGGACGCTTCGAGATCGCAGTGGGAAGCCCGGGGCGCTACATCGTTTCGACGACCCGCCTTGGATACGAAAGCCTTTCCGCAACACCGGTGACCGTGGCCCCTGGCCGAGACCGCGAGGTGACCTTCACGATCGCTGTAGACGCTATCGCGCTGGAGGAGGTCCGGGCGGTCGCGAAGGCCCGGGACCCATATCTCGCCAGGAAAGGCTTCTACAGGCGGATGGAGCGCGGCTGGGGGCGTTACATGGGGAGAGAGGAGGTCGCGCGATACCCCAGTGTCTGGCCAACGCACGTCCTTCGCAGCATGGGGCTGACCATCCGCGCTGGAAACGTCCGCGGGTGCCGGGTCCTCATCGACCGGATGGAGTTACGCGACAATTGGGATCTGCGTCTGGATGACCTGGTGGACAAGGACCGGATCGTGGCCATCGAGGTCTACAAGGGCACGATGACCCCCGTCGAGCTCCGAGGCTACGATTCCAGCTGTGTGGTCGCTATCTGGACGACGTGGGGCCGGGGCGGATCGTAGGACAGGGAGGAGTGCCTCACGTTGCGGTGTCTAGGTCCGGCATCCGCCGCCCCAGCAGCGGGTGCTCCTCGCCCAGGTCGTAGCGCAGGTCCAGCCCGGACATGATCCCGCCGAGGTGGCGGCCGGGCCCATCGATGCGGAGCAGCTCGGCCATGACCTCGCGGGCAGGGCCTCGGTGCGGAGGAGAGCGCGACCTGGACGAGGGTGTCGCGGAGGACGCGGGTGGCGACGGGGTGTCGCTCGGCGTGGTAGGTGTCGAGGAGGTCGTCGCCTGCGGTGCCCCGGACGACGCGGCGATTCACGAGACGAGGAACATCGCGGCCGCCTGGCACCGGATGGAGCTCAGTGACCGCCGGATTCTCTTCAGCGACTGGGCCGAGAAAGCCCACATCGTGGTGGAGCGGATCCCGGGGATGAAGCGGGCCAACAACAAGAAGGGTGTGGTCTGGCTGAAGAAGGCTCCCGCTTCCGGTCTACTTCCCCGTGGGCCGTCAGATCCCGAGCGCCGACGCGATCTCGGCGGAGACCGATGCGTCCGACTCCCGCGCGGATTGCTGCTCGAGTGCAGCGGCCGCGGACCCAGACCGGATTCTCCCGAGCGCCCAGGCGGCGTGCGCTCGTACCAGCGGTTCCGGATCCGACAGCGCCGCGGTCAGCACTGGCACGGCCTCCGGCGACCCCCAGTTGCCGAGCCCCACGCAGACGTTGCGCGCGAACCCCGCCCGGCCGGCCCGCCGGATGGCCGAGCCCCTGGAGAACGAATCCCAGGCGGCCTCGTCCAGCGCCGTCTCCAGCAACGCAATCAACGACGGGGACGCGGTGCCGGGGTGCGATGACGAGGAACCGGGCTCGGGCTGCACACCGAACGGTGGCTCCCCCGGGGATCGCGCGGCATATGCCGGCTCCGACGAGGCCGCTGAGAACTTACGGGTAAAAGGACACACTTCCTGGCAGATGTCGCACCCGAACAACCGGTTCGTCATCAAGCTCCGGAGCTGGGGCGGGATGGGCCCCTGATTCTCGATGGTCAGGTAGGAGATACACCGGTTCGCGTCCATGACCGGCGCGCCGTCTTCGTCCCGGCCCAGGAGCGCGTCGGTTGGACAGGCAGGAATACACGCGCGGCAGGAGCCGCACCGGTCGGCCTCGAACGGGGCGTCGTAGTCCAACTCGAAGGGGAGCAGCAGCTCGCCCAGGAAGAAGTAGCTGCCTCGCCGCGGGTCGATGAGCATGGTGTTGCGGCCGAACCACCCGATGCCGGCCCGCCGCCCCAGCTCCCGCTCCAGGATCGGCCCCGTGTCCACGTACGCCCGGGCCGTCGGCAGCGCCTCGCCCGTCTCCCGTTCGAGCCACCGGAGCAGCTTCATCAGCTTCTTCTTCACCACCTTGTGGTAGTCCCGCCCCCGGGCGTACCGCGCGATCACGCCGGTGGACGGATCCCCGACCGTGGCCCCGCCCGAGGACGCTGAATCGCCCCCGGGCGGTGGCTCGCCCTCGAAGTCCGCCTCGCCCGGTGAACTGGCGTCTTCCGCCGCGACCACCGCCCCGCCGGACTCCTCATCACCCGGCCGGGCGCCGGACGGCTCGCTCCCCGCCGGCGAGTCCGCGGGGCGCCCATAGTGGTGAGCCACCACCACCGCGCTCCGCAGCTCCGGCCACCGCATCCGCGGGTCGAGCCTCGCCTCCACCGCGTCATCGCGCGCGAGGTACGACATCTCGCCGTGGAGGCCCCGCTCGATCCACGCCCGGTAGAGGGCCCCGTGGTCGCTGGGCTCAAGACGCGCGATCCCCACCGCCTCGAACCCCAGGGCCCGGGCCTTCGCCTTGATCCGCTCCGCCAGTGAAGTCTCCGCCATACCGAAGGGTAAGCCGAGTCCGCCCCGGCACGCGAGGGAGGCCCCGCCGAGTCCTGACTCGGGCGCGCGAAATCGCGCGTTGTGGGGAAACCCCGGAGGCGATTCCGGGGGCGATCCCGACTTGACTTTCGCCCCCCGTTCCGACCTTTTCCAACGTGCGCTCGTGGCCGGGAAGCCCGCGCGCCGATCCTGGGTTCCAGGGGTCCATCTGGGGGTTGAATGAGAACGAAGGTGCAGCGCGCGATTCCCTCTGCGCTCCTTCTTGCAGGGGTGGTCGCGCTCGTTTCGTGTGTGGACGAAACGGTCGTATTCCAGGACCGGGGTGCGTACGAGCGCGTGGCGGAGAGCGCGCTCGGGTACCTGGGCTACGCGAACCCGGCTCGTGGCGACCAGCTCACGTTCTGCGGGCAGTGCCACGCCGGTGTTCAGGCCGACTGGGAGGGCACGGCGCACGCCAGGGCGTGGGCGGGGCTCCAGGAGAGCGATCACGCGCAGGCGTTCTGCGAGGCGTGCCACACCGTGAACTCGCTGGGCAACGTCCACCCGGAGCAGACGGAAGCCGGGTCGGCGGTGGGCGGGCATGTGGCCGTGGACGGCGGCACCCGTTACCACGACGTGCAGTGCGAGAGCTGCCACGGCCCGGGGCTGGAGCACACGCTGGACCCGGTGGCGGGCAACGTGCCGGTGGCGCCGGTCAACGTGACCGCGGAGCTGAGCAGCGGGTGCGGCGAATGCCACTCGGGGCTGCACCACCCGTTCGTGGAGGAGTGGGCCGCATCGCCTCACGGGAACGTGACGGTGGCGGCGGCGCGGCAGGACGGCTGCACTTCGTGTCATACCGGTGAGGGCGGCCTCGAGCGGCTGGGCGTGAGGTCGGACTACCTGGAGCGGGACTCGCTGGCGGGCGACAACGTCTACATGCAGATCACGTGCGCCGTCTGTCACGACCCGCACGAGGCGACGAACCCGGGCCAGCTCCGGGTGGCCGTCGAGGTCGGCACGCCCTCGGAGCACCTGTGCGCACAGTGCCACGACCGCCAGGCGCAGCCGGACATGCAGGGGAACCAGGAGTGGCTGCGGCCGCACTCGGCGGAGACCGCGCTCATGGCCGGGACCGCCGGCTGGTTCCCGGGGGGCGGGGTGGCGCCGGGCGAGATTACCGGGCCCCACGGCGCCGGGAGCAACCCGCGGCTGTGCGCGAGCTGCCACGTGGTGGAGTACAGCAGCGAGACCGACGCCGGCACCTTCTTCTCCGTGGGCCACGGCTTCCGGGCGGCGCCGTGCGTGGACGGGAACGGGCTGCCCACGGGCGAGACCGGGTGCGCGTTGAGCACCACGGCCCGAAGCTTCGAGGGGTGCGCCGAGTGCCACGGTGATGCGGCGTCGGCGCTGGCCGACCTGGACGGCGCCATCGACCGGGTCCTCGGCCTCGCCGTCACGCTGGACGGGTACCTGGGGCAGATCGGGAGCGAGATCGACCCGGATGACGGCCGCTTCACCGTGGCCGAGGGCGCGCTCTTCAACTTCCAGCTGGCCACCACCCGGGTCGGGTTCCGGCCGAACCAATCGACCGCGGAGCGGCGACGGGCACTGGCGGCAACGGTCACACACAACCCGGGCCTGATCGAGGAGCTCCTGGTCGAGACCATCGCGGCCGTGGAGGCGGCCTACCCGGCGGTGGCCCCGGACGCGGGCGGGATCGGGACCCGGCCCGTGGCCAACTGACGGTATCGTCGTGAGTCTTCCCCGATCCGGCGGCACGACCCGGCCCGTGGCGGCCGTTCTGTTCGGCGCCCTCCTCGGCGTCGGTGCCATGGTGGCCATGGTGGCGGCCCCCGGCGAGGCCGCCGCCCAGGGCATCCGGGGCCAGGCCACCACCACGGTCCGGTACCTGACGCTCCGTCCGATCCAGCTCGACACGGTGGCCCGCGCGGACGTCGACTTCACCGACGGCCAGGCCACGTTCCAGGGCGAGGCGGTCTACTGCCCGGCGTCGGGGGAGGCGTGCACCCGGTACCTGCCGGGCGAGGTGATCCACGGCGTGGTGGCCACCGAAGACGTCTCGGCCACGGCGTGGGGGCTGGGCGTGCAGGGGCTGAGCGCCACCTTCCTGCTCCGGGGTCGGAGCAGCCTGGCGGATGAGTTGAGCTGGCCCCAGAGCGACGACGCCTTCGACGCGATCCTCGCCTACGCCCAGTACCAGCGCTCGTTCTACCGGGTCCGGGCCGGCCGGCAGCAGACGCTGTCGGGGCTCGGGTTCGCCGGCTTCGACGGGCTCGACGTGCGGGTCTCGCCGCTCCCGTGGCTGCGGGCGGAGGCCTACGGCGGCCGGAGCCTGGCCCGGGGGCTGTACGAGCCCCGGCACGAGGCGCTCCGCCCCATCGAGCCGTTCGTCCCGGACCAGGACGCATGGCTGGTGGGCGGGTTCGTCGAGGTGGAGCCCCGGGCGGGCACCTCGATCTCCGGCCGCTACCAGCGGGAGATCTGGGCCGACCGGGTGGGGCTGATCTCGGAGCGGGCGGCGCTGGACGTGCGGTCGGACCTGCCGGGCCCGCTGCGGATGGACGCGTCGCTGGACTATGACCTGGCCTTCGGCCGGGTCGGGAAGGCGCACCTCACGCTCCGCTCCCGGGCCGGCGACTGGGGCTGGCTCGAGCTGACCGGCCGGCGCTACGTCCCGTACTTCGACATGAGCACCATCTGGGGCTTCTTCTCCCCCACGCCGTACCACGAGGGCGAGGTGAAGGGCACACTGCTGAAGCTGCGGCCCCTCACGGTCTGGGCGTCGGCCGGGTGGCGGACGTACGGAGACCCGGAGATCGACGTGCTCGGCCCGCCCATAGCCGACGGCTCGCAGCGCTACGCCGCGGGCGCGAGCTGGCGGGACGGCCGGTGGCTGGCCACCGGCGAGTACCGCCTCGAGACCGGGTTCGGCGCGTTCCTCAGCTCCGGCGATGTCCGGGTCCGGTGGACGGCGTCGCAGGCGGTGCGCCTCGATGTCCGGGCCGCGGCGTTCCAGCAGATCGAGCAGTTCCGGGTGGGCGAGAACGCGGTGCTCGGCGGCGGCGCGGGCGCCGAGGTCCGGCTCCCGTTCGACATCACCTTCCGGGCGGGCGTGGACTACTACACCCAGGCGTACGAGAACCGGGCGGGCGAGCCGGACTGGAACCAGCTCCGGGCGCACACCATTCTCACGGTGCCATTCGGTGAGGATCCGGGGATGAGGGGACAGCGATGAGGCGGGCGATCCTGGGCCTGGTGGGCGGCCTCGTCGTCGCCTCGGTGGCGGCCGTCTCGCTGCAGGGCGGCGAGGAGGAGGCCTTCCCCCACGAGTCGCACGCGGGGCTGTTCCCGTTCTGCACTGGGTGCCACGTCGGCGTTCCCGACGGAGACATGGAGGCGTTCTACCCGGAGCCGCAGCTGTGCGCCCGCTGCCACGACGGCGTGGAGCAGGAGCGGGTGGACTGGACGCCGCCGGAGACCGGCGGTCCGAGCCCGATCCGGTTCGCCCACCCGGCCCACATGGACGCGGTCCGGGGCGTCGGAGACGAAGCGCTCGAGTGCGTAGAGTGCCACGTCGAGCAGGGCGCGGAGCCGATGCAGGTCACCCGCACACTGGTGCTGGAGCAGTGCCTGAGCTGCCACGGCCACCCGGCGGAGGACCACCTGGTGGACGCCGAATGCAGCACCTGCCACGGGCCCGCGGCCGAGACCGAGATGGGGGGCGAGTGGCTCGCCGTGCTGCCGTACCCGTCCGACCACGCCACCGGTGAGTTCCTCCCGGCGGTCCACGGCCAGCTGGCGGGCGCCGAGGCCGCCCGGTGCGCCACCTGCCACACCCGGGAGCGGTGCACCAGCTGTCACGTGAATGCCGAACAGGTCCCGGAGATCGCGGAGATCCCGGAGGCCGGTCCGGCGCTGGAGCTGCCGCGCTACGCCGCTCACTACTTCGTGCCCCCGTCGCACACCGATCCCTCGTTCCTCGACCGGCACGGGACCGCGGCATCGGTGGAAGCGTGCGCCACCTGTCACACCCAGAACGACTGCGCAACGTGCCACACCGAGCAGGCGCCGCCCGTGATGGCCGACCTGCCCCGGGCCGAGGACGTGCGGGCACCCGGCGTGCTCCTCGAGCCGAAGCCGCCATCGTCGCACACCGTCGCTTCGTTCACCACCGAGCACGGCGCCATGGCCGCGGCCGATGCCGGCTCGTGCGCGTCGTGCCACACCCGTACGTTCTGCTCCGACTGCCACGACGCCAGCGCCGTGGCGGCCGTGCTGCCGACGGAGATCGCCGGCGGCGCGTTCCACCCGCCGAACTTCATGGCCCGCCACTCCACCGAGGCCTACGGCCGCCAGCTCGAGTGCAGCAGCTGCCACGACACCGGCGCCTTCTGCCGCGAGTGCCACGAGCAGGCCGGGTTCGAGAGCTCCGGCCGCCTCGGCCAGGGCTACCACGACGCCGAGCCGACCTGGCTCCTGCGTCACGGGCTGCCCGCCCGGCAGGCCCTCGAGAGCTGCGCCACGTGCCACACGCAGACCGACTGTCTGCAGTGCCACTCGACCCTCGGCGCCTTCAAGGTCAGCCCCCACGGCTCAGACTTCGACGCCGACGCCGCGTGGAAGAAGAACCCGGCGATCTGTTTCGCCTGTCACGTGAATCAGCCGATCAACTGAATACGTTCCGACAAGGGAGTTCCGAGTGAACGCAGTGAAATGGATGATGGTATTGGCCGTGGCCGGCCTGGTGGCGTGCGGCGGCGACGAGGCCGCCGAGGGTGACCGGATCCGGCTCGACCAGGAGCAGAGCCAGGAGGGCAGCCGCGCCGACTGGCCCGAGGGCCTCGCCGACCGGGTCGACGCAGCCAACGGCGCCTATAGCGAGGGGCGCTACGAGACCGCCGCCCAGATGTACCGCGACATGACCGCCGAGCACCCGGACGTCGGGACCCTCTGGTTCGGCCTCTACCTCTCGGAGACCGCCCTCGGCAACGAGGATGCCGCCAACCAGGCGCTGGAAAAGGTCGAGGAGATGGTGCCCGGGCTGCTCCAGATGCAGCACGAGGGCAGCGGCATGGGGATGCCCCGGGACTCCATCCACCAGGGGATGATGGCCCCACCCATGGACTCGATCCACGCGCCGATGATGGAGGGCGGCGGCGGCTGAATCGCCACGCTTTTCTCCCCTAGTCCCCGCGCCGCGGCCCGAACCCGGGCCGCGGCGCGCTTCTTGACACCCATCCCAACGCTTTATGGCCCCTGGCCGTCGTATGGATGATCGATTGTTCGAAACAGAGACAAGGTAGCGAAATGGTAGATGCGCGTGCTGGGCTCGGCCGACGGCTGACCCTAGATCTCCTGCGGGTGGCCGGCCTTTCGGCACTCGCCCTGGCTCTCGTTCTCGCGGCCCCGGCCATCGCACGGGCCCAGAACGGCACGCCCGAGCGGGTTCGGGTCTACCTGGACTGCCAGACCCATGGCTGCGACACGCAGGAGTTCCGCACCGAGATCACCTTCGTGGACTGGGTCCGGGAGCGGACGGTGGCCGACGTGCACGTGATCGTGACGGGCCAGAACGCGGGCGCGGGCCGGCAGTACGTGTTCGACTTCATCGGGCTGGGCGAGTTCCAGGGCGCGAACCTGCGGCTCGAGGAGACCACCAGCGACACGGATACGCGCGACGAGGTCCTGGCCGGGTTGGTCCGGACGTTGAAGGGCGGGCTGGTCCCCTACGTGGCACAGCGCGGCTACCTGAGCGACCTCTCGGTGACGACCCTCGCGGCGGCCACTGCGGCGGCCGAGGAGGAGCTGGAGGTCCAGGCCGACGACCCGTGGAACCTCTGGGTCTTCTCCATCGGGACCGACTTCGAGGCCCGGGGCGAGGAGCGCCAGAGCAACTGGGAAGTCGGCGGCCGGCTGAGCGCGAACCGGGTGACGCCGGAGTGGAAGATCAACCTCCGGTTCGACGGGTCGCACGACTTCGAGCGGTTCGATCTGGACGAAACCACCACCTACACGAACGAGACCGACGACTGGGACTTCGGCGCCATGTTCGTGCGGAGCCTCAGCACGCACTGGTCGGCCGGCACACTGTGGAGCGCCAACACGTCCACGCGCCTGAACCGTACCCTCGGCGGCGAGGCCGCGCTGGCGCTGGAGTGGAACTACTTCCCCTACGAGCAGGCGAACCGGCGACAGCTCATCCTCCACTACCAGCTGGGGGTCTCACGGGTCGAGTACGAAGACACCACCATCTTCGGCAAGCTGCAGGAAACCCTCTACAACCAGCGGCTGGTGGCCGTCTACGACACCCGTCAGCCGTGGGGCAACGTGTCGTTCTCCGCCGAGTTCTCGAACCTGCTCCACGACTTCTCGAAGTACCGCGCCTCGACCCGGGTACGCACCAACTTCCGGCTCTTCCGCGGCTTCGACCTCCAGATCCGGGGCAACTACGAGCTGATCCGCGACCAGGTCTATCTGCCGGCGGCAGGGCAGTCCAGCGAGGACATCCTCCGCCAGCGCCGGGAGCTGGCCACCGGCTTCGAGTACAGCGTAGACATCGGCTTCAACTACCGCTTCGGCTCCATCTACAACAACGTGGTCAACAACCGGTTCCCCTGGTCGGTGCTCTTCTAGCCTCTAACGGGCCAGCATCGGGCCCAGCGGCCGGCCGCCCAGAAGGTGCATGTGCAGGTGGAAGACCTCCTGGCCGCCGTGCTCCCGGGTGTTCACGATCAGGCGGTAGCCGTCCTCGGCGATCCCCTCGTCCTCCGCGATCTTCCGGGCCACCGTGAAGAGCCGGCCCAGCACCGCCTCGTGGTGCGCCTCCACATCCGCCACCGTGGGGATCCCCTCGTTCGGCACGATGAGCACGTGCACCGGCGCCTGCGGGTTCACGTCCCGGAACGCAGTAACCAGATCGTCCTTGTAGACCACGTCCGCGTCCACTTCACCCTCTACGATCTTGCCGAAGATCGTGTCGGCCATCGTCGTGTTCCTTTCCGCTGATGCCCACGCGTGATACCCGCCCGGTGCCCGGTGCCCGGTGCCGCCCGGTGCCGCCCGGTGCCGCCCGGTGCCGCCCGGTGCCGCCCGCGTCTGATTATCGGGTGTCGGGCTCCCGCGATCAACACGCGTCTTGACAGTCCGAATGATTCCGGTTATCGATCCGTCCATGTTCCGTCGCGAGATTCACGCCGGCCGTCCCACCACGCTGCGGGGACCGCTCCGCCTCCTGGCATTGCTGCTGGTGGCGGGCCAGATCGGCGTGGTTCCCGCGGTGGCGCTGGCGGACTCGCCCCCGACGCCCACCTACCACGCGGACCACGTCGGTAACAAAGGCGACGCCGGGTGTGAGCCGTTCCATGACGAGCTGACGTGCCTGGCGTGCCGGGTCCTGTCGAACCAGCCCTTGGGCTCCGCTCCCGCACCGGCTCTTCCCGTACTCGCCGTGGAGCGAGACGGGGTCGGCGTGGAGACCGTCCACGAGGTGCCCGGCGGCGCCCATCTCACCATTCTGCGCGTACGCGCACCGCCATACTCCTGACCCTTTCCGACAGCAAGCGGTAGCTGATGGCCCGGCCGGACTTCCCGGTCGCGGCTGACTGATGGTGTCAGGAGTCCCTATGTACGACGTCGAACATAGCCGGCGGCGCATCCCACGCGCCCTCGGCCCCCTCGTCCTCCTGCTGGCGGGCCTGCTCACCCCGGCCCCGGTCCGGGCGGTGCCGGTGCATCCCGCCGGGTTCGATGGCGCCGGGTCCGGGGGAGCCCTTTCTCACGGTGACACCGCGGCGGTGGACACGCTGGCGATCCGGGGCATTGTGCTGGACTCGGCGTCGGGCCAGCCGCTGGCCGCCACGGCGGTCCGTGTGCGGGAGGTCGATCGACAGGCGCTCACCGCCGAGGACGGCTCGTTCCGGCTGCGCCGGCTGACCGAAGGGTGGTACACGCTGGTCTTCGAGCACCTCGGCTACCGGACCGAGACGCGCACGGTCCGCGCCCCGGCATCCGGTCCGCTCCGGGTCCGTCTCCAGAGCTCGGTGCTGGACCTGCCGGGCTTGATGGTGACCGCCGCCCTGGGCGCCCGGTCCCGGGAGGAGGCCCACAGCCTGGGCCAGGTCCTGGGCGGCCGCGACCTCCAGCAGAAACTGGACGTGACGCTGTCCGGGACGCTGGAGAACGAGCCGGGACTGGCCTCCGCGTCCATGGGGCCCGCCCCGGCGAGGCCCGTGATCCGCGGGCTGGGCGGTGACCGGATCCTGATCCTGGAAGACGGGGAGCGGATGGGCGACGTCTCCTCCACCAGCCCGGACCACGCCGTGTCGGCGGAGGCGGGCTCCGCGAAACGGATCGAGGTGGTCCGCGGCCCTGCGGCCCTCTTCTACGGGAGCAACGCCCTGGGCGGCGTAGTGAACGTGATCCGCGAGGAGGTCCCCACGGCGCTGCCGGAGCGGCCGCGGCGCTCACTCCGGCTCCAGGGCCAGACCGTGCGGCAGGGCGGGAGCGCGGCCGCCCACGCCGAACAGGCCTTCGGACGGCTCGGTCTCCGCCTCGAGGGGACCGGGCGGTGGACCGGTGATACCCGGACGCCGGTGGGCGTTCTGCCGAACACGGACATCACCACGTACAGCGGCTCCGCGGGCGCGGCCTGGGTCGGCGACGGAGGGCATGCCGGGGCCGCGGTCCGGAGCTACCGGTCGTCGTACGGCATCCCGCCGGACTCGGTCTCCGGGCACCCCCGGGGCGTGACCGTGGACGTGGAGCGGGACGCGCTTCGGGGCGAGGGCGTGGTGACGAACGCGCTGGGGCTCGGACACCTGAAGGCCACGGTGGGCGCTACCCGCTACGACCACCGGGAGATCGAGGCGTCCGGCGTGGTGGGTACGGCCTTCGGGCTGAACACAGCGTCCGGTGAGCTGGTGCTGCGCCCCGAAAGCATGGACGCCCGGGCCGGCGGCTTCGGGCTCCGGGGGCAATGGCAGGGCTACACGTCGGACAACGGCCGGGCCGTGGTCCGGAGCACGGAGCGGAGCGGCGCCGTGTACGGCGTGGAGCACTGGGAACTGGGTGCGGCCCACATCGAGGTGGGCGCCCGGTACGACCTCCACCACGTGACGCCGTCGGGCGTGCTCGATGTCCGGGGGATCACCGCCCGGGACCGGGTCTTCCACAACGTCTCCGGCTCGGCGTCGGTGCTCTGGCAGTTCCGGGAGGGATGGCGCCTCGGGGCCAGCCTCTCCCGGGCCTTCCGTGCGCCGTCGGCCGACGAGCTGTTCTCCCAGGGCCCGCACCTGGCCGCCTACACCTACGAAGTCGGGAACCCGGAGCTCGATGCCGAGGTGGGGCTCGGCGCGGATCTGTTCCTCAGGATCAGCCGGCCAGACCTCTCCGCCGAGGCCGGCGTCTTCTGGAACGAGATCGGGAACTACACGTACCCCACGAACACCGGCGACCGCCGAGGCAGCCTCTTCATCTACCGCCACGTGAACACCGACGCCCGGTTCGTGGGCGCCGAGGCCTCCGGCCGGTGGGTGGCAGTGGCGGACCTGGAGCTCGAGGGCACGGTCTCATGGGTCCGGGCCGACAACCACACGGTCGACGAGCCGCTGCCGATGATCCCACCGCTGAACGTGAGTCTCCGCGTACGCTGGGACCGGGACGGCACCTTCGCCGAGCTGGGCTGGCGATGGGCGCTGGCCCAGGAGCGGGTCCCGTCTCGCCCGGAGCTGCCCGAAGGGGTGGCGGGCTACTGCGACGAGGTGCCCGCCGGCGACCCATGCCGCGCCACGCCCGGCGACTATCTGCCCACCCCCGGCTACGGGCTCCTGAACGCCGGGCTCGGCTACCGCTGGTTCCCGGGCGACCGGGTCCACTCGGTCACCGTGCGGATCACCAACCTGACCAACGAGCTGTACCGGAACCATCTGTCCCGGATCAAGGAGCTGAGCCCGGAGCCCGGGCTCGGCGTGACGTTGACGTACGAAGCGTCGTTCTGACGCACCCCCACCCACAAGGAGAATGAGATGAAGAAGACGCGAGCCGTAACGAAGCTCACCCTGCCCCTGCTGGCCGCCGGGCTGCTGCTCGGCGGCTGCGACGACCCCACCGACGTGGAGGAGCACCTCGAGGCCTCGGGCTTCGTGGTCATAGTGGACGGCGTCGAGGCGCTCCGGTTCATGGACGCCGACGGCGGCACGCCCCAGCTGAGCCTGGACGCCGGCGCCATCTACGAGGTGGAAGTGGCGCTCCTCGACGAGGACGGCCACGAGCTGGAGGCTGGCCACGAGGAGGAAGGCGAGCACGAACATGAGGACGAGCTGGCCATCACCATCCTCGACACCTCCGTGGCGACCTTCACGCCCGAGGAGCACACCGGCACGGAGGACCACGAGCACGTGGCGATCCACGGCGAGCTCGAGACGCTGACCGCCGGCACTACCGCCGTGGAGCTCTGCCTCGAGCACGAGGGCCACTGCGACTACGAGACCACCTTCACCCTGGAGGTCACCGCCCCGTCCATGTAAGAGCGGCCGACCCCATCCACGGCGCGGTCGAGGGGCGTCCGGTCCCGGAACGGTCTCCGGTCCGATCGGGCGCCCCTCGCCTTGCTCCCACCCCCACCGCCCGTCTACGTTCGGCCCCATGAACTGGACCGACTGGCGCGAGGAGTTTCCGATCCTCGCCGATACGACCTATCTCAACTCCTGCTCCCTGGGCGCACTCAGCCGCCGGGCCGAGCAGAAGCTCCGTGACTTCCGCGACGAGTGGCACCGCTACGGCGCCTCGGCGTGGTACGAGACGTGGATGGCGCGGCTGGCCGAGCTCCGCGGACGGGTCGGCGCCATGATCGGCGCGGGTGAGGGAGAGATCGCCCTGTCGGCCTCCGTCTCCGCGGCGCTGGCCGTGATCGCGTCGGGTATCGACTACGCCACCCCCGCGGGGACACCCATGGCCGACGGGCCGGGCTCCGCCCCGAAGGCCGGTGCGGGCGCGGTCCGGAACCGCGTAGTCGTGGCCGACCTCGACTTCCCGACGCTGGCGTACCAGTGGATGGCCCGACCGGACGTGGAGGTCGTGCGCGTCCCGACCGACAACGGCACCACCATCGACCTGGAGCGATGGGCCGACGCGGTGGACGAACGGACCGCCGTGCTGGCTACCAGCCACGTCTTCTTCACCACCGGCGCCATCCAGGAGCTGAAGGCGCTGGCGAAGATCGCCCATGACGCCGGTGCGCTGCTCCTGGTGGACGCATACCAGAGCGCCGGGCAGGTGCCGATCGATGTCGTCGCCTCCGACGTGGATATCCTCATCACCGGCCCGCTGAAGTGGCTCCTGGGCGGACCCGGGCTCGCCTACACCTGGGTGCGGCCTGCGCTGTGGGAAACGATCCGGCCCACCACCGCCGGCTGGTTCGGCGCCGCCGACCAGTTCGACTTCGATATCACTCGCTACGCGCCGAGGGACGACGCCCGCCGCTACGAGCTAGGCACGCCGGCGCTGCACACCGTCCACACCGCGCTCGGCGGCCAGGAGATCATCGACGAGATCGGCGTGCCCGCCATCCGCGACCGGAACCAGGCGCTGACCGGGCGCCTGATCGAGCGGGCCGGGGCGACCGGCTTCACCATGAACGTGGCGCCGGACCGCGCCCGCTCCGCCATCGTCATGATCGAGCACGACGAACCCCATGCCGCCGTGGACGGGCTGGCCGATGCCGGAATCGTCGTCGACGCCCGCCCCGGCTACGTCCGGGTCTCGCCCCACTTCTACAACACCGAAGACGAGATCGACCGGGTGGTGGCGGAGCTGGTGCGGCTCCGGGCGTGACGCCGCATCGCGCACTCACGGAGGCTCGCTACGAACTGCGCAATGTCAACCGCGGAGGCGCGGAGGCGCGGAGCGTACGCGGAGAACCGCGGTGAGGTTTGATCCGGCTGCGGCCGGGTTCACGGTGGAGGAGCAGCATTCGCGGCGGCGGGGCAGGGTTCGCGGCAGGGCGCGCCGGGTGAGGCTGGACTCGCGGTGAAGCCCGGCTCGGAACGGACCGGCATCCCACCCGGTTCCGGGCCCGCGGGCTGGGTCGGGCCGGCCGGCGGCGGCTTCCACCGCGAGCCCGGACTTCGCCGGGAAAACAAGAAAACCTCCGCGAGTGCTCCGCGCCTCCGCGGCTCCGCGGTTGACCAGACCTCATTCGACGCAGGGATCCATGCCCCAACACGATGACCTGACGCTGGCCGAGGCCCAGGAGGCGGTGGATGCCTGGGTCTCCCGCTTCGAGGAGGGCTACTGGCCGCCGCTCTCGATCCTGGCCCGGCTCACCGAGGAGGTGGGCGAGTTGGCCCGGGAGCTGAACCACCGGTACGGCTCGAAGCCGAAGAAGCCGGAGGAGCCCGGGGCGGACCTGGCCGGGGAGATCGCCGACATCCTCTTCGTCCTCATCACGCTGGCCAACTCCCACGACATCGACCTGGGCGAGGCCCTCGGACGGGTGCTCGAGAAGTACGAGACCCGCGACGCGGAGCGGTGGACGCCGAAGGACGGCTGACCGCCGGACGTCGACCGCCACCCGCCGTGGCTGCGCGGACCGGGCCGAGCCCCTGCGGGCGGGCCTAGACCCCGGCCACGTCCGGGCCCCAGACCAGCTTGTGGAGCTGGAGCTGGTAGCGGACGGGGAGCCGGTCTTCCAGGATCCACTCGGCCAGCGCGAGCCGGTCCTGCTCGCCCCAGACGGGGCTGAACAGGATCGCCTTCAGCGTCCCCTGCTCCAGGCGACGGTCCAGCCCACGGTGCCGGACCACGTTTCGGGCCCACTGGTAGTCCGCACGGTCCCGGATCACGAACTTCAGCTCGTCGCGGCCGTCGAGGTGGTCCAGGTTCGACCACAGGTTCTTCGACTCCTCGCCGGAGCCCGGGCACTTCAGGTCCATGATCACGTGGACGGCGTCGTGGAGCGGGGCGATATCCATGGCGCCGGAGGTCTCCACCAGGACGGTGTAGCCCTCGTCCAGGAGCCGGCGAGCCAGGGTGAACGCGCCCTTGTGGACCAGCGGCTCGCCACCGGTGATCTCCACCAGCCTTGTCCCGATCTCCGCCACCTCCGCCAGGATCTCCTCGATCGTCCGCCGCTCGCCGCCGTGGAACGCGTACTCCGTGTCACACCAGACGCAGCGGAGCGGGCAGCCCGTGAGGCGCACGAACGTGCACGGCAGCCCGGCCCAGGTGCTCTCGCCCTGGATGCTGTGGAAGACCTCGGTTACGCGCAGGAATTCAGATGGCATGGTGCGATCTAATACCGCGGTAGCGGCCTGCGGGTCCCTGCCTTCGAACAGCTCGGTGAGGAGACGACCGGGTTGCTCGGCGTTCCGGGGGGCTTCCAACCGTCATCCCTCCTTCCGATGAGGGGATGAGGAGTACCCGGAGGCTGGCATCCACCACGGACCTCGGGCCGCCCGGAGCCAGAGCACGCCTCATCCCCTCATCGACGGACGGACGCAGAAGCGGACGCCCCCGATCGGGCCCAGTCAGCGCATAGACGGCAGCCCGGTCAACGGAACCATTCCTTGACCACGTTCCCGACAATGAAGAACATGTTCGCCGGTCGCTCGGCCATCCTCCGCATGAGGTACGGGTACCAGGCGTTGCCGAAGGGGACGTAGATCCGGACGCGCCAGCCGTCCTTCACCAGCTGCTCCTGGATGTCGCGGCGGACGCCGTAGAGCATCTGGAACTCAAAGGTGGATGGGTCGATGTCGTTGGCCTTCGCGTACTCGATGGTGGCTTCGATCATCGCCTCGTCGTGGGTGGCGATCCCGGGGTACGTGCCCTCGTCCAGGAGCAGCTTCGTGCAGCGGACGAAGTTGGCGTCCACGTCCTGCTTGCCCGGGTAGGCCACGTCCTCGGGCTCCATGTACGCGCCCTTGCACAGCCGCACCCGCACGCCCCGCTCGTTCGCCCACTTCGTGTCCGCCTCCGTGCGCCGGAGCATGGACTGGAGCACGATCCCGCAGTTCTTCGTCCCCGAGCTCCAGAGCGTCTCGAAGAAGTCCAGGGTGCGCTGGGTGTAGTCGCTGGACTCCATGTCGAACCGGACGAACATGTCGTGTCCCGCCGCCCGGTCCAGCACCCGGCCCACGTTGCCCCGCAGGAACTCCTCGTCGATGTCCTGCCCCATCTGCGTGAGCTTAAGCGACACGTTCCCGTCGATCCCCTCGGCGATGATGGCGTCGATGATCTCCAGGTAGGTGTCCGCCGCCTGCGTGGCCTCCGCCCGGTCGCTCACCGACTCGCCCAGGTAGTCCAGCGTCACCGTCATCCCCGCCGCGTTCAGCTCCTTCGCCGCCGCCATCGCCTCCGCGATCTCCTCACCCGCCACGAAACGGCGGGCGACGGAGCGGGCGAACGGCGCGTGGGTGACCACCGCCCGGGCCCAGCCGGCCTCGCTCAGATAGAGCAGTCCCTGTCTCAGCATCTATTCCCCCATGAGCTCGGCCCTGCGCGCGATGGCGCGGTCGAGCTCGGCTTTGAGTTCGTGCAGTGTCAGATCCAGCGCGGCCGTCCGCGCCTCGTCCTCCGTGTCGCCCCGGACCACATCCTCGCTCGTCACATGCCCCATGATCCCGGCCCCGGTGGCGGCCCAGCGGACGAAGACCAGAAAGGCGACCCAGTCGCCCTCCGATGTCCGCTCCGTATCGATGTCCACTGTGTACGGCTGTCCATCGGAACCCTCGAACGCCGGGACCCGGTCGTGGGTTTCCACGTAGCCCCGGAACGTACGGTCCGGCGGCGGGCCCTCATGCCCGTTCCCGCCAAGCTCCTTCACCAGGTCCGGGACGGCCTCGGCCTCCGCCGCGGACCGCTCCGCGGCGTCGCGCACGGCCCGCTCCTCGAGCCGACGCATGACCTCCTCCGGCGACACCTCTCTCTCGTCCGTCATGGCGCCCGAAAGGTAGATGGATGCCAGGGCGCCAACAACACGTGGCGCGGTGCCGGAGCGGGGCGGCCACGACGGCGATCGACCACCGCCGACGGCGGGCGGATTCACCGCGACGAACGCGACGGCCGGCAGATTCACCGCGACGGCGCGACGCGGGCTGCTGCTTTCGTTTGTTGCCGGTAGTCCGAGACAGTCCGGCGAGGAGCCAGCAACCGGGGCCGCCGAAGGATCCACACAACCCATCGCTCGAGGCTCGGCCTCCTGCCGAACCCGGATCGCGCCGGCGAGCCGCTGGTCGCCGGATCGTCGCGCTCGCTTCGTCGTCGCTGCGTCGCGGTGCACCGGCTTGCCGTCGCTTCGTCGCGGTACCCGTCGCTTTGTCGCGGTACCGCTGGGCTCACGTTGTGCTGGTCCGAACGTTGCCCTACCGTGAGGCCGGACGAAGCGCGACCGACCACGAAACCGCAACCCGGGCGGACCCCATGAAGGCAGCCATCTTCGACGAGCACGGCGGACCCGAGGTCCTCGAGGTCCGCGACGTGGACACACCGGAGCCCGGTCCCGGCGAGGCCCGGCTCCGGGTCGAGGCCAGCGGGATGAACCACCTGGACCTCTGGGTCCGGCGCGGGCTCCCCATCGAGACCACCATGCCCCACATTGGCGGTTCGGACGTGTGCGGCGTGATCGACGCGCTGGGCCCCGGCGTCGACGCCCCCGGGCCCGCGGATGCGCCGGGCCCGGACGGCGGCGCCTGGCGAGAGGGCGATCGCGTCGTCATCAACCCGTCCCTCTGGTGCGGCGAGTGCGAGTGGTGCCGGGCGGGAGAAGAGAGCCTGTGCGAGAAGTACCGGATCATCGGCGAGCACACGCAGGGCGGATTCGCCGAATACGTCACGGTCCCGGCCCGCAACCTGTATCCGGTCCCCGATCACATGGATGCCGCCGTGGCTGCGGCGGCGCCGCTGGTCTATCTCACCGCCTGGCGAGGACTCGTGACCCGCGGCCGCCTAGACGACGGAAGCTCGGTGCTCATCACCGGCGCGTCCGGCGGCGTCGGAACGGCCGCGGTCCAGATCGCGAAGCACCGGGGCGCCACGGTCTACGCCGTAACCTCGTCACCGTGGATCGAGCGTGTGGAGGCGCTCGGCGCCGACGTGGTCTACGACCGCACCGACCCGGACCTCGACTGGGGCAAGGAGCTCTGGACGGCCACCGGGAAGCGGGGCGTGGACGTGGTCTTCGACTCCGTGGGTGAGAAGACGTTCCGGCACAACCTGCGGGCGCTGGCCAAGGCCGGCCGCCTGGTGGTCTACGGCGCCACCACCGGGCCGAAAGGCGAGGCCGACATCCGGCTCACCTTCTGGCGGCAGCTCGAGATCCTGGGCACCACCATGTCGAACCAGGCGGAGTTCCGGGCCGTCATGGCGAAGGTGGTCAGTGGCGAGCTGGAGCCGGTGGTCGACACGGTCTTCCCCCTCGACGACGCCATGGCCGCCCACCAGCGGCTCGAGGACGGCGAGGCCTTCGGCTCCATCGTGATCCGCCCGGGCGAATAGCCAGGCGAATAGCCAGGCGGACAGCCAGGCGGACAGCCAGGCGGACAGCCGGACCGATAGCCGGCGGACCCGGGAGTCGACGGCCGGGTGGCCGCGCCCGAGCCGGTCAGGACGCCGCCGCCTCCACCGCCGTCCGCAGCCGCGGCCATACGAAGCGCGCGAGCCGGAGGAAGTTCGCCCGCTTCTCGGGACGGTCTGCCAGATACGCCCACGCGGGCTCGCCCCCCTTCTCCTTGTTGCACGGCCAGCACGCCGCCACGAGGTTCCCCCGCGAGTGGTCACCGCCCTTCACCCGCGGCTCCACGTGGTCCACCGTCAGCTCCTCGGCGGGGAACCGCTCACCGCAGTAGACACAGGTGAAGTCGTGGCGCTGGAAAACCTTCTGCTTCCGCTCGTAGCTCGGCATGTCTATGACGATGGGCATCCCACGCCCGTTGCACCAGCCGACCTCCGGGCCCAGAATCAGGGCCCATGCCCAACGACCCGCGACTCGCAGCCCTCCGGCAGACGCTGGCCGGGCGCGCACACGTGACCGACGCGCGCGGCCCCTCCATCGACGAGGCCGCCGTCCTCCTCCTCCTGCGCCCCACGGCCCCACTCGAGATGCTCCTCATCGAGCGGACCGAGCGGGAAGACGACCCGTGGTCCGGACACATGGCGCTCCCCGGTGGCCGTCGCGAGCCCGCCGACCCCGACCTCCTGGCCACCGCCCGCAGGGAGACGGCGGAGGAGACCGGGATCGTGGTGACGCCGCCCCAGATCCTGGGCCGCCTCGACGAGCTGGGCCCCGACGCCTCCCGGCGGCGCTTCAACCTCCTGATCGCCCCGTTCGTGGCCGCCGTCCCCGCGGACACCGAGCCGGAGCCCGCGCCCCGGGAGGTGGAGACAGCCATGTGGGTCCCGCTCACGCACCTGGCCAGCGACGAGGCGGTGGACGAGGTCCTGATCCAGCTCGAGGGCGAAGAGTTCCGCCTCCCCGCCCTCAACTACGACGACTACATCATCTGGGGGCTCACCCACCGGATCCTGACAGGGTTCATGGACATCGCCCGCGAGGCCGGCGTCGTCCGCTGAGCGCCGCGCCACCAGGCTGCTCCGGATGCCCCCGCCGAACTCCAGGCTCCAGGCTCCACTGACTCGGGCCGGGCCCACAGACTCGGAACGCACTGCCTCTGATGCCGCGCGGGCCATCGGCGAATGTTCGCAGGAACTGTTGGTCGACGGAAGCGGCCGTTTTCCGACGTGTCAGCCGACGCCTGGGGGCCGATCCGATGGCCGGAGACCCGATGCGAAATCAGAAGTTAAACACTGTAACTCCTTCCATGACAAGTCGTTATGTGGACCTAGACCGAGCAGACAGCGAGCGACCAACAGTTCCTGCGTACAGAATCAGAGTCTCAGCGGGAGTACGGAGGGGGATGGGGCCCGGGTCCCGACGCGGCATGGAGCTGTCCCAACGAGAAATCCGGTCCCTGTCCCGATCCGGAATCACCGCGGTCCGGCGAGCGGCCGGCATGTTCGTCGGAGCGGGTGCGCGTCGGAGCGAGCGCACGTCGGAGCGAGCGCACGTCGGAGCGGGTGCGCGTCGGAGCGGGTGCGCGTCGGAGCGAGCGCACGTCGGAGCGGTTGCGCGTCGGAACTGGCGCGCGCCGGAACGCGGCGCCGCTGCTCAGAGGCGGTCAACCAGCCCCGGCTGGCGCCCTTCGCTGAAGCCCTCCATTTCGGCGTCTTCCGGGTCCGGCAGCCAGTCGTCCTTCTCGGCCCGGACCTTCTCGGCGGCGGCCTCAATGGCGTCGTTGACGTCGGCCTCGACCTGCTCCAGACGATCCCGCTCGATCCCGGTGCGGACCAGGTACTCTTCGTAGAGCCCGATGGGGTCGCGGCGCCCCCAGTATTCGAAGAGCTCGTCGGGGAAGGTGCGCCGGGCCTCGGCCTCGTCGTGGGTGGCGTGGCCGCCCATGCGGAAGGTATCGACCACCAGAAGCGTGGGGCCGCCGCCGTCGCGTGCCCTCTCGGCGGCGAGCCTCGTGGCGGCCCATACGTCGAGGACGTTGTTGCCGTCGGCGAAGGCACCGGCCACGCCGTACATCTTGGGCCAGTGTCGGAAGTCGCCGGCCTGGTGCTGTTCGAGGCGTGTGCCGAGGGCCACCTGGTTGTTCTGGATGATGAACACCGCCGGCACGCCCTTCACCGCGGCCAGGTTCATCCCCTCGTGGAACGCCGCCGTCTTGGTGGCGCCATCGCCTACCCAGGTCAGCGCCACCCGCTTCTCGCCGCGCTGCTTGAACGAGAGCGCCACACCGGCGATCACCGGCACCATGTCGCCCACGTGGGAGACCGGCTGCAGCACGCCGTGCTCCAGCGACCCGAAGTGGAGGTCTCGGCCGCCGGTGGTGCTGCGGGCGGTAGCGAATACGCCGTGAAAGACGTCCTCGAGGGGCATCCCCATCTCCTCGAGGGCGCCGGCGTTCCGGATCATGGGGGCCACCACATCGCCCGGGCGGTCGTCCTCCCCGCGGTCGAGGGCGTGCACGGCGCCCACGGTAACGGCCTCCTCGCCGGTCCCGAGCCACGCCTTGCTGAGCACGCCCTGGCGGACCCAGCGCTTGAGCATGATGTCGTGGAGCCGGGCCCGGACCATCCCGGCGTAGAGGGCGAGGCGCGCGTCGTCGTCGAGTGTTTCGATGAGGTCCGCCCGCTCGTCATCCTCGGTGAGGCGGGCCGCGAACGCGTCCACGAGCTCGGGGTCCGGCTCCCAGTCGACGTACTCCGGCGGCTCGAAGGGGGGATAGCGTTTCATGGGGCCGAAGCTAACGGGAGACGGGCCGGGGCCGCCACGGGGACGACGCCATTGCGCCCGCTCGCGTACTGGCAGTCGGCGGGCCCGGGACGGGATGGGCCGCAGAGGCTGTCGCGCCGGTTCGTCAGGGGACCCGCGCCGGCGGCGGCGTCTCGCCCTGGTCGTCCTCCTCGTCGGAGAGCTCGGGGTTCTGCACGGCGCGGCCGATCCGGGCGGCCATGACGTTGAGCTCGGAGCGCGACGGCGCGGCCGAGTCCTCGCGGGGGAGTTGGAGCTCGAACTCGTCGCCCTCCCGGACCGGGATCAGGTGGAGGTGGAAGTGGAGGATGTCCTGGCCGCCGGCCCGACCGTTGGCGCTGAAAAGGTTGAGCGCCCGGGCGCCGGTGGCCTGCCGGATCCCCGGCGCCAGCCGCTTCGCCACCCGCAGGCAGTGGCTGGCGACGTCGTCGGGCGTGTCGAACAGGTTCTCGTGGTGCTCCCGGGAGACCACCAGGACGTGGCCGGGGCTCGCCGGCTGGATGTCCATGAACGCCACCGCGCGGTCATCCTCGTAGACGATGCTCACGGTCTCTTCCCCATGGATGATCCGGCAGAATACGCAGTGCTCGTTCATGGCGACCCGGCTCCCTGCTTCCTAGATTGGCGACGATGAGCGAACGAAGCCCCTCTCCCGAAGAGACGCCCGCCCCGACACCGCCGCAAGATGCGGACGACGGGTTCCGGGCCGACCTGCCACTGGCGGTGCTCCAGTCCATCCGCCATCACGACCGCCCCACGGAGCTCCTGGAGGAGGAGGACCTGGCGGCGAGCCTCCCCCGCCGGCTCGGACTCACCGGAGTGGTGGAGAGCCAGATCCACCGCTACGAGGTGGCCCGCCGAAGACGGGAGCGGATCCCCAGCGACGACGTGGCCGACCTCCTCCGTCTCGTGCTCCGCCGGCCCGACGCCGCCGCGATCCTCGTGGAAGCCGGCCGCGAGCTCGCCCGCCACCACGGCCGCAAGCTCCTCTACCGAGTGGCCGGCCTGGCCCGCATCCTCCCCGACGCCATCTCGACCCGGTTCGCCAGGCGCAGTCTCCGCCGCCTCATGCGTCGCCTGGGCGGCAGCTCCGAGATCCACGTCACCCGCAAGCCGCTCCGGGTCACCGCACACCAGACCGTCACCGCCCGGGCCGACGACTCCGGTACCGCGTGCACCCTCTACGCCGCCGCCATCGAGGAAGCGGCACAGCATGCGCTGGGCCGCAGGCCGAGCGTGCAGCACGTCGAGTGTGAGGCGTTCGGCGCCGACCGGTGCGTCTGGGAGGTTCATACCCCTTGATCCTGGGGCGTCCGGCCCCGAGGCGCACGCCTCGAACCCGGCCCCACCGCGAATCCTCATCCCTCCGTCGCGGATTCGCCCGCGACGAAGGCGGCTCTACCCTACTCTTCTTCCTCTTTCTCGATCCCGGCGGCCTCGAAGCCGCCTGCCCGCTCCCGGCCGCCGCCGTAGTGGCGGCCCTGGAGGTCGGTGCCCAGGGAGCCCTTCAGGAACTGGTCCACGTCCAGTGTGACCTTGCTGGTCCGGATGCTCCCCACGATCAGCTCCCGCTCGCCCTCGCCCTGCACGATCCCGTAGACGATGGCGGTATGGACGTTCTCTGCGGTGATCAGGAAGTCGGCAGCCTGGGGGATGGCGTCGCGGTCGGCGTGCCGGAGGTAGCCCACGCCGGCCAGGCTGATCCCGCCCCGGATGACCCGGTCGCTGAGCGCCGTCTCGATGACGTCCATGGTCCCGTGCGAGCGCTGGACGCGCATGATCCCCTCGAGCAGCTCGGCGTCCAGGAGCCGGCTCAGGTAGCTGGCCGCCAGCAACTCCTCGGCGCCCGCCCGGACCAGCGCGTTGGTCTCCGTCCGCAGCCCGTGGACCAGCGCCGTGGCCAGCTTCACATGCGTCGCGTCGTCCGGGTCGAGCTCGAGGATCTCGCCGCTCCAGAGTAGTCGATGAAGACCGCGCCGTCGTAGGCGTCCAGCGGCACGGCGTCGCTGAACCGGATCAGGTCGATGGAGAGGAGGTTGACCAGCGCCAGGTTCTCCTGGTGGCTGATCCGGCCTTCGTAGACCACGTCCACGTCGATGTCGTGCTCCGCCGCCATGGCGCGGTACGCCATGGCCGACGAGATGGCGTCGGGGTCCGGGAAGTCCTGCACCGCCACGATATGGGTCTCGCCCCCGTGGCTACGCAGGAACTCGGCGAACGCACCGGCCCGGCCCCGGTCCCCGAAATGGGGCGCCAGGTCGAGCATGGGGCGCGTCCGGGTATCTGTACCTTCGCTGGTGGTAATCATGGCCGCCTGTTTACACTGTGCGGCCGACTATGTTGCGAGGGACGTGCCAGCATGAGGCGGATGAGCCGCGCCGTTACGGCGATGGGGGGCGCTCCGGGCAGAGCAGCGTTCGGGGCGAACGCTCCGGAAGGCCGGCGACCCGGGCCCCGCGGCGAAGTCTATTCCCCCATCGGAGGAGCGGCGGAAGAGGGCTCGTGCCCCACCTCCTCCGCCTCGACCTCGTCGGAGGCCTCCTCCCCCATCAGCTCCCGGAGCTCCTCCCGGCTCACCGTCTCGTTCTCGAGGAGCGCCTCGGCCACCCTGTCCAGGGTGTCGCGGTCGGCGGCCAGGACGTCGGTGGTCCGCTCCTTGGCCTCGACGATGATCCGCTTGACCTCCTTGTCCATGGCCCGGGCGGTCTCGTCGCTGTAGCTCTTCTCCTGGGGCCACGGCGTGTCGGTGCCCTGGAGGAAGGTGGTCCGCTGCTTCTCGTAGCTCACGGGGCCGAGGGCGTCGGTCATCCCGTACTGGCGGACCATGCCCCGGGCCATGTCGGCCACCCGCTCCAGGTCATTGGCGGCGCCGGTGCTGATCTCGTCGAAGACGAGCTCCTCGGCCACGCGCCCGCCCAGCAGGACGGCCATGCGGTCCAGCAGCTCCTGCTTCTGGAGGAGGTAGCGCTCGTCCTCCGGCAGCTGCTGGGTGTAGCCGAGGGCACCGATGCCCCGGGGGATGATGCTGATCTTGTGCACCGGATCGGCGTGCTCCACGCGCTCGGCTACGATGGCGTGGCCGGCCTCGTGGAACGCCACGATCTCCCGCTCCTTCTCGTTCACCAGCTTGTTCTTCTTCTCGAGCCCGGCGATGACCCGGTCGATGGCGGCGTCGAGGTCCTCCATGTCGACCTCGGTCTTGTCCTTCCTCGCCGCCAGGAGCGCGCCCTCGTTCAGCAGGTTCTCCAGGTCGGCGCCCACGAACCCGGGCGTACGACGGGCCAGCACCTCCAGGTCCACGTCCCTGGCCAGCTTGATGCCCTTGGCGTGGACCTCGAGGATCGCCTGACGCCCCTTCCGGTCCGGACGGTCCACCACCACCTGGCGGTCGAATCGGCCGGGTCGCAGCAGCGCCGGGTCCAGGATCTCCGGCCGGTTGCTGGCCGCCATGATGATGACGCCGACCTTCGGGTCGAACCCGTCCATCTCCACCAGGAGCTGGTTCAGCGTCTGCTCCCGCTCGTCGTGGCCGCCCATGGGGCCGCCGGCGCCCCGGGCCTTGCCCAGCGCGTCCAGCTCGTCGATGAAGACGATGCACGGCGCGTTGGACTTCGCCTGTTCGAACAGGTCCCGGACCCGGCTCGCGCCCACACCCACGAACATCTCCACGAACTCGGAGCCGTTCATGCTGAAGAAGGTGACCCCCGCCTCACCGGCCACCGCCCGGGCCAGGAGCGTCTTCCCCGTCCCCGGCGCGCCCGCCAGCATGACCCCCTTCGGGATCCGGGCCCCGACCCGGTGGAACTTCTCCGGCTCCTGCAGGAACTCCACGATCTCCACCAGCTCCTGCTTCGCCTCGTCGGCGCCGGCCACGTCGTCGAAGTCCACGCCGGTGCCCTCCTCGCCCACGAGCCGGGCCTTGTTCTTCCCCACCTTCATGACCCCGCTCGCCGGGTTCATCCGCCGGATCATCCAGATCCAGAACACCAGCACGATCCCCAGCGGGAGGAGCCAGAAGAGGGCCTGGCCCAGCCAGCTTTCGGTGGCCGCCTCGATGACCACGTCGTGCTCCTCGAGGAGCGGGACGAACCCTTCGTCGCCCTCCACCCGGACCGTGCTCCACACCTCCGGTATGTTCGCCCGCCCGGCGGCCCAGACGCTGTCGGGGATGGCCTGGATGTTCGGGCCCCGGATCCGGACCCGCTCCACCTCCCCGGCCTCGATCCTGTCCTTGAGCTCGCTGTAGGCGATCTGCTGCTGGTTCTGGCGGCCCAGGAACATGTTCAGCGCCAGCAGGATCACGAACGCGGCAAGGAAGTAGAAGATGGAGAACCGCGTCTTCCGGCTGTCCATCCCCCCCGGCCCCTGCTGGCCGTCGCCGTCCGCGCCGGGTCCACTCCCGCCGCCGCCCCTGCCCTGGTTCCTCATAACCGGTGTCATAGCGGCTCCATGTCGGGGCAAGGTTTGTACCGCCCGTGCCCTGCCCCCGGCACGGAGACCTGGCGACGAACGATCCGGAAGACCCGGGAACGCAGCCCCGCCGCGAAGTCTATCCCCCCATCGGGGGTGGCGGGGGCGGGGGCGCCGGCCCAACTTCGACCATACCCCGAACGGGAGGCGGCATGCGTTTCAGATGGTGGCACTGGCCCCTGGCGGCCCTCGGGCTCCTCGTGGTGGCGATCCTGGTGGTGTACGCCGTGGGCGCCACGCTGCCGGTCGAGCACACCGCCACGGTGGAAGCCGAGATCGATGCTCCCCCCGCCGCCGTGTGGGAGCTGATCACCGACGTGGAGCACTACCCGGGCTGGCGGCCGGACGTGGACAGCGTGCGCCGCCTCGATGACCGCGACGGGCTCCCGGCGTGGCAGGAGGCGGCCGGCGGTGGCGCCCTGACGTTCGAGACTGTGGCCCGGGAGCCCGGCCAGCGGCTCGTGGTCCGGATCGCCGATGAAGGGCTCCCGTTCGCCGGCACGTGGACCTATCGGGTGGAGCCCGCCGGGAGCGGCACCCGTCTGACCATCACCGAGGAAGGCGAGGTCTACAGCCCCCTCTTCCGCTTCATGTCCCGCTACCTGTTCGGGCACGAGGCGACCATCCGGGCCTACCTCGACGCCGTCCGCACCGAGCTCTCCGGCGCCGGCGGCTGAGACCCGACCCATGCACCGAACCAGCGAGGCACCATGCGTTACCCGACTCTGATCCTCGGACTCCTGATGGTGGCCGGCTGCGCCGAGCCGATGCAGTACGACGAGCCCGAAGCCCCCGTCGTCGTCGCCCCCGAATCCGCCGTCCTCGGCGACCTCCCCTTCAGCCCGGGCGTCCGGGCCGGAGACTTCCTCTTCCTCTCCGGCGCCATCGGCACCGCCCCCGGCACCACGGAGCTGGTCAGCGACGACGTGGCCGAGCAGACCTCGCGGACGCTGGCCAACCTCGAGGCGGTGCTCCAGGCTGGCGGTCTCGACCTCGGCGACGTGGTCAAGTGCACCGTCTTCCTGGTCGACATGGCCGATTACGCCGCCATGAACGAGGCCTACCGCGCTGTCTGGCCCGGCCCGCCCCCGGCCCGCTCCACCGTGGCCGGCCGCGGGCTCGCCCTCGACGCGAAAGTCGAGATCGAGTGCATCGCGTACGCCGGGGAGTAGGAGAGAGAGGCCCGGTTCTCCGCGGTTGACCACGCGCCGACCTCGCCGCCGTTGTGAGCCGGCGGCCGGCCGGCCTATCTTCATCCTTCCTGTCCACCCCGAACCCCCGACCCTGTCGTGCGCGCCATCCGGTTCCACTACCGTCCCCTCCGGTACGTCCTGACGCGGGCGCTCTCCAACCGGCTCCCGGCCCTGGGGACGGGGCCGCTGGGGTTCGTGCGGCTGGACCAGGTGCCGGCCCGGGCGCTTCCGGCCGATGACTGGGTCCGGCTGGAGCCGCGGCTCACGGGGATCTGCGGCAGCGACCTGGGCGTGGTGACGGCCCACGACTCGTTCACCCTCGAGCCGTTCAGCGCCTACCCGTTCACCCTGGGCCACGAGGTGGTGGGCACCGTGTCGGAGGTGGGGCCGGGCGTCACCCGGTGGGCGGAGGGCGACCGGGTGATCCTCAACCCGATGCTCGCGTGCGCCCAGAAGGGCGTGGAACCGTGCCCGGCGTGCCGGCGCGGCGATGTGGGCGTCTGCCGGCGGGCCACGGACGGGGCGGGCGCCATCGCGGGGTTCAGCCCGCTGACCGGCGGCGGCTGGGGCGACGAGATGGTCGCCCACGAGAGCATGCTCCACGCCCAGGGTGACCTCCCGGACGAGGTGGCCGTCCTCACCGACGCCTACGCGTCGGCGGCCAAGGGCGTATTCCTCGAGCCGCCCGGGCCCGGCGATGTGGTGCTGGTCATCGGCGCCGGCAGCATCGGCCTGCTCATGGTCCGGGCGCTCCGCCGGCTCGGGTGGGAGGGTACCGTCGCCATCTCGGCCCGGTACGGCTTCCAGGCGGAGGCCGCCCGGAAGCTCGGCGCCGACATGGTGCTCCGGGGCCGCGACGAGCTCTACGAGTGGGCGTCGTCGCTCCCCGGCGCATCGCTCCAGAAACCGAGCATGGCCGCGAACTTCGTGGAGGGTGGCCCGTCGCTGGTCTACGACAGCGTGGGCTCGGCCGGCACCGTCCGCGACGCGCTGGCGCTGACCCGGGAGGCGGGCCGGATCGTGGTCACCGGCGCCGCCGCCGTCTCGAAGCTCGACCTGACCCGGCTCTGGCACCGTCAGATCCGGATGACCGGCGTCATGGTGTACGGGCCCGTGGAGCACGACGGCCGCACCCGAGACATCTTCGATGCCACCCTGGACTTGATCCGCGGCGATGATCTCGGTCGTTTCAACCTGTTGACCCACACGTTCGAACTGGAGGAGTACCGTGACGCCATCCGAGTGGCCCTCGGGAAAGACGCCCACGGAGCCATCAAGGTCGGATTCCGTGTCCGCTGACGCGCACGGAGGCGAGACCGGATCGCTGGCGGACTACACCCGCGACCCCTTCGGCGGCTTCTTCGACGGCCGCCCCGTGGACGAGCTCATCGAGCCCGGCGGCCTCCTCGACACCGACGCGGTACGGGAGTGGTTCTCCCTCTTCCACCGCGGGCTGCCCCACGGCCTCTACACCTACCAGCTCCCGCTCCAGGAAGCCCCCGGCACGCGGTCTGAGGTCTTCGGGGAGGAGCTCCTCATGTTCTCGTCGTACAGCTACCTCGGCCTCATCGGTGACCCCCGGATCGACGACGCCGTCACCGCCGCCGTCCGGCGCTACGGCACCTCCACCGGCGGGGTCCGGCTCCTCACCGGCACCCTGGATCTGCACCACGAGCTCGAGGCCGAGCTGGCCGACTTCCTGGGCGTCGAGGCCGCCGCCGTCTTCAGCTCCGGATATGACGCCAACGTGGGCGTCATCACCTCGCTGTTCGGACCCGGCGACCGGGTCATCTTCGACCGCTACGCCCACGCCTCCATCCAGGACGGCTGCCGGATGGCCGGGATGGAGATGCGCCCGTTCCGCCACAACGACATGGAGGACCTGGAGCGGCGGCTCCGGCAGGCGGATCAAAAGGGCGTTGACCGGGTCCTCATCGCCGTGGATGGCGTCTTCTCCATGGACGGAGACCAGGCGCCACTTGCCGGGATCATCGAGCTCAAGGAGAAATACGGCGCCTTCCTCCTGGTGGACGAGGCCCACGCCCTGGGCGCCATCGGCGAGACCGGGCGAGGCACCTGTGAGGCCCAGGGCGTGGATCCCCGGGGAGTGGACATCCTGACCGGGTCGCTCTCGAAAGGGATCCCCTCCTCCGGCGGGTTCGTGGCGGGAGCCCGGGACCTGAAGATCTACGTCCAGCACGGCTCGGCGCCCTACATCTTCAGCGCCGCCCTGACCTCCGCCAACGCCGCCGCCGCCCTGGCGGGGGTCCGCACGCTCCGCGACGACCCCACCATCATGGAGCGGCTCCGCCGCAACACGAGGATCCTCCAGGACGGGATCTCCCGGCGGGGGCTCGACTCCGGCCACAGCGAGTCGCCGGTGGTGCCCGTCATCCTCGGCGACGAGTTCCGGGCATACCAGTGGGCGCGAGCCATGCTCGCCGACGGGGTATTCGTCTCCGCCGTGGTCTACCCCGCCGTGGCCCGGGGGATGGCCCGGCTGCGGCTCTGCGCCACCGCCGCCCACGAGCCCGAGGATTTCGCCGTGCTCTTCGAGGCCATCGACCGTCGGTTGGAGGCGGAAGCGAGCTAGTACGCGGGGGGCCCGGGCTGGGCCCGAGCGGAGAAGCCGCGTGTCAGTGGGAGGCGGGGTTGAGGACGGCCAGCAGCGCCCGGGCCTTGGAGAGGGTCTCCCGGTACTCCCGTTCCGGGACCGAGTCGGCGACGATGCCGGCGCCGGCCTGCACCCACGCCCGACCCTCGGCCGCCACCAACGTCCGGATGGCGATGGCGGTGTCCATGGCCTTCCCGCCGTACCCGAAGTACCCCACCGCGCCGGCGTAGGGCCCGCGGCGCACCGGCTCGAGCTCGTCGATGATCTCCATGGCCCGGACCTTGGGCGCGCCGGAGACGGTGCCGGCGGGGAAGGTGGCCCGGAAGGCGTCGAAGGCGTCGAGCCCGTCGCGGAGTGTGCCCTCGACCTGGCTGACCATGTGGAGCACGTGACTGTAGCGCTCGATCTCCATGTACTCCGGCACCCGGATCGACCCGTATTCGGCCACCCGCCCCACGTCATTGCGGCCCAGGTCCACCAGCATCAGGTGCTCGGCCCGCTCCTTGGGGTCGGCCAGGAGGTCGTCGGCCAGCGCCCGGTCCTCCGCCTCGTCGGCGCCCCGGGCCCGGGTCCCGGCGATAGGCCGCACGGTGACCGTCCGGTCCTCCACCCGCACCAGCACCTCCGGCGACGAGCCCACGATGGTGGTCCCGTCCAGCTCCAGGAAGTACATGTACGGCGACGGGTTCAGCGACCGCAGCCGCCGGTAGACCTCGAACGGTTCCTCCTCCAGCGTCGCCTCGAGCCGCTGACTCAACACCACCTGGAAGGCATCGCCCGCGCCGATGTACTCCTTGACCCGCCTGACGGCCGACTCGAATCCGGCTCGAGAGAAGGAACTCGACACCCCCGCCGGCAGGGAAGCCGAGCCCCAGTCCCCCGGTCCCCGGGTCCCCCTGTCCCCCAGTCGCGCGGGCGATGGCGCCGAATCCAGTCGGCCGATCAGGTCATCGATCCGCGCCACCGCCTCCTCATACCGCTCCCGCAGCGCCGTCCGGTCCCCCCCGTCGCCGTCGCGCCCGTCACGCACATCGGTTACATCAACGGTGGCGAGGGCCGTCGCCCTGCCGTACACATTGTCGATGGCCAGCACCACGTCGGTCATCATGAGCACCGCTTCCGGCAGCCCCAGCGGGTCCGGCGGCGCGTCGGGCAGGCGCTCGATGTGGCGGACACTGTCGTACCCGAGGTACCCTACGGCACCGCCGAAGAAGCGGGGCACGCCGGGTGGGACCACCGGGGTGCGGGCCCGGAGCCGCTCGGCCAGATCGGCGATGGGGTCGTCGACGACGACGGGCTCGCCCCAACCCCCGGCGGGCGTCCAGCGTCGAACCCGGGGGCCGGGCTCGACCCGCCAGGCCTCCCGGGGCTCGGTCCCGAGGAAGGTCCAGCGGGCCCAGCGCTCGCCGCCGGTGACGGACTCCAGGAGGAACCCGAACGGCGGCCGGCGCAGCTTGGCGTAGGCGGTCACGGCCGTTTCCGTGTCGAACGGGAACGAACGGGCCACCGCCACCAGGTCACCCTGGTCGGCGAGGCGGACGAACGTGTCGAAATCGGGACGGATCATGGAGCAGCGAATGTCAGGACAGCCGGACGGGGTGTCAATCGTGGCGGTCGACACGGGGGGCACATTCACCGACGTGGTGGCCGTCGTGGACGGCCGGCTGTCGGTGCTCAAGGTGCCGTCCACGCCGGACGATCCGGCGCGGGCGGTGCTCAAGGGCATCCGTGAGATTCGAGGGTCGAGCGCCGGCGGGTCCGGTGAGTCCGGCGCGTCGTCCGGCTTCGTCCTGGTTCACGGCTCGACGGTGGCCACCAACACGCTCCTGGAGCGCACGGGGGCGCGGGTGGCCCTCGTGACCAACCGCGGCTTCAAGGACGTCATCGAGATCGGGCGACAGAACCGACCGCAGCTGTACGCCATCGTGGGCCACCGGCCGCCGCCGTTGGTCGACCGTGATGAACGGCACGGGATCGCCGGGCGGTTGGGGCCCGAGGGTGAGGAGGAGACGCCACTGGACCCGTCGGAGCTCGAGGCCCTGGCCGGGGATCTGGCGGACGCCGAGTCGGTGGCCATCTGCCTGCTGCACAGCTACGCCGACCCGTCGCATGAGGAGGCGGTGGCGGAAGCGCTGGACGGGCTGGGCGTGCCGCTCTCGGTCTCGTCCCGGCTGCTGCCGGAGTACCGGGAGTACGAGCGCACGGCCACGACCGTGGTGAACGCGTACGTCGCACCCCGGATGGACGCGTATCTCGGCCGGCTGGCCGACGAGTCCGGCGCGGAGCGGGTCCGCATCATGGGCTCCGGCGGCGGCGCGGTGCCCATCGACCGGGCCCGGCGCGAGGCGGTCCACACCGTGCTGAGCGGGCCCGCCGGTGGTGTCATGGGCGCGCTGGCCGTGGCTCGGGACGCCGGCGTGGACCACATCATCACCTTCGACATGGGCGGCACGTCCACCGATGTGTCGCTCTGCCCCGGCGCCCCGCTCCACACCCGGGAGTTCGAGATCGCCGACGTGCCGGTGGCCGTCCCGGTCATCGACATCCACACGGTGGGCGCCGGCGGCGGCTCCATCGCCGAGGTGGACGCCGGCGGCGCGCTCCGGGTGGGACCCCGGAGCGCCGGCGCGGACCCCGGACCGATCTGCTACGGCCGGGGCGGCGGCCGCGTCACCGTCACCGACGCCCACGTCTGGCTCGGCCGGCTCCCCGCCGACGCGTTCCTGGGCGGCGACCGGGCGCTGGACCGGGCCGCCATCGAGGGCCCGCTCTCCGACCTGGCGTCGAAGCTCGGCGCCTCCCTCGACCACACCGCCGAGGGGATCCTGGCCGTGGCCGACACCGCCATGGAGGGCGCGCTCCGGGTCATCTCCGTCGAGCGCGGCCACGACCCCGTGGACTTCGCCCTCGTCCCCTTCGGCGGCGCCGCCGGGCTCCACGCCGTGGAGTTGGCCACCCGCCTCGGCGTCACCCGGCTCCTGGTCCCGCCCGACCCCGGCGTCCTCTCTGCCTACGGCATGCTCGTCTCCCCCGTCCGCAAGGACGTCTCCCGCACCGTCCTCCTCGGCCCCGACGCCGGCGACCGCATCGCCGCCGCCTACGACGCCCTGGAAGACGAGGCCCGATCCGCCATGGAAGCCGAGGGCATCCCCGCCGACGAGGTCAACGTCCACCGCCTGGCCGACGTCCGGTACCACGGCCAGTCGTTCGAGCTCCGGGTCCCGGCCGACGGAGCGGCCGCGGGCGAGGTCGGGCCGGGTGGCTGGGTCGAGGCCTTCCACACGGCCCACCAGGCCCGCTACGGCTTCGCCCGCCGCGACGCCCGCGTCGAGCTGGTCACCGCGAGGGTCGAGGCGGTGGGGCCGGCCACGGCGGTGCCGTCAGCCCGGACGACGAGGGGTGGGGCCAGTGCCGGCGGCGACTCGGCCGCCACCTCGGCCGACCGCCCGATCACCGTCCGCTACCGGGGCGAGGCCGTGGAAGCGCGGGCGGTGGGGCGGGCGGGGCTGGCCGATGGCGCGGTCGTGCAAGGGCCCGCCGTCATCCACGAGTACAGCGCCACGCTCTGGCTCCCGCCGGGGTGGCGGGGGGCGGTGGTGGGGTCGGGGGCGCTGTTGGTGGACGAGACGTAGATCAGCGGTTCTGAATCGTCGCCCGTACCAGGAAGGGTACTTCGTACTCTCCGAGAGTCACGGCGAGGACCGTGTCACCGGCAAACGCTGGCATGCTGTTGGTGGGAATACCGAACCCCATATCCAGTGTCCCCATGAACGTTCCACGGGGGTCGAACACGTCATACGCTGTCCCATCCACCCCCACGTTCTCGACGATCTGGACGAGCACGTATCCATCCGAGAGTACGCGTATTGATTGAACGATCGGGCGCGCAAGTTCCACCTCGGCGCGGTCAACGTTCACCTCATGGAGCCCGCGACGAATGGCTTCCTCGTCGGTTTCAGTCAGGATGTGATCGTCTCGATGCACGGTGCGGACAACGCGCAGGGTGTCCCCGGTAACCAAATCTAGCTTGTATAAGGTGAGGTCATCAGTCCTTGCAACCCACAAGGCCGTGTCCCGTGCCAACGCCCAACGATTCCAGACTCGATAATTGCGAAGAACGAAGCGGATCGCCTTCTGGCTGGGCCGAAGTACGAGTCGTGGAAACCCTGCGTCCGGCTGACCGATCGACACCAGCTCCTCCCCGATGGCGCCAGTGGAATCGACGCGGACGAATTGCGCTCCGCCCGACCTTCCGCGCTCGTCGATCATGGTACCGTCGGGCTCGATGTGGAGAGTGTGTTGCCTGCGGGCCAGCGCATGGATGGGCCGGGGCACTGTTTTCTTGAATTCCCCGTTGGCGTCAAAGACGGTGTAGCGTCCGCGGAAACCGTCAGCGACCCATGTACGGCCCACGCTGTCCCAAGCGATAGCCGACGGGTTCTGGAGTTCGCCAGGCCCCGGGCCAGGACGCCCGATGCGCTCAATGAACCGGCCACGACCGGTCAAACGCAGAGCAGAACTGGCCATGAAGTCCAGAACGTAGATGTCACCACTCGGTGCCAGCCCGGCGGTCAGAAGCTCGCTGGCGAACGCAATGCTGTCCTCCGCCATTAGACTCCCAACCCGAAAATCCTCCCTGACGGCCCACCGTTCCGCGTCTCCCCACGCTCCGTGAGGCCCGTTGTCCACAACGACGATCCCGCCCACCGTGTCAAACGCGTTGACGGGCTGCCCGGATGGTTCTCGCGAAGTCTCGTGGCAGCCACCAACGGCAAGGACCAAGGTGGTCAGCCCCACTGCCAGGCCCTCCCGTTGATGACATGTCATAGTGGTTGAACCTATCTCCCCAACGCCCGTTTTGCTTCCTCGATGTTCATTGGTGCTATCCCACCCTCTTTGCATAGTTGGGCCAGTTCATCCGGTCTCGGAAGGGAATCTGCCGGCCGCGCGTCTCGGACCTCCAAGGCAGACGTCAGCACTAGCCGAGTTGGGGTAAACCAAACATCCCCGGCAATAGGTCTAGACCAAGGCAACTCTCTCCTTGGTGATAGGCGCATGATGCGGCTTGGAGGCAGTCCGACATCGGCGAGCCAAGCAGTGACGGAGAGTGAATCCCCCGTCAGCAGCCACAGCGGTTGGAGAGCGGCCGAAGTGTCACTTGGAACCTGGTCGCCGAACCGGCGAGCCAGAACATTACATGCACCGCAGTCGATATCGACAATGAACGCCACATGGCAACCCCGGTCTCCCGGTAGCAGGGGATCCGATATCGGATCCCCTGCCAGGTCCGTCAAATCAAATGGGAGCGCCTTCCCCACTTCCAAGGCAACGTATTCGACCTCCCGATCAAGCGCACCAAGGGCCACAGCGAATTGAACCACCAACAGGACGGCCAAAGCAGCCGCGACACCTCCAAACACCAGTTCGCGCCGCCGCTCGGATTGCACGCTGGCCGCCTATCCTACTGCTGCTCAGGTTCGCATCCCCCATCACACTGGCTCCCGGCATGGCACCTGAACTCGCCGATATCCACCCCGTAGCAGCCAGTAGGCAGGAATGGCCCACTCGCACAGAGGCAATCGCAGCCAGTGTCCTCTACAAGACACATATCCACGCCGGCCCATACTGGCTCTGGCGATGTGAAAGTGAATACGGCTGCCAATGCCGCAGCCGCCGCCAAATTCGAGAACGCGAGACCTGCGATCCATGATTTCGCGGATTTCATCGTGTCTCCTCCTGTGCGTTCTTGTTAGTTACCCAGTCGTGCGGAGCGTCTTCACATTATGCCAGATTACCCCACTCCAACCAGCCCCGATATCGGACATACCCCTGTACCCTTCAACCGACCCGACGCGGTAGTATGAGGCGTTGGTAAGCCGTC
>CAZSBL010000012.1:0-26678 GCA_964605205.1 uncultured Gemmatimonadaceae bacterium
GGCATACGAGATATTGGCGTGACTGGAGTTCAGACGTGTGCTCTTCCGATCTTGAGCGCCACCAGGGCGAGGCCGCGCAGCCAACCGGCCGGCCAACGGCGGTCGCCCCCAGTCCCCCAGTCCGCTCCCACCACGCGGGTCGGGAGTCGCCGGCCAGCCGATGAACGTGGACCTGCCGGCAGCTCCGCCATCACCCGGGCTCCGGCGCCGCCGCAAGCCTTCCGAGCCGCGCCTCCCGTCCCTCCCGCGCCCGCCGTCGCTCCTCCGGCTTCCGTTCGAACAGCAGGTACAGCGCCGGCGTGACCGTCAGCACCAGCACGGTGGAGCTGGCCAGCCCGCCGATGAGGGCGTAGGCCAGGGCGTTCCAGATGTTCTCGTTGGCGCTCTCACTGAACAGCACCAGGGGCAGGAGCCCCATGATGGTGGTGGTGCTGGTCATCAGGATGGGCCGGACCCGCTCCAGCGTGCCCCGGAGCGTGGCGGGCATCAATTCCATCCCCTCCACACGCCGCAGGTGGTTGATGTGGTCCACCAGGAGGATGGCGTTGTTCACCACCACCCCTCCCATCATGATCACGCCGACGTACGCCTCACGGGTGAAGCTGGCACCGGTGTAGAAGAAGATCAGGAAGACGCCCACCAGCGCCATCGGGACGGCCAGGAGCACGGTGAGCGGCTGGCGCACCGACTCGAACAGGGCGGCCGTGGTCATGAAGACAAGGAGGATGGCGATGGCGAGCACCCCGTAGATCTGGCGCTTCTCCTCGTCGTCCCAGCGCCAGTCGGTGCCGGTCTCGATGCTGTAGCCCGGCGGCAGGAACGTGTTCTCGATGACCGCCTCCTGCACCGCGTCGCCGAGCTTGGTCGGCCCCCGGAACTCGTAGGAGACGTAGCGGATGTAGCGCTGGTCCTCCCGCTGGATCCGGCTCAGCACCGCCCGCTCGTCCAGCCGGGCCACCTCCCCCAGACGTACCGCGGAGCCCAGCCGGCTCGGGAGCAGCAGGTCCTGCAGCTCCAGCAGGTCCAGCTCCCGGTTCCCCTCCAGCTTCACGGCGAACTGCAGCTCCTCGCCGCCGATCCGGACCGGGCGGTTCGTCGCCCCGCTCTGGGTGGCCGCCGTCACCTGCCAGACCACGTCCCGGGCGGTGAGGTCGTGAAGCGCGAGCCGCTCCCGGTCGAGGTCCAGCACCAGCTCCGTCTCCTTCTCCCGGTAGTACCGACCGCTGGAGTTGGTGTCCACCTCCCGGATCCGGCTGAACCGCTCCAGCCGCCCGCCCAGGTCCTCGGCGATCTCCCGTACCTTCTCGTAGTTGTAGCCGTAGATCTGGATGGCGTAGTTCGGCGGGCTGCTCCCCCCACCGTAGAACGACGGCCCGTAGCCGTACACCCGCACGTCGAGCCCGCCGAACTGGTGGCTGTAGGCCAGCATCTGCTCCTTGATGGCCACCGGGATGTCGGTGTTCTCGATGGAGTCCGGGAACGTCACGCGGGTCTGGCTGAACGTCGGGTACACGTTGGTGACGAACTTCTCGACCTCCGGGATCTGCTTGAGCCGGTCCTCGAAGTAGCGGGTCAGCTGGTCGACCCGGTCGATGTCCTGTCCCCGGGGCATCCGGACCTGGATCGAGATGTAGTTGTCCTGACCCCACCAGTTGCCCCAGAGGATCCCCCGGGTGACGTACTTGTCGAACAGGTGGTACGAGCCGCCGAGCATCGCCACCGCCAGGACCAGGGTCACGGCCGGGTGGCGGAGCGTGGTGCCCACCAGTCCGGCGTAGAGCCGGACGTACCAGACCGGCCGGGCGGTCAGCTCGGGCTCGTCGTCACCGGTGGGGCCGGTGAAAAGCTCCCGGACCCTGGCTCTGGCGGCCCTCGCCCCCCGCTTCGCGCCCCGACCCACGAACCGGGCCGCCGTCTTCCACCTCCACGTCCAGGGCAGGAACCAGCTCAGCTTCCACGTCCACGGGAGGAACCAGCCCGGCTTCCAGCGCCATGGCAGCGCCCGGAGCAGCCGCGGCTTCCACCGCGCCCAGCGGGCCTGACGCCGTTCGGCGGCCTCCTCGAACGCCGTCACCAGGTCCTGTGCGTAGCGCCGGGCCAGCTCCGGCAGCGCCCGGCCCCGGGCGTCGGGCTCCACTTTCCCCAGCGACCGGCTGGCGAGCCCGGGGATGAAGCTGAACGCCACGAAGAGGCTGGCGATGAGGCTGAAGCCCACCACGATGGCCAGGGGGACGTAGTAGACCTGGAGCTCGCCCTGGAGGTAGACAAAGGGGATGAGCACCACCACGGTGGTGAGCGTGGCGGCCAGGATCGGGAGCACCACATCGCTGGCGCCCCGCTCCGCCGCCACCGCCGGCCGGTCGCCCAGCTTCCGACGCCGGTAGATGTTCTCCAGCACCACGATGGCGTTGTCCACGATGAGCCCGAAGCCCATGGCGATCCCCATGAGCGTCAGCACGTTCAGGGTGAACCCGGCGAAGTAGATCAGGTTCACGGTGATCAGCACGCTGAACGCGATGGTGGCGAACACGATGGCCGCCGAGCGGAGCGAGCCGAGGAACAGGAGCAGCACGATGAAGATCACCACCGCCGCCACCAGCGCCCGGGTCCGCAGGTCCGAGAGCTGGGTCTTGACCGCCTCGCTCTCGTCTTCATCCAGGATCACCCGGGTGCCCGGCGGGTTCAGCGTCTCCACCTCGGCGAGCCGGGCCTTCACGGCGTCGGCCACCTCCACCACGTTGACGCCGATCTCTTTGTGGACGGTGAAGCTGACGGCCGGGAACCCGTCGATCCGGTAATACTGCCGGGCGTCTTCGTAGGTGTCGTGGACATCGGCCACGTCGCGGATCCGAACCACGCGCCCCTGGTCGATGAGTACCGGGAGCTGGAGGATGTCCTGCACCGACTCGGCCCGGTGCCGCAGCGCCACGGTGCGCAGGCCGCCGCCCACCTTCACGTACCCCGCTTCCTTCACGTACTCGAGGTCCATGATCCGCTGCTGGACCTCCTGGGCGACGAGCCCCAGCGCCTCCGCCCGGCGAGGGTCCAGCTCGATCTCCAGCAGCCGGTCCCGGCCACCGTGGACCTCCACGTCGTTCACGCCGTCCACCTGCGTGATCTCGGGACGGATCACGTCCTGGACGTGGGCCCGGAGCGCCTCCGGCGTGAACGGCCCGGTCACCGTGTACTCCAGGAACGGCCGCTGCTGCTCCCGGAACTCCCGGGGCACGTACGGGATCACCTGCGGCGTCGCGCCGGCCGGCAGGTCATCGCGCAGGTTCGACAGCCGCTCCGACAGCTCGAGCCGGGCGAAATCCATGTCGGTCTCCCGGTCGAACTCGACCTGGATATTCGCCGATCCAGCCTGAGACGTGGACGTGATCCGGTCCACGCCCGCCACCTGCTGGATCTCGCCCTCCAGCGGCGAGGTGACGAACGCCTCCACCGCTTCGGGCGACGCACCCGACCACTGGGCCTGGACCGACAACTGCGGCAGCTGCGTCTCCGGCAGCAGCTCCAGCGGCACGTTGCGCCACGCCGCCCACCCGAGCAGCGCGATGGCCACGTAGGCCATGGTCACGGCCACGGGACGCCGGATCGCGAGCCGGATCATCCCTCGTCCTCCTCGTCCTTCAGGAAGGCCGGCACACCGGCCACCACCCCCGTCCCCGGCACGCCGATCTCCTCCGGCGAGCGACCGGCCAGCGTCAGCAGCCGCACCCGCAGGCTCTCGATCAGGTCGTACGCCACCGGCACCACGATCAGGGTGAGGGCGGTGGCGGTGATCAACCCGCCGATCACGGCTATGGCCAGAGGCGCCCGGAGGTCCGCACCGCGGCCGATCCCCAGGGCCATGGGCGTGAGCCCGAGCACCGTGGTCACCGTGGTCATGATGATGGGCCGGAGCCGCGCCGAGCCGGCCTCCATGATGGCGTCACGGAGTGCCAGCCCCCGGGCCCGGGCCTGATTGATGAAGTCCACCTTCACGATGGCGTCATTCACCACGATCCCCACCAGGATCACCACGCCGATCAGGCTCATGGTGTTCAGGCCGGCGCCGGCGATCCAGAGGGAGACCAGCGCGCCCACCAGCGCCAGCGGGACGCTCAGGAGGATGGTCCACGGATGGATGAAGCTCTCGAACTGGGCGGCCAGGATCATGTAGACCAGGAGGAGCGCCAGCCCGAAAGCGAAGGCCAGGTCCCGGAAGCTGCGCCGCATCTCCTCGTTCTCCCCGCCGATCTCCAGGCGCAGCCCCCGGGGCACCGGGTGCTCGGACACCGCGGCCCGGATGTCTTCCACGGCCCGCGCCAGCCCGCCCTGGGCAACGTCGGCGAATACCGGCACGACCCGGCTCTGCTCCCGCCGCTGGATCTCGCTGGGGCCCAGCGCCTCGCGCGTCCGGACCAGCTCCCGCAGCGGTACGCCCTGAACCTTCAGCTCGTCCAGGGTGGCCAGCGACCGACGCTCCGCCTGCGGCAGCCGCACCACGATGGGGATCTTCCGGTCGAACTCCACGAATTCGCTGGCCCGGGCGCCCAGCATGTACTGCTCCACCGTCCGGGCGATGGCCCGGGTCTCGATCCCGTACGCCGCCGCCCGTTCCCGGTCGATCTCCACCTGGATCTCCGGCTGACCCAGCTCCACACCGAGCCGCACGTTCGTCAGGCTCGGGAGCTCGTCCAGCACGCGCTCCAGCGACTGGGCGTAAGTCAATGCGCCGTCCAGGTCGTCGCCCCGGATGCGCACGGCGATATCGGCCTCACCGCCCCCCATCAGCCGTCCCAGCGCCGTGGCCTGGCCCGTTGAGATCGATACGGCGCCGGGCGGGAACTGGCGGAGACGGGGGCGCAGCTCCGTCAGTACCGCGTCCGTGGACGTGTGCTCGTCCAGCCGCACCTCGAGGGTGGCGGTATGAAGCCCCGTCTCCGCCTCGTCCATCCCGGCCACCGCCACCTGCTGCCCGACCTGGCTGAAGACGGCCTCCACGCCGTCGTGCTCCAGGAAGAGCGACTCGAGGCGACTGACCAGCTCGTCGGTCTGCTCCAGCGGCGTTCCCTTGGCCAGCTCGACCCGTACCCGGAAGGAGCCCTGGTCCACATCGGGCAGGACGCTCCGATCGAGGCCCAGCCCGACTACGATGGCCAACGCCAGCAGCACCACGGTCACCCCGACCACTCGCCGGCGCCGGTCCAGCGCGGCACCCAGCACTCTGTGGTACCAGGCGGCGAAACGGTCGAAGGCCCGGTCGAACGCCCGGAGCGGCGGGTCGAACACGGCCTTCAAGCCGCGCCCCACGGTCCGGCCAGTCGCCCGGAACCCGCGCCGGACCCAGCCCACGTGCTCATCGCTGTGCAGCTCCCAGCGGGCCGCCATGGTAGGCAGCAGCGTCAGCGCCACCAGCAGGCTGGCCAGGAGCGAGAACGCAACCGCGAACGAGAGCGCTCCGAACAGCTCGCCGGCCACCCCTTCCACGTAGATGATCGGCCCGAACACGGAGATGGTGGTCAGGGTAGCCGCGGTGATAGCCCCCTGCACCTCCTCGGCGCCCACCGCCGCCGAGTCCAGCGACGCCGCCTCCATCCCGGCCGCCTGGAGCTCCCGGTGCCGGAAGATGTTCTCCAGCACCACGATGCTGTTGTCGACCAGCATCCCGACCCCCAGGGCGAGACCGCCCAGGCTCATGATGTTCAGCGACACCCCCGCCAGATCGAGCAGGCTGAACGTGCCGATCACCGAGATCGGGATCGCCAGCGCGATGGCCACCGGGTAGCGGGCGTCGCGCAGGAAGAGGAACAGCACCAGGAACGCCAGGATGCCCCCGAGCACCAGCGCTTGCACCACGTTGGAGATGGAGTCGGCGATGAAGCCCGCCTGGCTCATGGCCACGTCCACGTGCAGCTCGTCGTACTCACCACGGAGCTGGTCCAGGACCTCGTTCACCGACTCCGCCACCCGGACCGTGTTCGACTCGCTCTCCTTGAAGACCAGCAGCCCCACCGCCTCCTGCCCGTTGTACTTGGCGATGGACTCCCGGTCCTCGAACGTGTCCTTGATGGTGGCTACGTCACGGAGCGTGATCACGCCAGCCGGCGACGTGCCCGCATCGTCCTGCCCGGAGCCCGAAGCGCCGGAGCCGGAGCCACCACCGCCGGCGCCGCTCGACCCGGCGCCCGGCCGGGCCACCACCACCCGGCCGATCTCCTGGACCGTCTCGAACTCACCCAGCGTCCGCAGGTGGTAGCTGAACCGGCCCCGGCGCACTGTGCCGCCCGGCAGGCTGTAGTTCGCCGCTTCCAGCGTGCTGGCGAGCTGGTCCACGGTCAGCCCGTACGCCTCCAGGCGGGCGGGGTCGACCTCCACGTGGATCTCCCGTTCCAGCCCGCCGGTGACCGCCACCTGGGCCACGCCCTCGATCTGTTCGAGGCGGCGCCGGAAGACGCTCTCCCCCAGTTCCTTCAGCGCCCGGAGGTCCGCCTGGCCGGCCAGGGAGATGGCCATGATCGGCTCGCTCCGCGGATCGGTCCGCAGCACCACCGGGCGGTCCGCCTGCTCCGGGAGCTCGTTGTCCAGCGTCTGGAGCCGCTCCCGCACGTTGAGGACCGCGAAGTCCATGTCGGTGCCCCACACGAACCGGACGGTCACCAGGGAGACGCCCTCCCGGCTCACGCTCTCCACCTCCTGGACGCCCGGCACCCGCGCCACCTGCTGCTCGACCCGCTCGGTGACGAACCGCTCCACCTCGGCGGGGCCCACGCCCGTATACTCGGTGTAGATGATGAGCTTCGGGTAGCTGACGTCCGGGAGCAGGTCGATGGGGAGGCGGGCGAAGGAGATCATGCCCAGGAAGGCCACGGCTATGAAGAGCATCGCCACGGCCACCGGGCGCCGGATCGAGCGCCGCGGCAGACTCACTGCGGCCTCACTGCGCCACCCACCTTCTCCTCGAGCTGGAGCAGCGCGTTGGCGAACTGGCTGTACGCGTTCACCACGTTCCGCTCGGTGTTCGCGGCCTCATCGAACATCCGCTGCAGCTCGGTATAGCCGATGGACCCGAGGCGATACAGCTCCTCGCCCTGGCGCAGCCGCTCCCGGGCGATCTCCGCCGACCGCTCCGCCAGCCGTACCGCCGTGTACGCGCTCTCCAGGTCGATCAACGCCGCCCGGACCTCCCGCCCGACCTGGAGCCGGGCCTCGCGCAGCGTCTGCTCCGCGTTCTCGAGGTCCACCTCTCGCTGCCCCACCTGCGACCACGTGTTGAACCGGTTGAAGACCGGCAGGTTGACGCTGACCCCGAAACTCCAGCTCTGGTTCGGCAGGTCGAAGGCGCCGAACGCGTCGTAGTCCTGGGCGCTCGTGCTCCGGCCCCAGCCCCCGTTGGCGCTTATCGTCGGATACCGGGCCGCCCGGGCCACGCCGAGCTGTCGCTCCGCCGCCCGCACATTCGCCGCCTCCTGCGCCAGTCGCGGGCCCTGCTCCACCGCTCGCCGGACCAGCGTCTCCACGCTCAGCTCGTTCGGATCGAACACGGTGGGCCACTCGGTGGCGAGCCGGAACGTGCGCTCCAGCTCCACGCCCATGGTCTGCTTGAGGAGCAGCTGCTCCTTGCGGGCATTGCCGATGGCCTGCTGAAGCGACTGCTCCGCCTGCGCCACCTGAAGCTCGGCGCCCAGCACGTCCGTCGGCTGCCGGGCCGCCACCCGGAGCAGCTCCTCCACCGCCACAAGCTGCTGCCGGGCGCTCTCCAGCTGCCGCTCCTCCACCTCGATCAGCTGCTGCGCCTGCACCGCCCGCCAGTACGCCTGCCCCACCGCGGTCCGGAGCTGCGCCGCCTGGAACTCCACCGACGCCGCCCGGGCGTCGGTCTGCGCCTGCGCCGCGCCGTAGCCCCGCCAGCTCTGGAGGTTCAGCACGTTGACGCTCCCCAGGTTCACCCCCTGGCTCGCGCTGCTGGTGGTGTTCTCGACGAATTCCGTTCCCCCGATCGGGTTGCCGAAGTCGTCCTCCGCCGTCTTCCGCCGGAACGTGTTGCCGCGGTAGCCCAGGCTAGCGCTCAGACTCGGCAGGAACGCCGCCCCGAAACTCGACCGCTCCGCGTAGTGCGCCGACTCCACCGCGTTGCGCTGCCGCAGGAACGCCGGGTTGTTCTCCAGCGCCGTCTGCACCGCCCCCTGGAAGGTCAGCTCCACCGCGGAGTCCTGGACGGCCGACGAAGCCTCCTGCGCCCCCAGCGCCGCAGGCGCCAGCGCCAGCGCAGCGAGCGCCCACCGCGCCGAGCGCAGCGAACCGCTCACTGCGGCCTCCCCGTGTCCGCCTGCCGGTAGTTGTCCACCAGCCGGACACTGGCGTCGTGGGTCAGGGTGAAGTGGCCGCCGGTCAGCACCACCTCGCCGGGTCGCACCATGTCGGTCTCCGGGTTCTCCACGATCTCCACGTACTCGTCGTTCTCGAGCCCCGTGGTCACGTAGCGCCACTTGGCCCGCCCGTCCTCGAAGACGAAGAGCATGGTCCGCCGGTCCCGCTCGAGGATCGCCGAGCGGGCGACCAGGATCCGGTCAGGGATCCGCTGCGCCTCCAGCTCCACCCGGGCGTACATCCCCGGGAGGATCCGGCCGTCGTCGTTGTCCACCACCACCGTCACCTTGGCCGTCCGCGTCTGCTGCTCCACGATGGGGTTGATGGTCCGGATGGTGCCCGTGAAGACCTCGTCCGGGAAGGCCGAGAACCGGAGCTCCGCCTTCCCGCCCGGCGCCAGGTGGACCAGCTCGCCCTCCAGCACCTGCACCTGCACCTTGATCGGCGTGATGTCCACGATCGTCAACAGCTCGGCGCCCTGACCGACGAGCTGACCGGGCACCACGTTGATCGAGGCGATCCGTCCGGGGAACGGCGCCCGCACGCGTGTTCGCTCCAGATTGATCCGTGCCTCCCGTACGGCGATCTCGGCCTCCGTCAGCCCGCTCTTCAGCCGCTGGGCCCGCTCCCGCTCCTCCCGCACCGCCGGCGCGAGGTCCTCATCGAAGAGGAGCTTCTCACGGTAGTCGGCCTCCGCCTGCGCCCGGCGGGCCTCCGCCCGTTCCAGCGCCAGCTGCATATCCGTGGAATCGAGGCCCACGAGCAGCTCGCCCGCGGCCACCCGGTCGGCCTCCTCCACGGGGAGCCGCCGTACGCGACTGCTCACTTCGGCCGTCAGCTGCGACCGGCGCCACGCCGCCGCCTGCCCCGACGCGCTCACCGACAGCACCAGAGTGTCCCGGACCACCTCCGCCCCTTCCACGGCGATGGCCACATCCGTGGAGAACATCGAGGTGCTGGACGTCACCGCTCCTCCGGCGCCGTCTCCGCCCGAGTCCTCCGCCGAGGCCTGCGAAGAGATCCGGAGGTACACCCCCGTCGCCAGCGCCGCGAACACGAGAATGGCCGCGCCGAAGCCGACGACCCGTTTCGAGATTGCCATGGGAATCCGATTCCGTGGGAAAGACTGGTCTGTGCGAACGTCGCTTGCTGCCGGGCCGGGCGCGCCGTACCGACCGCGCGAGGCGCCGGCGCATGCGTCGGCGAGCCGGCCGAAGCCGACCAGTTCAGAGGGACCGCTAACGTACGTCGCGGACCCCGACGGCTCAATAGCAGAATCGGCCACCGGCTCACTGCGTTAGACGCGACCCGACCCGCCAACGTTGCATCCGGTGCGCGGTACGCGATACCGTAGCGGCATGCCTTCATACCACACCGACCCGACCACGGGTTCCCGGACCGCTCGCCGCCTGCTTCTCGCCGCCACGCTGCTGGCGAGCGCGTGCGGGACCCCCGACCCCGCTCCCGTCCACGTTCCCGAGCCAGCCGCCGACGAGACCTCGCACGTGGTGATGGTCTCCTTTGACGGCATGCGCTACGATTTCATCGACCGGATCGACGTGCCGAGCTTCCGGCGCGTGGCCAGCGACGGCGTCCGTGCCACCGGCCTCATCCCCGGCTACCCGACCAAGACGTTCCCGAACCACTACGGGATCGCCACCGGGCTGTACCCGGGCCACCACGGGCTGGTGGACAACACCTTCTACGACCCGGCCCTGGACACCGTCTACAGCATCGGGAACCGGGATGCGGTGCGGGACGGCCGGTGGTATGGCGGTGAGCCGATCTGGGTCACGGCGGAGACCCAGGGCGTACGCACCGCCAGCTACTTCTGGGTCGGCACCGAGGCTCCGATCCAGGGCGTGCAGCCCTCCAACTTCAAGTACTACGACGGCAGCGTCGCCTACGCCGCCCGGGTCGACAGCGTCCTGGCGTGGCTCTCCCTGCCGGCCGCCGAGCGGCCACGGCTGATCATGCTCTACTTCGACGAGCCGGACCACATCGCCCACGAGCACGGTCCGGACGCGGCGGCGGTGGACAGCGTGGTGGCACTCCTGGATGGACACCTGGGCCGGCTCCTCGACGGGATCGAGAACTCGCCCGTCGCCAACCACGTCACCGTGCTCATCCTCTCCGACCACGGGATGGCCGCGGCGCCCGAGGACAGCGTGGTCTACCTGGATGACCACGCGGACCTCGATGGTGTGCGCGTGCTCTACAACGGCACCCAGGCACTCCTCTATTCCGACGACAGCGCCCGGATCGAGACCGTGTGCCGGGCTCTCGACGGGATCCCCCACGCCACCGTGTACAGGAAGGCGGAGACGCCGGCGCGGTGGCATTACCGGGACAGCCCCAGAATCGGCGACCTGGTGGTGGCGGCCGATCCCGGCTGGGTAGTCCGATCTCGCGACTGGCGCCCCTGGTCCGGGGGCGGGACCCACGGCTGGGACCCGTACTTCCGACCGATGCACGGGATCTTCCTGGCCTCGGGACCGGCGATCCGGTCAGGACTCGAGATCCCGGCGTTCGAGAACGTGCACATCTATCCGCTCGTGGCCCACCTCCTGGGGCTGGAGCCCGCGGAGGGCATCGACGGCCGCCTCGACGTGCTCGCCCCGATCCTGACGGAGTCGGACCGGTGAGCCCCGTCATGGCGACCCTCCGGGCCCTGGTACAGGACACCGCCGCCGCCGACTCCGTGATGACCACGAGCGCGTGGATCGAAGACCTCACCCGGATCGCGCCCCCCACCCAGCGGTCGATCCTGATCTCGGTCATCCTCATCGCGGCGGTCATGGCCGCCCGGGCACTGGCGCTCCGGATCATGCGGGCCCGGGTGGAGGATGTCCGGATCCGCTATCGCTGGCGGAAGACCGTCACCTATGTCAGCGTGGTCCTGGGCGTGATCCTGGTCGGGCGCGTCTGGTCCGAGGGCATCGGGGAGCTGGCCACCTTCCTCGGGCTCCTCTCCGCCGGCGTGGCCATCGCCCTGAAGGACCCCATCGTGAACCTCGGCGGCTGGCTCTTCATTATCTGGCGCCGCCCCTTCGTGGTCGGAGACCGGGTCCAACTCGGACCCCACGCCGGCGATGTCATCGACCAGCGGGTCTTCCAGTTCATCATCCTCGAGATCGGCAACTGGGTCTCCGCCGATCAGAGCACCGGCCGCATCATCCACGTGCCCAACGGCCTCGTCTTCCGCGAGCCGCTGGCCAACTACACCCGGGGGATGCAGTACATCTGGAACGAGATCGGGGTGATGGTCACCTTCGAGAGCGACTGGAAGAAGGCCAAGCAGATCCTGGATGAGATCATTCAGCAGCACGCCCGGGAGGTGGTGGAGGAAGCCGAGCGACAGATGCACAGGGCCAGCCACCAGTTCATGATCTTCTACAGTACGCTGACGCCCACCGTCTATACCGATGTCCGTGACAGCGGCGTCATGCTCACCATGCGCTACCTGACACACCCGCGGCGGCGGCGAGGCACCGCCCAGGCCATCTGGGAGGACATCCTCACCCGCTTTGCCGAGCACCACGACATCGACTTCGCCTACCCCACCACCCGCTACTACTACAACGCCACCGAGGGCAAGCCCGGAACGCTGCCTCCCGCAGAACAGCGGACGCCGGACGGGCTCAAGCCGGGAGGCCCGGGGAGCCCGTAGCCGGCGACCCGCCCCTCGTCGCATAGGACGGCCCCGCCGGCCGGCCCGCCCACGCTACTCCAGCGACCAGTCCACCGGCTCCCGACCCTCCGCCTCCAGCGCCGCGTTGGTCCGGGAGTAGATCCGGCTCCCGAAGAACCCCCGCCACGCCGACAGCGGCGACGGATGCGGCGCCTCGATCACCGCGTGCCGCTCCCGGTCCACGCCCGCCGCCTTCCCCTGCGCCTGGTTCCCCAGCAGCAGGAAGACGACCGGGTCCTCGCCGCCGGCTACCCGCCCGACCACGGCGTCGGTGAACCGCTCCCACCCCTGCCCGCGGTGCGAGCCCGCCTCCCCTTCCCGTACCGTCAGCACCGTGTTCAGCAGCAGCACGCCTCGCCGCGCCCACGGACTCAGATCACCGCCGGCGGGTACCTCGAGGCCCACGTCGTCCGCCCGCTCCTTCAGCAGGTTCCGCAGCGACGGCGGCTTCTCCACCCCCCGCGGCACCGAGAACGCCAGCCCGTGCGCCTGGCCCGCCCCGTGGTACGGGTCCTGGCCGAGGAGCACCACCCGCACCGCCGCCCGGGGCGTCAGCTCCAGCGCCCGGAAAACCGCCCTCCGCGGCGGGTACACCGTCCCGGTCGACCGCTCCCGCTTCAAGAACGCTTCCAGCTCTGAGAAGTATGGCTTCGTCCGCTCCGCCTCCAGCCCGGGCCAGCCGCCGGGAATCGACGGCAGGCTCACGCCCCGAACCGCTCCGGCATCCGGACCGCCGTCACCTCGCCCCGCACCACCACGTCACCGTTCACGTACACCTCCACCTTCACCTCCACCCGCCGCTCGCCCATCTCCTCCGGCCGGGCCCGCAGCTCCAGCTCCGGGCCCAGCGGTGTCGGCTTCAGGAAATCCACCTTCAACGACGCCGTCACGAACCGCGGCGACGGGTCCGTCCCCGGTACCAGCCCCTCCCGCGCCATCGACGACGCCGCCGCGGTCCCGATGGCGTGACAGTCCACCAGCGAGGCCAGCAGACCCCCGTACACGTACCCGGGGATCGCGATGTGGTACGGCCGCGGCGTGAACCGGGCCACCCCCTCCCCACCCTCCCATTTCGTCCGGATATGGAGCCCATCGTCGTTCAACCGCCCACAGCCGTAGCAGTGGGCCACGTCGTTCGGATACAGATCCTGGACCGCTCCATCGCTCATGGCTGCTCCCTTTTCTCTCGGGTCCACCCCAACCTACGGTCTCGCACCTCCCCGAGAAACAGAGCTCGGGTCCTCGACAGATCTGTTGGCAAGGGCCCGTGCTCGGGTCAATCAACGTGCTGATCGCACACCGGGTTTTGTACTCGTAATCGTAGTTGTAGTTGTAATGAACCCGGAGATGTGAAACGGAGCCCGGGTCGGCTCCCGGGTGCACCGGCGGGGGACGGCATGCCCGCGAAGCTGCCTTTCCGGGCGAAGAACGTCCCCGCCAACGCTAAGCTTGCGTCTTCCGCCGCCCAGCCTGCCCTGCCCGGATCCAAACTCAAAAGAAGTTCTCCGCGCGTGCTCCGCGCCTCCGCGGCTCCGCGGTTAACGATGCCTCCAGAGCACACGACCCACTCGAAACGTCGAAGAGTCCCGATTGTTAACGGGGTTGACAATTGTGGGGTGCTGCACGATGGTTCGTGACACATATCACAACCCGGGCCGAACCGCCCGGATGTGGACAGTGACAGGGGTCGAACGGTGCCGCGAGAGCGGACCGAAACGACCTCCATGAAGCAAGAGGATGCAATGGGACTCGTTTATTTTGGAGTCGTAACCGTTGCGCTGCTCATAATTGAACGCTTGATCGCGTACGAGGGCTCCTTCGGGAAGCCGACTCGCCCGCAGGTCGGCAGAGTGGCGCACGCGACGAACTAGACAGGAAACGACCGGCAACGGTCGCACCGAAAGATAGATTCACGCCGTCCCCGCCCCGCGGGGACGGTTTCTTTATGGCCGTACCCGCTCCAACCTCACCATCGCCCAGATCCCGAATGCCGGGCCCACGGCCAGGCTCCCGAACGCCACGCCCCACCCCGCAACCTCGACCAGCCCGATGGCGAAGGCGATAGAAACCGCCGTCAGCGCGAACCCCAGCGACGTCTGCAGCGTCAGAGCCGTCCCCACGGCGTGGGGCGGGGCCACCTCCGTCACCAGCGCGCTGAACTGGGCCGAGTCGGCCACGATGGCGAAGCCCCACACCAGACCGAGTGGCACCACCACCCAGGGTGAAACACCCACGAGCCATCCTGCCACCAGGGCACATGCCCCACTGACCACCATGGCGCCGCTGGCGACCCGCTCCCTGCCCCACCGGTCCGCCCACCGGCCCGCCACCACGGACCCGACCCCGCCCGCGGCGATGGCGGCGAAGCCGGCCACGTCGCCGAGCGTCATCGCCCGCGGGCTGCCCGCGGCCAGGAAGACCTGGACGAAGTAGGCGGCGATGAGCGTCCACATGGCGTACAGCTCCCACATGTGGCCGAGGTAGCCATAGATCGCCAGCCGGGTGGGCCGGTGCCGCAGCACGGTGGGCACGAGGTGCCAGGAGAAGGGGCGTCGCTCGAAGGGGTACGGCCCCGGGCGGTAGCCCACGAAGACCAGGAGCGCCGCCACGGCCGCTCCCGCCGACGCGGTCCCCACCACGAATGGCACGCTTGCCTCGGCGAAGGCGTGGACCAGATACGGGGTGGCCTTCCCCACCGTCAGCGCGCCCACGATGGTCCCGATGGCCAGCCCCCGGGCGTCCTTGAACCAGGTGGCGATCATCTTCATGGCCGGTGGATAGACGCCGGCCAGGAAGAAGCCGGTGAGGAAGCGGAGGGCGAGGGCGGCCTCGTAGCCGGGAGCGATGATGATGGCCGCGTTGGCGAGGGCGCCGAGGGCGGCCGAGGCGGCGAAGTACGGCCGATCGGGGACGATGTCCGCCAGGTTCAGCGCCGCGGCCACGGCCGTGCCCGCCACGAACCCGATCTGGACGGTGGTGGTGAGCCAGCCGGCCTGGGAGGCGCTGAGGCCCCAGAGCTCCGCCAGCTGGGGGGAGACGGCGCTGGCTGTGAACCAGAGCGACATCCCCAGTAGCTCGGCGCCGCTGAGGAGGAGGAGGATCCACCAGGGTCCGATCGCCGGGCCCGTGGCACCTTGCCACCGCTCCGGGTCTCGCAACTGCCCCTTCGACCCCGCCCTCGACCTCGCCCTCGACCCCGCGTCCCCCTCCGACACCCCGCTCAGGAGGCCTCCGCGATCGCCTCCCCGTCTTCCGCGTCCGCATCCCTGGGGGCGCCGTACAGCTCCTCCGAGACCACGCACTCCCGGTCCAGCACATCCCGCATCACGCACCCGTCCCGGAAGTGGATCCCGCACCGCAGGCAGCGCTCCTCGTGGTGGTCTTCCAGCCGCGCCAACCGTACCGAGAGATCATCCAGCAGGTCCGCCGCCGCCTCAAGCTTGTCCGCCGGGAAATCTCCCAGCACCTCCATCAACTCCCGGTTGCGCAGCTCCTCGAACCGATCGAGGAGCTCCCGGCTCGCCGGTGTAAGCGCCAGATCCACCGCCCGCCGATCCTCCGGCGAGACCGACCGGTCGATCAGATCCCGCTGCACCAGGCGATCGATGGCACGGCTCGCCGCCGCGTTCGTCACGCCCAGGAAGTCCGCCACGTCCGTGACCTTGAACCGCTGCCCCGGCCGCGAGATCAGCAGCAGGAGCTTGACCTGGCTCAGCACCAGCTGCTCGTCGCTCGCCGCCTCCAGCGTCCGCTCGAGCAGCTCGTTCACCGTGGTGCAGAAGAGGTGCGACGCACCCATCACCTGCTGGATGCGTTCGATCTGGTCGTTATCCGGCATTCGGTACAGCCCCTTGTTCTGTGCGCGGGATCTCGGGCCGGCGGGGGTGCCCCGGCTCGGCGGGATTCTTCAATGCCCCACAATATACACCCACCTTTAACATCGGTCCACCGCCTCCGGGTATTGCATTCGTGTGATGGGGGTTTATATTTGTGATAAGGTTCACACTTCGTAGCACAGAGAAAGGTGGACCGCACGGGGATGGAAGGAGTGTCCCCGATGAGTAGCATCCCGGCCCGCACGGGGTTTCGGCCCCGGATGTGGGACGGCAGACGGGAGGCAACAATGGAACGGCGCTCGCATGAAGGCCGTGATCGGCGCTGTCGGTGCTGCGACCAGATGAAGGAAGAGCTGTGTCACGCACTGACCGAGGCGCTTTATGAACTGGACGTGCTACCCGAAAACGAGGAAGGAGCCTTCGTAGGCGTCTATGCGGTGATCGACGATCTTCGCGACGCCCTGGAACGCACCGAGTGCATGGACCTGAAGCGGAGCGCCTAGCGCGCGCCGCGGGCCTGACACTCTAGGGACACGCCATGACGGGGGCGCTTCGGCGCCCCCGTTCTCTTTTTGCGCCAGGCATGGCGCGCCTACCTGCCCCATCCCATCCCATCCCATCCCCCGCGCCACTCGCCGTTTCAGCCTGCGTTTCAGCCTGCGTTTCAGCCTGCGTTTCGCCCTCCGTTTCGCCCCGGTCACAGGCCCCGTTCCCGGCCTCCGTGATTTTTTTCACATTATCCCTTGCGCGAATCGTTAACTGTGTTAATGTTTACGGTGAGCAGTAATTAAACAGGTAACGGTCCGGCAGATCGTGATGAGGAATCCAACGAAATCAGCAGGCAACGGCCTCTCCGGGCCACCTCAGTCGGGTGCGAGAGCGTCCACTGGGTGTGTCACCTGCCGGACCGTCGGGTCCGGAGAGGCTCGCCTGAGGAGGATAGAATGGGATACGTACTGTTCATACTGATCGCATTCGTGATGCTGGGTGTGGAGTGGGCCGTGATGCGAGGTCGCGACCCGGAGCACACCGAAGGGCGTGTCTGAGGGGAGTTCAGGGAAGGCCTGACCGGGAGCCGATCCCGGTCCTCTTCTGACCGAACGGCAGGGCCGCGGGGCACCGAGGGGGTTACCCGGGCCGGTTCAAAGAGCGGGGGCGAAGGACATGGGCATCACGAGAAGGGCAGCGCTGCATACACTGGCGGCGGCGGGAGCGACTGCGGCGGTTCCAAAGAGCCTGCAGGCTCGGGAACCGAAGCAGCCGGCACCTGGCGCCGTTTCGATTCTATACGACTCGACCCGCTGCATCGGGTGCAAGGACTGCATCCGCGGGTGCGCGGCAGAGAACACGGGGAGCCAGAACTGGGGAACGGAGAACGAGCTGAGCCCGACGGCTCTGACGGTACTGAAGAAGTACGACGCGTGGGGCGAGCGTGCGCTGCGCAAGGAGCAGTGCATGCACTGCGTGGATCCGGCGTGCGTGAGCGCGTGCATGCTGGGAGCGATGCACAAGGACGGGGACGGGGCCGTGGTCTGGGACGCGGACCTGTGCGTGGGCTGCCGGTACTGCCAGATCGCGTGCCCGTTCAACGTACCGCGGTTCGAGTGGGACACGCCGGCGCCGGAGCTCAAGAAGTGCGAGCTGTGCCCGGAACGGCGGGCCGCCGGGCTGCCGCCCGCGTGCGTGGAGGCGTGCGCGGAGGGTGCGCTGACGTACGGGACCCGCGAGGAGCTTCTGGCGGAAGCCCATGATCGGATCGAAGCGAACCCGGATCGCTATAACCCGAAGGTGTTCGGGGAGGATGACGGGGGCGGAACGGGCGTGCTGTATCTGACCCGCGCCGGGGTACCGTTCACCGCCATGGGGCTGCCGGAGCTGGGGACGAAGTCGGTGCCGTCGCTGCCGGAGACGATCCAGCACACGATCTACAAGGGCTTCATCGCCCCGCTGGCGGTCTTCGGGCTCTTCGGCGCGCTGGTGAACCGGAACGCGAAGCGGGCGAAGGAGGCGGAGCAGGTGGAGGAAGCGGCCCATGAGCACGAGCACTCGGAGCCGCTGGGCACCAGGCTGTTCACCTGGCCTTTCGCCGCGCTCTTCGTCCTCTTCATCGGCGGGCTGGTGTCCATCTTCCTGCGCTTCAGCGCCGGGCTCGGCGCCACCACGAACCTGAGCGACGGGTACCCGATGGGGATCTGGATCGCCTTCGACGTGGTGACGGGGACGGCGCTGGCGTGTGGCGGCTACGCCATGGCGCTCCTGGTCTACCTCGCCAATCGGGGGAAGTACCACCCCCTGGTGCGCGCGGCGATCGTGACCAGCGCCCTGGGGTACACCCTGGGGGGCCTGAGCGTCCTGATCGATATCGGTCGGGCGTGGAACTTCTGGAAGATCCCGCTCTACTTCACGGAGTGGAACTTCAACTCGATCCTCCTGGAGGTCGCCCTCTGCATCATGCTCTACACCATGGTGCTCTGGATCGAGCTGTCGCCGGCGTTCCTGGAGAAGTGGCAGGATAGCAGCGTGGACGGGCTCAAGAAGCTCGCGGTCTGGCTGTCGCCCAAGATGGAAAAGGCGATGCCGTGGCTGATCGCTCTCGGCCTGCTCCTGCCCACCATGCACCAGTCCTCCCTCGGGAGCCTGATGCTGATCGCCGGACACAAGCTGCACCCGCTCTGGAACACGCCGCTCCTCCCCCTCCTCTTCCTCGTGTCGGTAGTGGGGATGGGCTACGCGGCCGTGGCCCTGGAGTGCTGCATCTCGGCCAAGGTCTTCAACCGGCCGCAGGAGACCCCGATGCTCCGGGCTCTGGCCGTACCCATCGCGTGGGTGCTCATGACTTACTTCATCCTCCGGTTGGTAGACCTGGCGGCCCGCGGGCAGCTGCAGGCGGCGTTCTCCATGGACCCGTACAGCCTGCTCTTCCAGCTGGAGATGATGATGTTCCTCCTCCCCGCCCTCTCCCTCTTCCTCTTCCGCAGGGAGGGCGGACCCCGCTTCTTCATGGCGGTGGGGCTCACCGTGGTGCTCGGCGGCGCACTCTACCGGTTCTCGACCTACCTCCTGGCCTTCAACCCGGGACCCGAGTGGTCGTACTTCCCGGCGCTCCCCGAGCTCGCCGTCACCATCGGGCTCGTCTCGGCCGAGATCATGGGGTATCTGATCCTGGTCAAGAAGTTCCCGATCCTCCGGGCTGTGCCGCCCGGAGAGCATGCCGAGGCGCAGCCGAGGGTCCCCTCCGCCGCCTGAGCAGCGAATCGAAGAAGGCCGACAAGGGCGCCGGGTCCGGAGACCTGGCGCCCTTCGCCGTTCCCGGACACCGCTCCCGCCCGGGGCTGGATCAAGAGGGTTGTGATTTAGTTAACGAACGTTGATATTATAGGTACGCAACCGTCGAGCGGGGGGACCCATGGGATACGTACTCTTCATAGTGGTCGCATTCGCCATGCTGGGCATCCAGATGATCGGGTCGCGCCAGGAGCGCGCCGAGCACCAGCACGACCGGAGGTAGACGCTCACGCACAACGTTGGAGGCGGGGCAGAGCTCCGCCCAGCGTGAAAGGGCACCGGGCCGCGCACCCGGTGCCCTTTTGTATGTGAGCCACGGGCGCACGCCCCATCGCTCTCCGGAGCTGGGGCTCGAGGAGACACTGGCGGGGGACACGCCCCGGACCATCGACTGGCGCTACACCGGGGGGAGCGGCCGCTGGGAGCTGCGCCGGACCACTTTCCGTCAGGAGGGGCTGCGCCACCACCTGGTGGTCCTGTCCGACCTGAGCCGGGCGCTCCGCGAGGAAGAGCGCCAGGCGTGGAAGCGGCTCGTGCGAGTCCTGGGCCACGAGATCAACAATTCGCTGGCCCCGATCATGTCGCTGACCGAGAGCCTCCAGGACATCGTGGCCCGGGACCCCGTGCCCGAGGACGCCAACGAGGATGTCCGCCAGGGGCTCGCGGTGATCGCCGCGCGCGCCAGGGCGCTGAACCGGTTCATGGCCTCCTACGCCCGCCTCGCCCGCCTCCCGCCCCCGGAGCTCGAACCCATGGAGGTCCGGCCCTGGATCGAGCGGATCGCCGAGGCCCACGGCGGCACCCTGTCACTGGAAAATCGGACCGACGCCCCGGGGGCCGAAGCGCGGCTGGTGCTCCCCATCGGCGGGTAGCGTCGCGGGACCGGGGGTGGAGCCGGGCTGCCGAGCGGGCCTATCCTCCGACCAGTGCCAGGAGCCAGGCGGCGCCGAGGGCGGCGTAGATGCCGAGGACGTAGCCGACCACGGCCATGAGCAGGCCGACCGGCGCCATGGCGGGGTGGTAGACGCCGGCCACGACGGGGGCGGAAGCGGCGCCGCCGACGTTGGACATGCTGCCGGTCGCCACGAAGAAGAGGGGCGCCCGGATCAGGCGGGCCACGCCGAAGAGGACGACCACGTGGATGGTGATCCAGAGGACGCCGGCGGCGAGGAAGGCCGGTGCGGCGAGGACGGCGGCGAGATCGGCCTTGGCGCCGATGGCGGTGAGAAGCAGGTAGAGCGCCAGGTAGCCCACCCGCGAAGCGCCGTGCTCCTCGAGGGTGCGGATGGGGGTGAACGAGAGGAGCAGCCCCACCGTGACCACGATCAGGACGGCCCAGGTGGTGTGGCTGATGATGGTCGGGTCGCCGAGGGCCGGCATCGAATCGCCGAGCCATACGGCCACCACGGCACCGGCGAAGCCGACACCCACGATGGCGGCGAGCCACGGGAGGGAGACGGGGTGCTGTCGCTGCTCGGCCTCGGCCAGGCGACGATTGGTCTCCTCCAGCGCCTCGGTGTGGGCGTTGATCCTGGTGTCCCACTTGTGCTGCCAGCCGCTCAAGAGCAGTAGCACGCCCATCCAGCCGTAACCGACTACGGTGTCGACTACGATGACGGGCCCCATCAGGGAGTCGGGGGTGCCGACGCTCTCGGCGATGGCCACCATGTTGGCGGTGCCGCCGATCCAGCTGCCGGAGAGGGCCGCGAGCCCCATCCAGGCGTCTTCGGGGAGGAGCCCTCCGAAGACGGCCATGGTGATGGGTGCCCCGATGACGATCCCGAGCGTCCCGGCCACCACCATGACGAGGGCCAACCCGCCGAGCTTCGCCACGCTCTTCAGATCGATGGTGATCATCAGGAGGACGAGGGCGACGGGGAGGAGGTAGCGGATCATCCAGTCGTACACGGGCGATGCCGGCGGCGTGATCCCGACGGTGGTCGAGATGGTGGGGATGAAATAGGCGTAAATGACCGGCGGCGTGATCTCGAACAGCTTCTGCAGCCGGTCCAGGCTGCTGAGCCAGAACACCAGTCCCAGCACCGCCGCCATGTAGGCGAAGATGGCCATCGGGTCCGTCAGCAGCGCCTGCTCCATGCTCCTCCGTCGGGCTCAGGGTCGGCGACGAAGTTACCCACAGGGCCCATTCGCTACCACCCGTGCGAGTTGTTGGCGTCCCTCCCGTGGTGGTACTTTACGCCATGGCAGGCAAACTCAGCCCCAAGGCACAGATGAAGGTGGCGGCGCTGCGGACCATGGCGGAGAAGGTCCAGCACGTGTACGGCATGGTGGAAAAGTACGCGGCGGAGAAGAACGCCAAGGTCGCCGAGCGCATGTCCCAGCCGATGAAGCGGGCGTTCGGCAAGCTCAAGCTGGACCTCATGGGCGCCGGGTTCGACACCATGTCGCAGCTGGCCGGCGCCATGGAGATCGCGGCCGGGCGTGGCGGCTCACAGCGAAACAAGGCCCGGATCCTCCGCGAGGGCGTGGGCTCGCTCCGGTTCCAGGTGGAGCAGGAGCAGCGCAAGGTCGTGGCCGAGGACCAGCGCGAGCAGCAGAAAACCGAGGCGGCGGAGGCCCGCCAGGCCGCCGAGCAGGGCCCGGACTGAGCCGGAGTCTCGCTCACCTCGCCGGGACGCGGCCGCCTAACGCTCCCGGATGGACACGGCGCGGAAGAGCGGATCGGCCTCCTGGAGCAGCTTGTCCATGAGGCGCGGAGGAAGCGTGGCCTCGTGCGCCTCGATGAACGCCCGCACCATGGCCGCCGCCTCGGGCGACGCGTGCCCCGACAGGGTGGCCGAGAGCCAGCGGGTCGGGAAGAAGATGTCGCCGGTGGCCCGGACCTCCTCCAGCAGCTCGAGCGACGGGAGGATGTAGCTCCGGGACGACGCGGCCCGGAGCGGGTGGTGCAGGTATCCCAGCGCGGTGACCACCCACTCCTCCCGGGCCCGGCTCGCCGGCTCGGCCAGCGAGGTGAAGAAGGAGTCCCGGACGGCGGGGTCGGCCGACACGGCCGGGCGGATGAACCGGAACCGCTCCCTGCGGTCCGGGTTCTCGATGGCTTCCTCCTGCGCGGCAAGGATGTCGGCCCAGCCGGGCGCCTCGCGGACCGCCAGGTGGAGCGCCAGGGTGGTGCGGTCCCGCTCCGAGAGGGGCAGTCCCGGCACCTTGAGCTCGCCGGCCCAGATGGCGCGCATGCGGCGCACCGCGTCATCGGTGGTGGCCACCGAGCGCCACGTGTTGAAGAACGCCGCCTTCAACGACGACGACGGCGCCTCCAGCATCTCCTCCCACAGGAGCGCCTCGAGCCGGCCGGCCTCCCGGCTCCGGGTCTCCACGGGCAGATAGCGCCAGAACAGCGCCGACAGACCGCCCAGGACGTGCTGGACCATGAGCTCGTCCTCTTCGATGGCCAGGATCCGTCGCGCCAGCGCGAACATGGTCTCCGCCTCGACCCGGCCCTCCTGCATGAGCTCCCACAGATCGATCCACCCCGCGGCCCGGGAAACGGGCGGCCCGATGAGGGAGAGACGCCGAACCAGGGTCCGGGCCGACTCGGGGTCCAGGAAGAAGAGCCCGTACGCCAGCCCGCCCCCGTTCGGGATCACCGCGTCGGTCCCCACCGGGATCCGAGCGAATGCCGAGTCGCCGGCCAGCCGCACGGGTAGCCGGGTGGCGGAGTCGGCGGCGACGACGCCGAGGTCCAGGACCTGGTCCCAGCGCAACCCCTGGCCCCGGGGGTCCTCCTGGTGCAGCGTCACCCGCGTGGAATCGGGATGCTCGGTCTGGCGGTGGACCCGGATCCAGGGTCGCCCGGGCGCGTCGATCCAGACCTGGCTCCACGCCGGGACGTCCAGCGTCGTCTCCCCATCGAGCACCCCCACCAGGTCGGTCCACGACGCGTTCCCGAAGGCGTGGGCCTCGAGGTAGCGTCGAACGGCGCGCTGGAACGGGGCCTCTCCCGTCAGCCGCTCCAGCTGGCGCATCACGATGGGCGCCTTCTGGTAGATGATGGCGCCGTAGAGGCTCCCGGCCTCGTTCAGGTTCTCCAGCGTCTGCCGGATCGGGTTCGCGCCCGGCGTCCGGTCCACGGAGTACGCCGACGGGTAGTGGGCCAGCAGGAAGCGAAGCTCGTGGTCCAGCTCCGGGAACGACGGGTTCACGATCTTCGCCGCCATGAAGTTGGCGAAGACCTCCTTCATCCAGACATCGTCGAACCACTCCATGGTGACCAGGTCGCCGAACCACATGTGGGCCGTCTCGTGGGCGATGACGCTGGCCCGCCCCAGCTCCTGGTTGCGGGTGGCGGACTCGTCGAGGAAGAGGCTCGAGGCCCGGTACAGGATGGCGCCCGGGTGCTCCATCCCCCCGTACTGGAACGACGGGATCGCCACGAAGTCGAACTTCCCGAACGGGTACGAAATCCCCGTGTAGTCCTCGAGCCACTCGAGCGCCGCGCCGTGGAGATCGAAGAGCGTCTGAAGGTTGCGGGCTACCTTGGTGGAGTCGGTCTCCCGGTGCAACAGCCGCATCTTCCGGCCCGCCCGCTCCCGCTCCACCACCTCGAACTCGCCCGCCGCGAACGCGAACAGGTACGTGGGCAGCGGCTCCGTCTCGGCGAACTGGTAGACGACGCGATCGCCCGCAGCTTCCCGGCTCACCTCTTCCCCGTTCGCCACCGCCGTCCACCCTTCGGGCACCGTGAGCTCCAGCCGGAACCGGGCCTTGATGTCCGGCTGGTCGAAGGACGGCATGGCCTCGTGCGCCCGATCGGGCACGAACAGGGTGTAGAGGAACGCGTCGCGACGGTTCAGCGGTCCGTCGAGGGCGGTGAACGCCACCGTCACCTCGTGGTGGCCCCGCGGCACGGACACCAGCAGGTGGTTGGCCTCGACCCCGTGAGACACGGGCTCGCCGTCCACCCGGACCCCGGTCACGCGCCCGGGGTCGGCGAAGTCCAGGACCAGCGGGCCGTCGTCGGACTTACGGAACCCGAGGGTCACGGTGCCGGCGATGGCGCTGTCCCGGCGGGCCGGGATCCGGAAGGCGGCGTGGTATGCCACATCGGAGAGGGTGGCGGCCCGGTGTCGGGCCAGCTCACGAGAGATGCCGGCCTCCACGCCGGCTGTCGGCCCGACCTGGGCCGACAGGGGAGCGACGGTGGCCAGCAGGAGCGCCGGCAGGACGCCGCGAGAGGACAACGGCCGCGGCCTCAGGCGCCGGCCCGGGCCATGTCGGAGTCGGCGCCGGCGTCACTGCCGGCCTTCTCCCTGGCTTCCTCCGGCGGGATCTCCTCCGTGGTCTTCCCGGCGAAGCTCACCATCCGGTCGATGGACCGGTGCATCTCGGTCTGCAGCTCGTCGATGGCGAACCTGGAGCCGCGGGCGTCGCCTTCATCGAGGGCCACCGCCGCCGTGTTGAGCTGGCGGACCAGCGTCATGAAATGGTCGGCCTCGTTTCGCAGCGCCACGTACTTCCGCTCGTCCGGGAGGATCGGATCGGCGAGACGCCAGAGCCCGGCCTCGGTCAGGAGCAGGCCGGCCACCACGAGGAACAGCTGGATCGCCAGGGACTCGCCGAAGAGCACGGCGCCGATGACCAGCGCCATCCCCACGGCCGGGACGATCATATGCAGGATCCGGCGAAGCTTGCGTACCACACGACCTCCCTGGGGTTGGATGGGAGAATCTTTGCACCGTCGGCGTCCCGACGCAAGGACCGACATCGTCGACCCGGGATCCCCCGCGACCCGCGCCGAAGACGCCGTGCCGGCTCCACCTGGAGCGCCCATGGCGACGGCCGCGGCGCCTCCACGCAACCAGAATTCTGGCCTCGCCGCCGGGCGGGCTCAAAATTTCTTGTAAGATTTCGGTGCCGAGCGGCATCTATATATTGAAAGCATGAATCCGAACCCCCGAAGCATGCTAAGAGTAGCATGACCGCGGAGCCCACGGAGGCCGGGCTCGTCGCACGTGCACGCATTGGCGACGCCGAGGCCCTGGCCGGACTGTTCCGGCGCTACGCGGACCAGGTGTATCAGGTCGCGGTACGGCTCACGCAGTCGGCCCACGACGCGGAGGACGTGACGCAGAATGTCTTCGTCGGCCTCCCGGAAGCGCTGCACGGGTACGACAGCTCCGGAGAGCTGGGCGCGTGGATCCGGCGCGTGGCCACCCGCACCGCACTGCTGCACATGAGACAGCACAGGCGACAGGCCAAGTGGGAGGACCGGGCCACCCGGCACCGAACACTCACGGCCTCGCCCGAACGAGTCGAGGCCCGCATGACGCTGGAGTGGGCGCTCAACCGGATGCCGGAGGATTGGAGAGTCGTGTACGTCCTCAAGGAGATCGAGGGGTTCAGCCACGACGAGATCGCCGATATGCTCGGGATCTCGGCGGGGGCCTCGTCGGTCCGCCTGTACCGGGCGCGCACCTTCCTCCGCGACCGTCTCGAGGGGAGGATCTGATGGTGTTCTTGCGCCACCCGAGCTGGGCGGACCTGAACCGGTTCGCCGATGGCGAGCTGAGCCCGAGCCGACAGCGGCAGGTATCGGAGCACCTGGCGGGGTGCAGCCGGTGCCGCCGGGAGGTAGCGTTCGTCCGCCAGGCCGGGCAGCTGGCCCGCTCGCTGGAGACACCGCCGGTCCCGGAAGAGATCCTCGACCGGGTCCTCGAGCGGCGCGCCGAGGGAGACCGGGTCCTGCTGCCCCTCGAGTCACCGGGAGCCCGGCCCGCACCCCGCCGCCGCATCCTCCCGGCCGCGGCCGCCGCATTGGTGCTCCTCGTGGCGGGGCTTTTCGCCACCACCGGGCTGCTGGAAGCCGATCACGGCGGACTCCGGATCGAGCCGGAACGGCCCACCGCCGGTGAGCTCCTGACCGTCCATTACGATGGCGCGTTCGAGTTCGCCAGTGACGAGTTCCTGACGCTGAAGGCCCGCTACAGGACGGAGAACGGTCGAGTGTGGGAGCAGATCGCCGGGATCCTGGAACGGGGAGACGACGGCGTATTCACGACATCGTTGGCGCTTCCGGATTCCGTAGTCTACGCAACGTTCGCCGTGGAAGACCTGGCGGGCGACAATCTGGACAGCAACAACGGACGGCTGTGGGACATCGTGGTGTTCGGGGATGGCGGCCGACCGACCGCCGCAGCGCTCTGGGAGCGATTCCTCGACGTGCAGATGAACAGCCTGCCGGCGCTGGAGACCGCGGTGCAGCTGACGGAGCAGTACCCCGATTCCCCCCGGGGGTGGGCCCTCCGGTTCGTCATGGAGCTCGAAACATCGGCCCGGAACGCGGACTCCGCCCGTGCGGCGCACAAGGACCGGTTCAGGCGCCTGGAGCGCAGCCTTACCGAGCGGCCACCGTCGGACCCGGACGAGCTGGCCGCCATGGCGTACTACGGCGCCCAGCTGGGCGAGACCGCCAGCGCCGAGTTCTGGCTCCTTCAAGCCGAACGAGCCGGGGCCGATGGGGCCATCCTCTTCATCGCCCGCAGCTTCCTGCT
>CAZSBL010000012.1:26688-44197 GCA_964605205.1 uncultured Gemmatimonadaceae bacterium
CCTGCTCTGGACCGACACGACCCGAACCCGCTCGGATGCGCTCCCCCGGGTCGAGGCGCTCTGGCAGAAGGCCCCGTTCGAGATCGCTCAGCTCGCCGAGCTGGGTTGGCGAACCGCCCTGGAAGCCGGCGACTGGCAGGAAGTCCTCCGCTGGCTGCCCCGCTACCGCAACGCCCGCGGTGCCCTGCAGCTCGCCGCGATCATCGACGAGCTGCAGGCCAGGTTCCCCGCGGAGCAGGTGATCACATGGGCGCAGGAGGCGGCGGACGCCTTGCTCCTGGCCCCGACGCACCGACCCATGCATCGAGTGGCCTGGCTCCACACCCGCTACATGAACGAGGTCCGGCAGAAGGCGCTGGGGCACCTGGCCGCGCTCGCCCGGGAAACGGGTCGGCTGGAAGCCGCGCACAGCCTCGCGCGGCAAGGCCTCACCCTGGCCTGGGAGACCGAAGCCCTGGAGTCCATCGGCGCTACGCTCCTGGAGATCGGTGACACGGCCAACGCCGCGGAAGCGTTCGCACGCGCCGCAGCGGATCCCATGGGGGCAGCCCCCCCGGACGCCGTGACGGCCGACCCCCGTTGGGCCCGGCTCCTGGCCGGCGCCCGCTCCGAGCTCACCCGGTACGTGCTCCGGGAATCGGTGATGCAGTTCCCGGACGTGGAATTGACCTCTCCGGACCGAGCCGGCGTGGTGGTATTCGACTGGAGCTGCGACGATTCCGAGGAGCGGGTTCCGAAGCTCGCCAACGCCATCAGCGATGCGGCGCTCCACGTGGTCCTGGTCCGCTACACCGGTCAGACCGGTCGGCCTTCGTGCGACCTCCCGATCCCGGCCACGGTGGACTGGACGGGGGAAATCAGCCAGAGCTTCGGCGTACTGGGAGTTCCGACGTACTCCGTGATCGACGCGGCTGGCCGCGTCCGCTTCACCGCGTCCGACTTCGAGGACGTGCCCCGACAGCTGGCAGCGCTTCGGACAGAGGTGGCGCCACGGATCGCCGATTGAAATTCAGAGCGCGGGCTACGACAGCGTTTCCAGTGGACCCGGGACACGGACCGCCATGGCGGCTGTGTCCCTTTCTTTGCAACCCCGACCAGGGAGCAAGCATGACGAAGACGCAGAAGAACCGGATCCGTTTCACGGCGGTGTTCCTCGGTGCCACAGCCCTCCTGATCCCGGTATCGATGTCGCCGGCCGATTCGGCACCTGTGACAGTCACCGACGCGTGCGCCGAGGAGACCTGCTGTCGCGAGCTGGGATCGGTCTGCGATGACGGGGACGACAGATTGCTCAATCACTACAAGAGCGCTTCGGGCTGCAAAGTGGAGATCGAATGAGGGATGTTCCCATGACCTTCTCCAGGAACGTCATCCTTCTGAGCCTCCCCGTGCTCGGGCTCCTGCTCCTCGGCGCCAGCCTCCGGGAGCTGCCGGCCAACCCGGCACCGTCGGTAGCGGAAGCCGACGTCGGGAACAGTGTGGCGCCCAGTCGGATGCTGAACGGTGCGCTACTCCACCAGTCCGAGTCGCTGGCGCTGCCCATGGCGGTGGCCGTGGCGGGCGATCGGTTGATCCTGGCCGATGACTTCGCCGACCATCACGTCCGTGTGCTGCGACGTGAAGACGGTACGGTCGAGCGATCCTTCGGGACCACCGGCCGGGGCCCCCGCGAGTTCGAGAGCATCTTCTCCATCGACGTCATCGATCCGTCGGGTGAGCTGTTGATCCACGACCCCACGCTGCAGCGGGTGACGCGGGTCGACCTGGCCCGGGATTTCGAGGACGATCGGTGGGTCTCCGACCGGACCTTCAAGCTGAACGCCAACGCCATGCTCCTCACCACCCTGTGGTCACCGCAGGGGCTGGTGGGGGTGGGCGCGATGCCGGACGGCCGCCTGGCACACCTCAGCCCGGACGGCCGGCTGCTCCGGGTGACCGGCGATCCGCCGGTGAAGCCGGGCGAGGCACGGCGGGAGGTGTGGCGCAGGACCATGCAGACGCGGCTCAAGCCGCACCCGGACCGGACTCGCTGGGCCGTGGTCTCGCGCTTCGCGGACCGGCTCGAGATCTACGACGCCGATGGGCGGCTCACGGCGCTGGGTGACCGGCCGTACGATTTCGGGCCGCAGGACCTGAAGGAAGAGGATGAGATGGCCGTCCGCTTCGGCTACATCGACGTGGCCACCACCGCAACCCGGATCTACGCCCTCTTTTCCGGGCGTACCCGCGGCGAGGGGAAGGCCAACTTCGGTGACCGAATCCACGTCTTCGACTGGAACGGCCGCCTGGTGGACGTGTGGCAGCTGGATGCCCGCCTGATCTCGGTGGCAGTTACGCCGGACGGCAGCCAGCTGTACGGTGTCCGCCACGATCCGCTGCCGGCCGTAGTCCACTACACGCTGGACTAGCGGCGGGTAACGAAGACAGAATCGGCGAGCCTCCCCCTTCGGTAAGTGTCGGAGGGGGCGGTTCGCCGTCTGTCTGTGCGCGGCCGGGAACTCGGCTCGCACGTCTTATCCCGGGCGCTGGGGACCGCTCGATGCCAGCTGCGCGTCGCGAGCTGCGCGATACCACACCCCGCCGCGGGAGCGCTGTCAGACCAGCGTGGCGTCGACCGTGATCTCCGGGCCGGCCAGCGCCTTCGAGACCGGGCAGCCGTTCTTGGCGGCCTCTGCGATCTCCAGGAATTCGTCCTCGGAGATCCCCGGGACCGACGCCTCGGTCACCAGCTGGATCCGGTTGATGCCGAACCCGTCATCGCCCTTCACCAGGCTGACCTTCGCCTCCGTGGAGACGCTCTCCGGTGTGTGGCCCGCCTGGTCCAGCTCATTGGCGAACGCCATGGAGAAGCAGCCGGCGTGCGCCGCGGCGATCAGCTCCTCGGGGTTCGTCCCCTCCCCCTCCTCGAAGCGCGACATGAACGAGTAGGCGCCCTCGAACGCGCCGCCCCCGAACCGCATCGTGCCGTTCCCATCCTTCAGGTTGCCGTCCCATCGTGCATTCGCCGTACGCAGTGCCACGGTATGCCTCCTCCTCAAGGGTGTCGAAATCGAAGATCGACGACGATGTCGCCGCCCGGTGCTTGGTGCAAGATCTGATCCGCGGCGGAGCCCCGGGCCGTGCGGTGATCGCGCCGGGATGTCAGGGTGCCACGACCCGGCTCCGTATTCAGTCTCCCTGGAGGATGTCACCCAGGATGTCACCGCCCAGTCCGCCCACGCCCTTCTTCTCCCCCTTCTGGGCGAACCGTGCCGCCTGGAGCACCCGATCCGCGAGTCGAGAGAAGGGGAGGCTCTGGAGGAAGATTGGCCCCGGCCCCGTGACCGTGGCCAGGAAGAGTCCCTCTCCGCCGAAGAGGGCGTTCCTGACGCCTCCGATGAACTGGATGTCGTAGTCCACGGAATCGGCCAGCGCCACGAGACAGCCGGTGTCGACCCGGAGCGTCTCGCCGGCGGCCAGATCGCGCCGGACCACGGTGCCACCGGCGTGGACGAATGCGAGCCCGTCGCCCACCAGCCGCTGGAGGATGAACCCCTCCCCGCCGAAAAGGCCGGCGCCGAGGCGCTTGGTGAACGCTACCTCGATCTCGATCCCCTGGGCGGCGGCCAGGAAACCGTCGCGCTGGACCAGGAACCGGCCGCCCAGCTCGGTCAGGTCGAGGGGGATGATCTTGCCCGGGTACGGTGCGGCGAACGCCACCACCCCCTTCCCCGCCCCCGTATTGAGGAAGGAGGTGATGAAGAACGTCTCGCCGGTGAAGACGCGCTTGAGGCCCTTGAAGACCCCGCCCCCGGTGCTGGTCTGGATCTCGATCCCGGCGGTCAGATACAGCATGGCCCCGGCCTCGGCCCGAACGGCCTCGCCGGGATCCAGGGCCACCTCCACCAGCTGCATGTCATCGCCGACCACCCGGTACTCGATGGCATCCGCCATGATGCGTCTCCTGCTTCGGGGGCTACTCGATCCGGGCCTCGGTCCCGGCGAGCACGGTGCCCGACACGTGGGACAGACTGTCGAAGAAGCGGACGAACCGGTCCGGCTCGGGCGCGTCGTAGTCCTCGAGGTTGCGGGCCCAACGGAACCCGATGGGCTGGTACCACAGCTCCGCCCGTACGGTGAACGGGCCGGTACGGTAGCCCACGTCCACGTCGTAGCGGACCCGGTCACCGTGCTCCTGGAAGTCGGCGTCATCGGTGGCGCCGCCCCGGACGGCGATGTCCGGCCCCGCGGCCGCCTTGTCGAAGCCCCGGGGCAGGAGGCGGTTGTCCTTCAGGTACTCCACGCCGTAAATCAGCCCGGTGGTCACATCCCCCCGGTGATCGGCCATGATGACCTCGTAGATCTGGACCTGCTCGGGGTCATCGATGGTGGCGTAATGGGGCTCCCAGGCCGTGGCATCGTTGTCATTGTCGTTGCCCACGATGCTGCCATCGCGCCGGAGCGCACCCGACTCGAACACGGTGCTGCCGGCGGAGTCCATGACCGTCACGTGGAGCCACGCCCGCCGCGACGGATACGCCGTCGGGAGCTTGTGCCCCGCGAGGTTGGCCACGTCCACCTCGAAGGTCAGGCGATCCTCCGCCACCGTTCCGCTGGAGACGGCCACCCGGGCCGACCGGTTTCCCAGGAAGCGCTCGGTGGCGTTGATCAGGGCGTCGAGCTCCGCCGGGAGCGCCGCCACAGCCAGCTCGGTGCGGTACAGGTTGAAGACCCGGGGCACGAAGAAGTTGCCGCCCCGGAAGACGTGCCGGCGCACGCCCGGCCGCGGGTTCGGGAGCACCGAGCTGATGGTGGTCTCTCCTTCCACCCCCGGCATGTGGCACGACTGGCAGCTCTGCTCGTCGCGGTAATCGGAGTGCATCCACTCGAGAAACGGCACCTGCTCCGGCAGCTCGCCCACCACCTCGCCGGCGTCGTTGCGGGCGTGGGTGAAGAGGGTGTGGCACGAGGCGCACAGCCCCGACTCGCGGACGTGTTCGCTCTGCGTGGGCATGAACCGCCCGGAGCTCAGCATGGCGCGCGACGCGCCCTCCGGCACGTCGTACGGACCGTAGACCGGCCGCCCGCCCATGGGGGTTTCGGTATCGATGTGGAACTCGCCCACGAAGGTCTCCTCGGTGCCGAGCCCTTCCGCCTCGATCTGGTGGCACATGGTGCACGAGACGCCGTCGTGGGCCAGCGCCAGCACCTGCGGCGGCGCCGCCTGCCCCGGCTGCCACGGAAGCCTGCCGAACGACTCGAACGCCCGGCCGGCCGTGTGGGCCTGGAAGCGGGCCATGGGCATGTGGCACTTCGAGCACTCGTCCTGGATCGCCACGGCCGCCCCGGGGTGGTCCATGGTCTCCCGCTTCACGGCCGCCTGCCAGTACGGATCCCGGGCCGCGTTGGCCATCATGGACGGCCGCCAGCTGGTCCCGAACGAGATGTCCATTCCGTCGGGCGCGATGAGGCCGTTGTGGCAGGCCATGCAGCTCCCGGCTACATCGAATAGCGGGTTCTGAACCCCTTGCTGCGCAATGGCCGGCGCCGCCACGAGAGAGAGGCCGATACCGAATGCCAGTGTCTTGAACGTAGTATTCATGGTCATCGCTCCCTCACCAGCCCTCGAAGAATCCGCCATCGAACCAGTCCCAGAGCACGTAGACCAGGACCTCCGGCTTCCGGGTGTCATCGCCCACGGGGAGCCGCACGGCGATATTGCCCATGACGTGCTGCCGGGTGTTCAGCGTCACCTGCAGCTGGGGAACCACTTCCCAGTGCACTTCGGCCCGCGCCTCGAGCGCCGTGGCGCCGAGGACCTCCACCATGGGCGACCACGCCCGTCCGAACTGCCCGCTGGTAAACGTCTTGCCCAGCGCGGCGCGCCAGAACGCCTCACGCTCGGCATCCACCACCGGGAACTCGCCCCCCACCTGCATCTGGAAGAAGGCGTCGGCGGGAAGCAGCTGGCCGAAGGAGACGAAGGGCTCCAGGACCGTGTAGCCGTTGCCGATCCCGTCGTCCTCGTCGCCCAGCGGGAGGATGACCTCGCCGGCCAGGCTCAGGATCGAGCCGCTGGCCGCGCTGTGCCAGAGCGCGTGCTTCACGCCCAGGGCGATATCACCGAACCCGCCGCTCCAGCTGTTCGTGCCGGGGACCTCGTACATCCCGTACGGGACCACCAGCTCCCACTGGCTCCGGGCGCCGAAGCGTGTCTCATAGACGATCTCGTGGCTCACGGCGAACGGCGACTCGGTGGTGCCGCCCACCGTGTAGACCGCCTCGTCTTCGAGGTACGCCTTCTCCGTGAACATGGCCCGGGGCATGTTCAGCTCGCCCCGCGGCCAGTCGTCGTCGCCACAAAAGCTCCGGATGTACTCCACCGCCTTCTGGAGCTCGGCCATGGTGCGGGCCCCGCCGAACGCCGGCATGGTGTGGTCGAAGACCCGAACCGGCCCGCCCTCGTGGGCCACCGCCACCCAGTCGGCGTCGGGCTCCCGGCTGGCGAAGCTGCAGTCGGTGAAGTCCGGGAGCGGGGCCTCGAACCCTACCTGGCTCCGCGGAGCGCCGGTGCCGTTCATCCCATGGCACGCGGCGCACGTGGTCTCGTAGATCTGCCGGCCCGTCCGCTCGGGATCGAGGTCCGCCGCGGTGGCGGGTGCGGCGGCCAGGGCGATGGCAAACAGCCCGGCCACAAGAATGAGCGGCCAGGCTTCGAAAGCGTTTCCGGACATGTTGGACTCCCTGCGGGAGGATCCTCCAGCGGGCAGCGCGCGCGCCACCCCTCTCAAGGGAAGCTAGCGCTTCGCCGCAGAAATGCATGTCGGAAAATCCACCACAGACGGTCAGCCGGGCCGCAAACTCGTAGGGGGTTCCGCCGCAACGATTTAACAGCCCCGGGCCGGGACTACCGCCAGCTGTCGGCGTGCTCCTCCGCGAAGGTGCGGAAAGAGGTAGCGGTACGGCCCAGCAGCGCATCGATCTCCGGCATCACGGCCGAGCGACAGCCCTCCCGGATCGCCGCGAGCAGCCTCGCGAAGGGATACGACACGCCCTTCTAACGGATCTGACGCGCTACGAAGCCCCGGGCGAAGCTCTGCATATAGACGCACGCCGCCTATTCCGGCCGACGCGCCCCGACCTTCACCTCCACACCCCGGTCCGCCAGACGACGCATCTGCTCGCTGCCCACCTTACCGGTCGCAGACGGTCACCAGGATCTTTTCGGCCACGGGGCTAATGGAGCACCGTGCTCCGGCTGGTGCGAGGCACGGACCCCGCTACCGTGCGTCGGGAAAGTGCTGACATCCCGGAAACCACGGAGCGTGGGGGATATCCCGTCTTGACATATTCAACGCCCGTTAACAATTTGTGATCGGATTCACGGACGACCTGGCGGATTGGGTGCCGGGCGTCACGATTTCATGGCGTCGGTAGGAGGTCGTGGGACCTCGCGGCCGGACGATGACCCCCCGTCCGGGCCCACCGCGGCGGTTCCCGCCTTCTCCGGCGTCGTGTTCATCAGTACCGTAGCATCGCCGTGCGGACGGAGTCGCCGTGGATGACCACGGTGTAGAGGCGGTCGTACTCCGACGGGCGGATCGGGGGTCGCCCTTCCCCACCCAACGCCGCTACCAGCGCGGGCGTGGTGTTGCTGTGACCCACCACAAGCGCCCGGCCACCCTGTACCCGCAGCTGGCGGGCGAATCCGGCCAGGTTCGACGGGTCGTAGATCGTGGACTCGACCTGGTTGGCCGCCGCCGCGGGCCGGGCCGTCTCCAGGGTTCGCTCGTAGTCTGTGGTGTACACGGCGTCGAGCCGGGCGTGGCTCAGGATGACCGCCAGCCACCGGGCCCGGGCTTCCCCGTCCTCGGAGAGAGAGGGGTTGCTGGTGCCACCCGGGACCGTCTCGGCGTGCCGGACCAGGTAGATGATGGTGGGCTCGCCCAGGGCGTCGGCCGCCATCGGGTCCGTCTGCTGCGCCGCAGCGGGCGCCGGCAGGACGAACGAAGCCAGTGCCGCGAAAAGGGCGAGGGCGGCCGTGCGGCCCCATCGGGGGAGCCGGGCCATCGGTGCGGGAGCCGGGGACCGTGGGAGCGCCCGGCGGCCGGGGCTGTGGTGTCGTCGCATACAGGAAAGCTGGGGCGAGCCGGCGCGAGCCGCCAGTGCGTCCTCGCCGGGCCCGGCAGCCCCCTGGAAACGCGAACAGCCCGCCGCCGGAGCCATGCTCCCGACGCGACGGGCGGTTCGCCGTTCCCTAGTAGCGGTAGTGGTCCGGCTTGTACGGCCCCTCCTTGGGCACGCCCAGGTACTCGGCCTGCTCGTCGGTGAGCTCGGTGAGGTTGACGCCCAGGTGCTCGAGGTGGAGGCGTGCGACCTCCTCATCCAGTTTCTTCGGCAGGACGTAGACCTCCTTCTGGTAGTCTTCGTTGTTCTGCCAGAGCTCGATCTGGGCCAGGACCTGGTTGCTGAAGCTGTTGCTCATGACGAACGACGGGTGCCCGGTGGCGTTGCCGAGGTTCAGGAGCCGGCCTTCCGAGAGCACCATGACGCTGTGGCCGTCGTCGAAGGTGAACATGTCGTACTGCGGCTTGATGTTGGTCCGCGTGGTGACCTTCCGCAGCCCGGCCATGTCGATCTCGTTGTCGAAGTGGCCGATGTTCCCGACGATGGCCTTGTCCTTCATCCGGGCCATGTGGTCCGCCGTGATCACGTCCTTGTTGCCGGTGGCGGTGATGAAGATGTCGGCGGTCTCCACCACGTTCTCCAGCGTGTCGACGCGGTAGCCTTCCATGGCGGCCTGGAGCGCCAGGATGGGGTCGATCTCGGTGATCACCACCCGGGCGCCCTGCCCACGCAGCGACTGGGCGGAGCCCTTCCCCACCTCGCCGAAGCCGCAGATCACGGCCGTCTTCCCGCCGATCATGACGTCGCTGGCCCGGTTGATCCCGTCCACCAGCGAGTGCCGGCAGCCGTAGATGTTGTCGAACTTCGACTTGGTCACGCTGTCGTTCACGTTGATGGCCGGGAACAGCAGAGTCCCCTGGCGCTGCCGCTCATAGAGCCGGTGCACGCCCGTGGTGGTCTCCTCGCTGACGCCCTGGATATCGGCCGCGACCCGCTTCCACCGCTCAGGGTCCTTCTCCATCTCGCTCCGGAGCAGCTCCAGGATCACGCCCCACTCCTCCGGCTCCGTCTCCGGGTCGTGCGCGGGGACTTCGCCGGCTTCCTCGAACTCGACGCCCTTGTGGACGAGGAGCGTGGCATCGCCACCGTCGTCCACGATCAGGTCGGGGCCGCTCCCGTCCGGCCACATCAGCGCCTGGCTCGTGCACCACCAGTACTCCTCCAGCGTCTCGCCCTTCCAGGCGAAGACCGGGCACCCCTGCGGGTCCTCCGGCGAGCCGTCCTTGCCCACCACCACCGCGGCGGCGGCGTGGTCCTGGGTGCTGAAGATGTTGCAGCTGACCCAGCGCACGTCAGCGCCCAGGTCCTGCAGCGTCTCGATGAGCACCGCCGTCTGCACGGTCATGTGCAGCGAGCCCATGATCTTCGCGCCCTCCAGCGGCCGCTCCTCACTGTAGCGACGCCGGATCTCCATGAGCCCCGGCATCTCGTGCTCCGCCAGCTCAATCTCCTTCCGGCCGAAATCGGCCAGTCCGAGATCGGCCACCTTGTACGAGGGTCGCGTCTGCGCTTCTGTGTCCGTCGGTGCCAACGTCGTGCTCATCCTTTGCTCCGCCATTGAGTGTTCGAGTTCCATCGTTCGGTCCACTACGCTCGATCCGCAGCTTCGCCGGTCGCCACGAAGAGCAGCGGGCCCTCCGCCTCCTCGGCCATCGGCAGATGCCCGTACCGCACGTCGGCGAGGCCGGCGGCTTCCGCCCATTCCCGCACCTGTGATTCCGTGAAGCCCTGCCACTGGTGGCCCATCCGCTCCCGGTACTCCTCGCGGCCGTGGGCCACCATGTCGATGATCAGCACCCGCCCGCCGGGGCGCAGCGCCCGGGCCGCCTCCTCCAGCGCCGTCCGTGGTTCCGGCACGTAGTGCAGCACGAGCGAGAACAGTGCCACGTCCAGCTCGCCGTCCTCCACCGGCAGCGCCTCCAGCCGGCCGTCGCGGACCTCCACCGTCTCCAACGGCTCCAGGCGACGACGGGCCGCCTCCAGCATGTCCGGTGACTCGTCCACCGCCACCACACGGGCCACGTACGGCGCCAGCTCTTCCGCCAGCTGACCTGTCCCGCACCCCAGGTCGCCCACCACCCAACACGGGTCCAGCAGCGCCAGCAGCGCCGGAAACTCCGGGTGCGCGCCGAACAGCTCCTCCCGCACGCTGTCCCACTGCCCCGCCGCCGTGCGGAAGAATTCCTGAGACCGCGTGCGACGACGGGCCTCGATCTCCCGGGCCCGCTCCGAGTCCTGCGCCGCCTCCGGCGACCCCGCCAGCGAGCTCCGTACCACGTCCCACAGCTGCGCGGCGTCCGGCTCCAGCCGCCGCGTCCGCCGGTAGTACCGGCTCGTCCCCTCCGCCCGGCTCGTCACCCACCCCTCGTCCCCGAGGATCTTCAGGTGCCGACTCACCGTGCTCTGGGGCAGCTGCAGCACCGCCACCAGCTCCGACACCGTCAGCTCCCGCTGCTCCAGGACGTTCAACAGCCGCCCCCGCGTCTCGTCGGAGAGGCTGCTCAGGCGCTGGAAGACGGTGGTTTCATTCATATATCCGGATTCAATGATGGAACTTCTGCGGCGCTCAGTCAAGCCCCCGGGGCCCGGCGCCGCCGAGGCGTGCGGCTATCCGGGTGACCCCGTCTCGAAAGGGGGATGGGCAAGGGAGAGGCGGCGAAACGAGCGGGGCGATCCTCCGCGGCGATCCTCCGCGGCAACGCGGATGGGAGCGGGAGAACTCCCCAAACAAGGCGTTCGCGACACGATCGTTGGGGATTTTCATACGAATATCGTAGGGAATCGCCCAGACAATCCGCCGACCCAGCCGTTCTTTGGGTGATTCCATACACCTATCGTAGCGAATCGCCCAAGCGGACTCCGGTACTCGCGTTGTTTGGGGGATTCTTCGGCATTTCGAGTGGGTCGTGGGCTCCGCATGCTCCGCGTCTCCGTGTCTCCGCGGTTCACCGGGCGTTCGCCCCGTCAGTGTACCCGGGAGCCGACCCTGGCTCCGTTTCCGACTCCAGATGTCGGCTGCCTGACCGCGAAGGTGGGCCCCAACCCGGATGCACGACGCCCCGACGTCGTCACCGACATCGGGGCGTGGCGTGCGCCTCGGAGGCTGGAATCGCTGGCCGGAGCCCGACCCGGCCCGCGCCGTCCGCCGCTAGGCGAGCTTCTCGAGCGTCCTGGTCAGGATCTCCCAGAAGGTCTTGACGGACGGGATCTTGACCCGCTCATCCGGCGAGTGGGGGTACTCGATCTGGGGCCCGAAGGAGACCATGTCCATGCCGGGCACCTTCTCACCGATGATGCCGGTCTCGAGGCCGGCGTGTACGGCTTCGACGATGGGCTCCTTCCCCTTGACCTCCTCGAAGGCGTCCTTGAGGACCGCGAGGACGTGGGAGTCGAGGTCGGGCTTCCAGCCGGGGTAGGGCTGCTCCTCCTCGACCTCGGCACCGGCCAGGTGGGCGATGGCGCGGATCCGGTTGCGGAGCGCCTCCAGCTCGCTGGCCACGGAGGAGCGGGTGCTCATGAGGATCTCGAGGTGGCTCTCGCCGAGAGCGGCTTTCGCCTCGTTGGTGCTGGTCTCCACCAGGTCCTCGATGTCGTAGCTCATGGTGCCCACGCCATGGGGCAGCCCGTGGATCAGGTGGAGCGCCCGCCACGACGACGACGGGTCGAGCACCTCGGTGGGTGCGTCCTCTACGTCCAGCTTGAGCACCATGTCCGGCTCGACGGCCGCGTACGCCTCCCGCACGGCGGCGTACTCCTCGCCGGCGCGGTGCTCGAAGGCCTCGACCTCGGACTCGGGCAGGACCACGGTGGCGGCGGCCTCGCGGGGGATGGCGTTGTGCTTGTCACCGCCGGCGAAGGCCGCCAGGTGGAAGCTGGTCCCCCGGGCCCCGGCGTCGATCATCCGGGCCAGGAGCCGGACCGCGTTGCCACGCTGGAGGTGGATGTCGATCCCGGAGTGGCCGCCCTTGAGCCCCTTGAGGGCGAGGGATACGGCCTTCGTGTCCGGGGGTGCGGCGGTGCGGGAGACGGGGAGCGTAAGGTGGCTGTCGCCGCCGCCGGCGCACCCGACGGTCACGGCGTCCTCCTCCTCGGTGTCGAGGTTCAGGAGCTGGCGGCCGTTGAGCATGGCGCCATCGAGCTCGGCGGCGCCGGTGAGGCCGGTCTCCTCATCGATGGTGAAGAGGAGCTCGAGGGGTCCGTGGGCCACATCGTCGCTCTCCATGAGGGCGAGCATGGCGGCCACGCCGATCCCGTTGTCGGAGCCCAGAGTGGTGCCCTTGGCGGTGAGCCACTCACCGTCCTTCTCCGGCTGGATCGGGTCCTTCGAGAAATCGTGGTCCACGTCGGAGTTCTTCTCGTTCACCATGTCCAGGTGGGACTGGAGGATGGTGGTGTCGGCGTCCTCGTGGCCCGGCGTGCCCGGCTTGCGAACGACAACGTTGCCGGCGCCATCCACCTGGTGATCGAGGCCGTGCTTCTCGGCCACCTCGAGGACGTAGGCCCGCATCTGGTCTTCTTCCTTGGAGCCCCGGGGGATCTCCAGGATCCGGTCGAAATGGGCCCACAGCGCGGTGGGCTCCAGGTCTTTCACGAACGACATGTCTCTCCTCCGTCGCGGGAGGTCCGTGGTTGGGTTCGGTGCTACGGGGGAATGATAGGGCCGAACGGAAGTGGATGCGAGACGGAGACGGTGGCGGGCGGGGGCGACGGAGCAGCGCCGGCCCCGTGCTCATCACCCATGGAGAATGCCCACCCGGTGGCCTGCACCTTGCACGCTCCGGAGACCGAACGGTCCACGCACGACCTGTCCAACACGTGAAAGGAAGCACAGCATGCGGATCCATAGGAAATCGCTCGCGCACTCGGCGCTTGCGCTGGCCCTGATCCTGCCCTTCGCCGCCTGTGATCGGGGGCCGTCCCCCGAGGTGCAGGCGCGGCTCGACAGTCTGCAGACCACGCGGGACAGCCTGGCCCGGGAGCTCGCGGAGCGCAGTGAGACCATTCAGCAGCTCACCACGAGCATCGAGCGGGCCGCATCGCAGGTCTCCGAGACCGGGGTGACGGCGCCCGAGAACCTGCAGGACCGGATCGCGACCATGGCCGACAACCTCCAATCGACGCGCTCGCAGCTCGAGGAAGCCCAACGACGGATCCGGGTCCTGAGCCGACAGTCCAGCAGCCTGCGCGACTCGCTGGACGCGGTGATCACGGAGCGCAACGAGGCGCTGGCCATGCAGCGTGACTCCATCGATCAGCTGGTAGCCGGGCTGGACTCCATGTCAAGCCGGGCCGAGATGCTCTCCACCGAGCGGGCCGACCTCTCCGAGGCGCTCCGTGCCCTCGAGGAGAAGTACTACACGGTACACGTGGCCATCGGCACCCGAGACGAGCTGATGGAGCAGGGCGTGATCGAGGAGGAAGGCGGCGCCCGGGTGCTGCTGATCCTGTGGAAGGCCGGTGAGACGCTGGTCCCGGCGCGCGACCTGCCCGACAACGCGTTCCAGTCCATGGACTTCCGGGAGACCACCACCATCGACCTGCCGCAGCAGGGCACGTACAAGCTCATCTCGCGGCACAACCCCGAGTACCTGGCCACCACCCTCGACGAGGACGGCCAGTTCACCGGGGCGAGCCTCGAGGTCACCGAGCCGGAGCAGTTCTGGCAGTCGTCGCGCTACCTGATCCTCATGCGCCGCGAGTAGCGCGCCGACCCCACCGACCCCGCTGGCTCCCGCGGACTCTCGGGGAGCCGGAAGACAGGGCCCCGTCGGAAACCCGGCGCGGGCCCTGTCGCTCGTTGGGGCCGCTTCATACGGGGAGGTCGGTCCCCCCGAAACGGCACGAATCCCGCATCCAGATCTACCCGAACCCCGGTACGACGAACGAGACAGGAGACGGATACCATGGCGGGCGGCGAGCAGGAGTTGCAGGGACCGGATCTCTCCGGTGGCATCGATCTCGAGCGGCTGACTGATGGCCAGGCGTTTCTCGGCCATGTCGACGGCCAGCAGGTCCTCCTCTACCGCGACGGCGACACCGTCACCGCCATCGGCGCCACCTGCACCCATTACGGCGGGCCACTGGGCGAGGGGCTGATCAAGGACGGCACTGTCCGCTGCCCCTGGCACCACGCCTGCTTCGACCTGGAGACGGGTGAGGCCACCGCGCCGGCGCTGAACCCGGTGCCGAAGTGGGACGTGACCATGGAGGGTGGCACCGTGGTACTGGGTGAGAAACACGAGTACGACCCCCTCGATGCCCGGGGCCGCAGCGCCGAGGCGCCGGAGCCGGTGGTGATCATCGGGGCCGGGGCCGCCGGCAGCGCCGCCGCCGAGATGCTCCGGCGCCAGGGGTACGAGGGGCGCGTCATCATGATCGACCCCGACGAGGCCGCGCCCTACGACCGGCCGAACCTCTCGAAGGACTACCTGGCGGGAAACGCCCCCGAGGAATGGATCCCGCTCCGCCCCGACGGCTTCTACGAGGAGCACGGGATCCTGCGCATCGCCGACGAGGCCGAGGCCATCGACGCCGACGCCCGCACCGTCCGCCTCGGCTCCGGGGAGACCGTGGAGTACGGCGCGCTGCTGCTGGCCACCGGCGGCGTTCCCCGCGCGCTCCGGATCCCCGGCGCAGACCGCGACCACGTCCACACCCTCCGCTCGCTGGCCGACACCCGCCGGATCATCGTCGACGCCGACGCAGCCGAGCGCGCCGTGGTCATCGGCGCCAGCTTCATCGGGATGGAGGTGGCGGCGTCGCTTCGAGCCCGGGAGCTCGACGTGACCGTCGTCGCCCCGGAAGCAGTGCCGTTCGAGAACACGCTGGGCACCGAGCTGGGAGAGGCGATCCGGGCGGCGCACGAAGACAACGGCGTGTCCTTCCACCTCGGCACCACGGCGGCCGAGATCACCGATGAGGCCGTGGTGCTGCAGGACGGGGCCGAGCTCCCCGCGGACCTGGTGGTCATCGGCGTGGGCGTGATCCCCGACAGCACGCTGGCCGAAAGCGCCGGCCTGGAGACCGACGACGGAGTGCTGGTGGACGAGCAGCTCCGGTCCAGCGATCCCCGGATCTTCGTGGCCGGCGACATCGCCCGCTGGAAGGACGCCCGCACCAGCGAGCGGAAGCGGATCGAGCACTGGGTGGTCGCCCAGCGCCAGGGCCAGGCAGCCGCCAGGAACATTCTCGGCAAGGACGAGCCGTTCCGCGATGTGCCGTTTTTCTGGACCCACCAGTTCGACGTCTCCGTGGCCTACGTGGGGCACGCCCCGGACTGGGACGAGACCGAGGTCGACGGCAACCCGCGCGGCGACGCGGCGATCCGTTACCTGCGCTCCGGCGAGCTCCGGGCGCTGGCCACGGTCGGGCGAGGGAAGCTGAGCATGGAAGCGGAGGCGGAGATGGAGGAGCGTTAGGGCGAGGTCTCCTGGCGCTCGGGAACCTGCGGCGTGGGTCTGCGGTTTTCATCCACGCGGGCCCGCCGTATCATGGGTTCTCGCCCCGTCCTGTTCCCTCTTCACCGGGTGCCAGCCATGTCCGAAGACAACCACGCGAAGCCGGTCATCAAGGTCCAGAAAGACGGGTATCTCCAGGTCAAGGGCCTGGAGTCTTTCTGCAATTCTCGCGGGGAGGCCATCGAGACGCGGAGCTCCATGGTCCTGTGTCGCTGCGGCCAGAGCAAGGAAAAGCCGTTCTGCGACATGACCCACGAGACCATGGGCTTCACCGACGAGAAGGAGGAGGGCCGGCAGCCCGACCGACTCGACGTCTACGAGGGCAGGGAAATCACGATCCTGGACAACCGGGGGATCTGCGCCCACTCGGGGTTCTGCACGGCGGGGCTGCCGAAGGTCTGGCGCCAGGGCACGGAGCCGTGGATCGATCCCGATGGCGCCCCGGTGCAGGAGATCATCGAGGTAATCGAGCGCTGTCCGTCCGGCGCCCTGAGCTACCGGCTCAAGGGCGAGACCACCGACAGCTGGCACGACCGTCCCGAGATCCAGGTGGCGAGGCACGGCCCGTACCACGTGCGCGGCGGGGTGGAGCTGGAGGGCCACGAGATGTTCGAGGGCGTGAGCGGAGACCACTACGCCCTCTGCCGCTGTGGCCGTTCGAAGAACAAGCCCTTCTGTGACGGCAGCCACTGGTACGCGGGCTTCCGGGATCTGGAGGGTCGGACCATCTCCGAGGCCGCCCGGGCCCGTCAGGACACCGGCTCCAGCTGGGTGGACGTGGGCAAGGAGTCGGAGCTGGCCGCCGACGAGATCCACCCGGTGTCGGTCGGACCCCGGAAGCTCCTGCTGGTCAAGCACGACGACGAGTGGCACGCCATGGACGCGGCCTGTCCCCACCAGGGCGGTCCTCTCACGGAGGGCCACCTCCATGACGGCTGTGTCCGCTGCCCCTGGCACGGGTACGACTTCGAGGTGGACACCGGGAAGGGCGTGGGCAACGACTTCACGGCCGAGCTCCTGAGCGTTCGGGTCGAGGATGGCATGATCCAGGTCGAGGCCCCGGACCCGGCCCATCCAGGATGGACGGTCAGTCATGTGGTGGCCGAGACCCTGGTGAACTGGGGCGTGGATGCCGTGTTCGGCATGGTCGGCCACTCCAACCTGGGTATGGCCGAGGGGATCCGCGTCATGGCCGAGCGCGGCGCGCTCCGCTACTTCGGCATCCGTCACGAGGGCGCCGCCAGCTTCGCCTGCAGCGGCTACGCCAAGGTGGCCAACCGCCCGGCAGCGTGTCTGTCCATCGCGGGGCCCGGCGCCACCAACCTCCTCACCGGCCTGTGGGATGCCAGGGTCGACCGGGCACCGGTCCTGGCGCTGACCGGCCAGGTGAACACCCAGGTCCTGGGTCCCGGGGCCTTCCAGGAGATCGACCTGGCGTCGGCGTTCGCGGCGGTGGCCGCGTTCAGCCAGACCGTCCTGCCGGGCTCCGACCACGCGGAGCTGACCAACCTGGCGCTGAAGAACGCGATCCTGAAGCGCAACGTGGCCCACCTCATCTTCCCCGACGAGGTCCAGACGCTGGACGCCGGCGTGGAGGCCCCTGGCGAGCCCGATGGCCGCCTCAGCCGCGAGGAGATCACGCCCCCCGAGAAGAGCCTGACCCACGCCGTCTACCGGATCCAGCGGGCGGAGCGGCCGGTGATCATCGTCGGGTATGGCGCACGGGAGGCCATGGACCGCGTGGTGGCGCTGGCCGAGACGCTCGGCAGTCCGGTCATCACCACCTTCAAGGCCAAGGGCCAGATCAGCGATTCCCACCCCCACGGCGCCGGCGTCCTGGGCCGCAGCGGCACACCGGTGGCCAGCTGGTTCATGAACCAGGCGGA
>CAZSBL010000013.1:0-43844 GCA_964605205.1 uncultured Gemmatimonadaceae bacterium
GCTGGAGGAAACACTGGACCGGGCCATGTTCGACCGGGTCGCGCCCGTTCTCGGGGAGACCGCATCGCTGGAGGAGCCCGACCCGTTCGTCTCCATGGGCGCCCTGCTCCGCGACGGCGACCCCTGGATCGCCCACACGGCGGTGGCCGCCACAGCGGGGATCGAACGACCCTGGAGCCGGGCGGTGCTGCGTGATATCATCGACCCGGGGCGACACGGCGACATCGGTGAGCTGGCCGGGCGCCGGCTCCGGGAGGAAACGGAAAGCGGGGAAGGCACCATGGATCTCATCGAGAAGGTCTTCCTGCTGCAGAAGATCGACCTGCTGCAGGACGCCCGGAGCGCGCACCTGGCGCTGCTGGCCTCCATCGCGGAGGAGGTGGAGGCCGAGCCCGAAACCGTGCTGATCCGGCAGGACGAACCCACCGACGCCCTCTACGTGGTGGTGGAGGGCCGGGTCGAGCTCGACGGTGTGGCCGGGCAGCAGCTGGAGGCGGACGAGGGCCAGGCGTTCGGGACGTGGGCCCTCATCGACGAGGCGCCCAGCCTGGTCACCGCCACCGTGGCCGAGTCTACGCGCCTGCTCCGGATCACCCGCTCCGAGTTCTACGACCTGCTGGCCGACCACCCGGAGCTGGCCCTGGGGCTGCTCCAGGGGCTTGCACGTCGCGTGCGCACTCTCGTAGCGTAGGCCCATGGCAGAGAACGCGGCACCCACCGTAATGATCGTCGATGATGAGGAGATGGTGGCGACGGCTCTCCGCAGCTTCCTCGAGCTGGAGACCTCGTACCGGATCCTCACCTTCACCTCGCCCACCCGCGCCATCGAGGAAGCCGAGTCGGAGCCGGTGAACGTGGTCATCGCCGACTTCATGATGCCGGAGATGGACGGGATCACCTTCCTGCGCCAGTTGCGGGAGTTGAACCCGCAGGCCACGCGGATCCTGCTCACGGGCTACGCCGACAAGGAGAACGCCATCCGGGCCATCAACGAGGCGGGTCTGTACTACTACCTCGAGAAGCCCTGGAGCAACGAACACCTGAAGCTCGTGATCCGCAACGGTGTGGAACGGTCCAGCCTGTTCAACGAACTGGACAGCCGGGTCCAGGCGCTCGAGGGAGCCCACAAGGAGCTGTTCGAGATCCGACGAAGGCTGGTCCAGGCCTTCCTGTGAGCGCGGCTCCGTCCTTCTGGAGACCGCGGGGCCCCACGGCGGAAGAGGAGCCCCTGCACCGCCCGATCCACTCCCGGGCCGTGGTGGCCGCGTGGATGCTGGCCCTCGGCGCCCTCTTCGTCATCGCCCTCGGCCTGCCCCTCTCCCCCCGGTTCTTCCTCCTGGTGATCGCGTGGCTCGCGGGCGCCGCCGCCACGCTCCGCTGGCTCACCGGCCACCGGGACTCCACCGTCTTCTTTTCCGTCCGGTTCCTCCTCTTCGGCGCGGAGGTGGCGGTGGCGGCGTGGCTGGCCCACTACATCGGCGCCAGCAGCTGGCTCGCCACCCTCTTCCTCCTCTTCCCGGCCATCGAGTGGAATATGCTCTACCCGGGCGCGTGGGGGCTGGCGGGGTCGTTCCTGGCGGTGCTGGCCACCGGTGCGCTGATCCTGGGCGAGGCGCTCGGTTTTGTGCCTCCGGGCGCCCTCTTCAGCGCCATCGAGACCGGCTACAGCGAGCCCATGTACGCGCTGGGCGCCTTCTTCGTCTCGGCCTCCATCATCATCGGGCTGTCGACGGTGGTGAGCCGGTACGCCGAGGCCGGGCGCCGGAAGAGCCGGGAGCTGGAGGCCGCGAACGTGCGGCTGCGGGAGATGTCGCGGGACGTGCAGACGTCGCACGATGAGCTGGAGGACGCCTACGAGCAGCTGCGGGACACGCAGGCGGAGCTGGTGGGCTCGGCGAAGCTGGCCACCCTGGGCAACCTCATCGCCGGCGTGGCCCACGAGATCAACACGCCGCTGGGGGCGCTGCACAGCAACCACTACACCATCGCCCGGGCGCTGGAGCGGCTCCAGGAGATCCTGGAAGACGAGGTGGTGGACGAGGACGAGCTCGAGGACGTGCGCCGGATCGTGAAGGCCATCGACGGCGTGACCGCCACCAACAACATGGCGGTAGACCGGATGGTGAAGGTGGTGGACAGCCTGCGCACCTTCGGCCGCGTCGACCGCTCCGAGATCGACTTCGCCGACCTCCACGAGGGGCTGGAGAGCACACTGGCCATCCTCAGCCACGAGCTGAGGGACGGGATCCGGGTGGAGAAGGACTACGGCGAGCTGCCGCGGGTCCAGTGCTACCCGAACCAGATCCATCAGCTGTTCATGAACCTGATCGTGAACGCCGTCCACGCCATGGAGGGCCAGGGCACCCTCACGCTGCGGACCCGCCATGAGGGCGATGAGGTGGTGGTGGAGATCGAGGACACCGGCGTGGGCATGTCCCAGGACACCATCGAACGTATCTTCGACCCGGGGTTCACCACCAAGGGCTCCCGCATGGGGATGGGGATGGGGCTCCTGATCACGAACCGGATCGTCGACCGGCACGGCGGCCGCATCGAGGTCGAGAGCGAACAGGACGTCGGCACCACGTTCACCGTTCGGCTGCCGATCCGGCTGCCGGCGGAAGCGCGAAGGGAACGGGACCCCGCCGAGACGCCGGCCGGGGCTCCGGCCGCCGACGGCGTGGCGTGACCACGGACGGGAGGAAGGACCCATGAGAACACGGACACGGTATCGGGCGCGTGGCGCCCGGCTCGCGGCGTTCGCCACCCTCGCCCTCTCGCTCGCGCTGCCCCGCACCGGGGCGGCCCAGGGCAACATCCTCCACCCGCCCGACTCGCTGGAGCAGTGGCTCCGCTACGGCCACTTCGACGTGGTGGACTCGCGGCCCTCGCGCGGCCTGCCTGGCGAGCGCACGTCGCGGAACGCGCTGTCCTTCGAGAACGGCACCATGCTGGTGGTGAAGTGGGCCGTGGCGCCCAAACACGGCGAGGCGTACAACAACAACCCGCGCTACGAGGTGGCGGCGTACGAGCTCCAGAAGCTCTTCCTCGAGGCTCATGAGTACGTGGTCCCACCCACGGTCCTGCGGGCGTTCGATGTGAGCTGGCTCCGGGACCTCGAGTCCGATGTGGAGCCGACCTTCAACCACACCCGATCGATCCTGGTGGTGCTCCAGTACTGGCTCTTCAGCATCGCCGGCGACGACGTCTGGGACCGGGACCGGCTCGAGACCGACTCCGTCTACGCCCGCCACCTCGCCAACTTCAACATCTTCACCTACCTGGTCCGCCACAGCGACCAGAACATCGGCAACTACCTGATCTCGTCTATCGAGCCGGGCCCACGGGTCTTCTCGGTGGACAACGGGATCGCCTTCGACGCCACGGTGAGCGACCAGGGCGCGCGCTGGCGCCGGATCCGGGTGGACCGACTGCCGGAGGAGACCGTCGAGCGGCTTCGGGCGCTGACCGAAGAGGAGGTCCGGGCCCGGCTGGAGACGGTCGCCCAGTTCCGGATCCTTTCCGACGGCACGCTGCAGGCCATGGAGCCCGGGCCGGCCACGGACCCCGGGCAAGGGATCCGCCGTACCGGCGATGTGATCCAGCTCGGGCTCAGCCGCCGGGAGATCGACGGCGTCTGGCGTCGGACCCAGCGGCTCCTCGCGCGGGTCGACGACGACGACTTCGAGCTCTTCTAACGGGACGCACTATGGACGTCATCTTCGCCGTAGTAGCCGACGCCGCCAACGTGAGCCGGGAAGGCAAGCTCAACGTGATGGGGATCTTCGACCGGGTCTTCGCCCGCCAGCTCCCCGCCCGGTTCCCACCGATGCAGCTGGTCATCCGCCTCGAGGCCGACTACGCCGAGCTCGACCGCGAGCACGCCATCCGGGTCCAGCTCAGTGACCCGGACGACGAGTCCGTCTTCGACATCGACGGGACCTTCACCCCGCGCGGCGGCCAGCCCGGGCACAAGACGCCGGTCAACCACGTACTCCAGCTCGGGAATCTGCCCCTCCAGCGGACCGGCGCCCACCGGATCCTGATCTGGATCGACAATGACCTGAAGCGGGAGCTCCCCATCCACGTGGTCCAGGCGCCGGAGCCGTCGGATGCCGAGGGCGACACCATCGTCCACTAACCGAGCCCCCCGGAGCCGCGTTGCGCTCCGGGGGGCTCGGGCTCACCAGCGGACGGCTCAGGCCCGTCGCCGGACCTCAGCCGCCGAACTCAGCCGCCGGACTCGGCGCCCAGGTACGGCGCGCCCAGCTGCTCGAGCCGGGACTCCAGCGCCGACACGTCCTGCAGCAGGTTCTCCACCTGCGGCCGGAGGCCTGTGAACTCGTCCCGCGCGATCTGCAGCTGCCTGCGCTGCATCCCGGTGGGCGCCGACGTGGCGCTGAACGACGAGTAGAGCACGCGGCTCACCCTGCTGCTGATGGACGGTGGCGTCTCGAACTGGCGCCGGGCCACGCTCGGGTCGCCCTGGAGCGGGATCTCCAGGTCGGCCAGCCGATCCTCGAGGGCGCGCGCCTCGGCCAACAGCTCCACGGGCAGCCCGGCCTGGTGGACCGCCGTCTTGACGTTGGCCAGCCGGTCCTCGGCCTCGCCGAGCTGGACCACCACGGTCCGGACCTCGGCCATGAGGTCGGCGGCCTCCTGCTGGAACGCCACCAGGGCGTCACGGTCATCCGTGGCCAGCGTGGCGTTGTTCAGCGGCACCACCTGGAACGGCACCGGCTCGACGAGAGTGGTGGGCACGCCGTCCACCACTTTGGCCATGGACACGTTGTAGGTGCCGGGCGCCACGAGTGGCGCGTAGCCGCCATCGTCGAACGGGTTGAAGCTCCCTCCGGTGATGGGCCCCACGGGAGCGTAGCGCAGGTCCCAGGTGATCCGCTGGACCCCGGTCCCCGGCCGCGTGGTCACCCGCCGGATCACCTCGCCGTCGTCATCGGTGATGGTGAAGAGGAGGTAGGGAGCCTGCTCCCGGTCCTCCGCGCGCATCTCCTCGAACGAGGGGTACTGCACCGGCTCGCCGGCCTCCCGGGCCTCGCGTTCCGCCGCCTTCCGCCCCTGCTCGATGGTCCGGATCGGGTCCTTCAGGTAGTAGGTGAACGTCGCGCCGAACGGCGGGTTGTCCGCCCAGAAGTAGGTGGCACCCTGGTACCCGCGGCTTCGGTTGACCTGGATGTACTGGAGCGCATTGGCGATGGGGAAGATGTGGGCGTCCTGCGCCATCACCTCGGGTGTGGCGTGGCGGTACGGCGTGTAGTCATCCAGGACCCAGAAGCCGCGGCCGAAGGTGGCCAGCACCAGGTCGTTCTCCCGCTCCTGGATCGCCAGGTCCCGCACGGCGATGGTGGGCAGACCGTTGATCTCGATCCACTGCTCGCCGCCGTCCCGGGTGAAGAAGACGCCGAACTCGGTCCCCACGAAGAGGAGGTCCGGGTCCACCGGGTCCTCGGCGATGGCGTACACATTGCCCCGCTCCGGCAGGTCGCCGGCGATGGAGCGCCAGCTCCGGCCCATGCTCGTAGACTTCAGGACGTAGGGCGCGAAGTCTCCGTTCTTGTGGTTGTTGAACACGGCGTAAACGGTGCCGGCGTCGTGGCTCGAGGCCAGGACCATGTTCACGTAGGTCCGGTCCGGCACGCCGGGGAAGTCTTCGTACCGGGTCCACTCCTGTCCGGCGTCCCGGGTCATGTGGATCAGGCCGTCATCGGTACCCACGTAGAGCAGGTCCTCCTGGACGGGGCTCTCCGTCAGCGCCACGATGTTGCCGTAGATGGACGTGGACGCGTTCTTCCCCACCGCGTCCATCCCCCAGACCCGGCCCATGATCGGGATCTCGTTCCGATCGATGCCCCGGCTCAGGTCACCGCTGATGGCCGTCCAGCTGCCGCCCCGGTCATCGCTGCGGAACAGCTTGTTCGCCGCGAAGTAGAGCCGCGTGTTCGAGTGGGGGCTGATGATGAGCGGCGCGTCCCAGTTCCAGCGGAGCGCCTCGCCCGGCTCCTCCGGCTGCGGCTGGATCGGCACCGACTCGCCGCTCCGCCGGTCGTAGCGGACCAGGTTCCCGTACTGGCTCTGGGCGTAGACGATGTTCGGATCCTCCGGGTCGACGGCGCTCTCGAACCCGTCGCCACCGTTGGTCACGATCCAGTCATTGTTGCTGATCCCGCTTCGCGCCAGCGTCTGGCTCGGGCCGCCCAGCGACCAGTTGTCCTGGGTCCCGCCGTAGACGTTGTAGAACGGCGCGTCGGTGTCCACCGCCACCTTGTAGAACTGGGTGACGGGCAGGTTATCCTTGAAGGCCCAGGTGCTGCCGTCATCGAACGTCTCGTAGATCCCGCCATCGCCGCCAATGATCATGTGGCGGGTGTCGGTCGGGTCGATCCAGAGCGCGTGGTCATCCACGTGCCGGTTCGGGTTCGGGAACCGGTCAATGTTCTCGCCACCGTCGGTGGTGATCCGCGTGTAGGTGTCCATGGCAAAGACCCGCTCCGGGTCCGCCGGGTCGCAGATCAGCTCCTGGTAGTAGTTCCCGCGGCTGGTCCAGTTGTTCACCTTGCTCCAGCTCGCGCCCCGGTCCGTGGAGCGGTAGAAGCCGCCGTTGTCGGCCTCGACCACGGCGTACACGAAGTCCGGGTTCGCCGGCGAGAGGCAGAGCCCGTAACGACCGACGTGATCGCCGCCGGGCAGCCCGCTGCGCAGCTCACGCCAGGTGGCGCCACCATCCTCCGTCTTGTGCAGCCCCGACCCGGGGCCGCCGGAGATCAGCGTCCAGACCTTCCGCATCCGCTGCCACGTGGCCGCGATCACCACGTCCGGGTCGCGGGGATCCATGACGATGTCGGTTACGCCCGTGTACTCATCGATCTCCAGCACCTTGTCCCACGTCTCGCCGCCATCGGTGGTCTTGTACAGACCCCGATCACCGCCGGCGCTCCAGAGCGGGCCCTGGGCCGCGACCCAGACCACGTCCGGGTCCCGCGGGTCGATCAGGATCTGGCCGATGTGCTCCGAGTTCTCGAGCCCCATGTGCTCGAAGCTCTTCCCGCCGTCCTCCGACTTGTAGACCCCGTCGCCGTACGCCACGCTCCGCTGGGCGTTGTTCTCCCCCGTGCCCACCCACACGATGTGCGGGTTGCTCGGCGCCAGCGCCACCACGCCGATGGAGTAGGAGCCGTAGTTGTCGAAGATCGGGCGGAACGTCACGCCGTTGTTCGCGGTCTTCCACACGTTCCCGCTGGAGACCGCCACGTACCACTCCGAGTGGTCGTGCGGGTTGACGGCGAAGTCCGAGATCCGGCCCGACGTGAGCGCCGGCCCGATCTCCCGGAGCTCCAGCCCCCGGAATGTGGATGAAGTGTATTCCTGTGCGGCGAGGGGCGCGGCCACCACGGCCAGCGCCAGCATCGCCAGGAAGGTTCGGATAATCCTCATGTCACGCGTCCCTTGTGCGGGGGTCGAAGTCTGTCCATGTGCGGGAAGGGCTGGACCGGGCAAAGTGGGCAGACGGGCGGGATGATGCCAGGGGCGGGGTTCCATCGCCGACGGCGCCGGAGGGGCGGGTTCGAATCTCGAGGTTCGAGGATAGCGGCGGGGGAACGTTCGCGGGGCAACGGCCGGGTTCGCGGCAAGGCACCGGCCGATGCGAAGACCGTTGCCCGGAGGTGGCCAGGCGAGGATCTTGTGGCCATGGCTGACGCCGGCACGCGGTGCCCGAAGTGCGGGCAGCGTCAGCGCGATCCCCGGCGGTCCGTCTTCATCCTGGCGGGGGAGCTGCTGGAGGAGCTGGCCCTGACCGGGCGGCTGCCCACCACGATCCGGGTGCTGCTCACGAAGCCCGGGAAGCTCACCGCCGACTGGATCGACGGGCACCGGGCCCGCTACCTGTCCCCGGTCCAGCTCTACATCCTGGCATCGGTGGTCTTCTTCACGGTGGCGTTCTTCCTGGGGCTGCCGTTCGATGATCATCTGCCGCAGCCGCCCTCGTTCAGCGCCGAGCCCGAAAGCCCCCTGGCGCTCGCCCGTGACGCCACGAGCGGCCGGCTCCAGACGCTGCTCACCCTCGGCGTCCTGGCCCTGGTCCCGATCGTGGCGTTCCTGCTCTGGATCCTGCACCTGCGGACCCGGTTCCTCGTGGTGGACCACCTGGTCTTCTCCCTCCACCTCCACGCCTTCACCCTCCTGATCCTTACCGCAGCATACGTCCCGGCCGCCTTCGTTACGGGCGAGTGGAGCTGGATGGAGACCGCCGTCTCGACCGTCGCCTTCGCCCTGCTCCTCTCTCCGGGCGTATACATCGCCATCGCGCTTCGGCGGGTGTACGGCGAGCGGAGCTGGCGCCGGCTCTGGCGCTTCGTGGTCATCGGGGGCGCGTGGGGCGTGGGCGTGGTCGGGATGCTGATATACACCCTGTCCGACAGCTTCGAGCTGGATCGTCAGACCCGGGGTGCCCGCTACCGGTACATGGCGGGGATCTACTACAACCAGATGGCCGGCGCCCGGGAGCAGGGCGATACCGCCGTGGTCCGTGCGTACGGCAGACACGCCCTCAGCATGTACAATCTCGCGGATTCCGCGGTCCTGGAGCCCCATGACCACTACCACATCGCCGAGCTCCAGCTGCTGGCACACGACACCACCGCCGCCCGGGCGAGTCTGGCCCGCTTCCTCCGGGCCGAGCCCCGGGACCCCCTGGCCCTCGGCTTCGCCGCACATCTCGCCCGCCTCCAGGGCGACGACGCCATCGCCGACCGGCTCTTCCGCCGCCTTTTGGCCACCGGCACCGACTCCGTGCCGGGCCGCCACCAGAAGGACTTCGCCCGCTTCCTGGAAGAGGTGCGCCGGGAACGCTGAACCCGGCCCCGAACAGCCGCCCGCAGGGCGGCGATCGAACAGGGAGGCCGCAGGCCGACCGGTCGAACAGCGAGCGCGCAGCGCGAGCGGTCGAACTCGATCCTCTCCGGCCTCCCGCCCGGCTGCCTGATCCACTACCTTCCGCGCGCCATGAACCCGTTCCCACCGCTCCCCGAGCTCCGCTCGCTGGTCCGCCTGGCGCTGCCCATCGTGGCGGTGCAGGTGGGGCTGATCTTCATGGGAGTGGTGGACACGCTCATGGTCGGTCGGGTGAGCGCGGCCGCGCTGGCCGCCGTGGCGCTCGGGCACCTGTACTTCTTCTTCATCGCCATCTTCGGGATGGGCGTGCTCTTCTCCCTCGACCCGGTGATCTCCCAGGCGGTGGGCGCGCGCGACGACGGGGCCATCGCCCGGGGGATGCAGCGCGGGATGGTGATGGCCGCCGTGCTCACCGTCCTCTCACTGGTGGCGCTCCTGCCCGCCGAGGCGATCTTCCACCTGCTCCGCCAGCCCGATGACGTGGTCCCCCTGGCCGCCGGCTACGTCCACGCCGCCACGCCGGGGATCATCGCCTTCTTCGCGTTCGTGGTGCTCCGCCAGACGCTCCAGGCCATGGACCGGGTCCGGCCCATCGTGGTGGCCATCATCGCGGCGAACCTGGTGAACGTGCTCATGAACTGGCTGCTGGTGTTCGGGAACTGGGGGTTCCCCGCCCTGGGCCCCGTGGGCACCGGGTGGGCCACGACCATCAGCCGCTGGACCATGCTCCTCTTCCTCGTCGCTCTCACCGTCCGGCGGCTCGGTCCCTACCTGAAGCCCGCCGGCCGCGTGGTGCTCCGGCTCCGGCCGCTCTGGCGGATGCTCCGGCTCGGCGCGCCCGTCGGCGCCCAGTTCCAGCTGGAGATGGGCGCGTTCGCCGTGGTGGCGCTCATGATGGGATGGCTCGGCACCGCCCAGATGGCCGGCCACCAGGTGGCCATCAACCTGGCCTCCCTCACCTTCATGGTGCCCGTGGGGATCGCCCAGGCCGGCGCCGTCCGCGTCGGGCAGGCCGTGGGCCGCGACGACCCCGCGGGGGCACGCACCGCCGTGAAATCCGCCCTCGTGGCGGGGGCAGCGTTCATGTCCGTCACCGCCGTCCTCTTCCTCCTCTTCCCGCGCCCGCTCACCGCGCTCTACACCGGGGAGCCGGAGGTGGTGGCCGTGGCCGTGGCGCTCATCCCCATCGCCGGCGTCTTCCAGGTGGCCGACGGGCTCCAGGTGGTCTCCGCCGGCGTCCTCCGGGGCGTGGGCGACACCACCGCCCCCTTCGTGGCCAACCTCCTGGCCTTCTGGATGATCGGGATGCCGGTGGGCGTCTACCTCGGGTTCCGCACCCCCGCCGGACCGGTGGGACTGTGGTGGGGACTCACCGTGGGCCTCGGGCTGGTGGCGCTCTTCCTGGTGCTCCGGGTCCGCTACCGGATGCGCCGGGAGATCCGGCGGATCGTCATCGACTAGGCGGTTTAGGGCGACACCGCGTTTCAGCGACCCGCACGCCTCCTTGCAGCCCCAGATCCGAGCGCACCGTCTCCAGGTGCCCCTCCGAGAGTAGCTTCTTCGACTTGGCGACGATGAACTCGGCGTACTCCTCGATGAAGACCTTGCCCGGCGCCCGGAAATCGAACTTCTCGGGCTGGTCGCGGAAGAACTCGCGGTGGACCCGGGTCCAGACCAGACGGCCGTCGGTGTCGATGTTGACCTTGGTCACGCCGAGCTCGGCGGCCCGGGCGAACTGGTCGGCATCCACGCCCTTCGCCGACGGATCCAGCGCGCCGCCGGCGTCGTTGATCCGCTCCACCTCCTCCTGCGGCACCGAGCTGGAGCCGTGCATGACCAGCGGCGTGCCCGGGAGCCGCTTCTGGATCTCCTCGATCCGATTGAAGTGGAGGCCCTGCGAGCCGCTGAACTTGTACGCGCCGTGGCTGGTGCCGATGGCCACGGCCAGGGCGTCGCACCCGGTGCGCTCGACGAACTCCTTCGCCTCGTCCGGGTCCGTGAGGCGGGCATCCTTCTCGTCGACCTGGATGTCTTCCTCCACCCCGCCCAGCATCCCCAGCTCCGCCTCCACGCTGATCCCCTTCTCGTGGGCCCGCTCCACCACCCGCTTCGTGATGGCGATGTTCTCCTCGAACGGCTCGTGCGACGCGTCGATCATGACCGAGCTGTAGAAGCCGGAGTCGATGGCGTCGTAGCACGTCGCCTCGTCGCCGTGGTCCAGGTGGACGGCGAAGACCAGCTCCGGGTGCAGATCTTCGACCGCCCGGATGATCGCCTCGATCACCGTCGGATTCGCGTACTGCCGAGCGCCCTTCGAGAGCTGCACGATGAACGGCGCCGACGCCCGGCGGTGCCCCTCGAACAGCCCCAGCGCCTGCTCCATGTTGTTGATGTTGTACGCGCCGATGGCGAAGCGGCCGTAGGCCACGGAGAAGAGGTCGCGAGTCGGGATGATCATTCGCGTGCGTCCTTTGCGTTCGGGTCGGGGTTCCGATCGGGCGACGGGAATCTAGCGCGGATCGGGCGTGCGCGTGACCCCCAGCTCCGGATTCACGCGAAGACACGAAGAACGGCTTGAAGGCGCGAAGGGATCGGGAAAATCCCCCACACAACCGCGGTCTCGGGGTCCGGTTGGGGACTTTCACACGTATATCGTAGCAAATCACCCAAACAACCGTGCGCCGCCCGGGATGTTTGGGGGCTTTCATACACATAGCGTAGCAAATCGCCCAGAGACGCCCGGACGGACACGTTGTTTGGGTGATTTGTCCGAACCCGGAGCCACGGCGCCGTTGGCGAGCGTATCGACGGGGGTGGCCCAGCCGGAAGCGGAAGCGTCGGGCCCGCATGCCGCGACGGACAGGGCGAGACAGCCGGCGGCGACGCGGATGTACAGCGGCTCTGGCAACCTCATGGAATTCCCTTATCCCCGGTCTTCCCGCTCCTCGAACAGCTCGAGATACTCCCGGAACGCGAACTTCCGGTAGGACTTCTGGCCCGTGGTTTCCACCAGTACGCCGATCGCTTCCAGGTCGTTGGTCAGGGCGTTCGCGGCCGGCTGGGAGAGCCCCGTAAACCCCTTGACCGTGTTGACGGTTACGAACGGCTGCCGGAACAGCTTCTCCAGGACCACCAGGCCGTTCCCTGCTTTGCGGCCCAGCCGCTCGTTGACGAGCGCCCGCGTCTCCTCCCGGAGCTGCACGATCCGCCGGGCGGTGGCGGTCGCTTCCCGGGAGACCTCCGCCACGCCTTCGAGAAAGAACGCGATCCAGCCTTCCCAGTCGCCGTCGTCCCGAATCCTCTGGAGCCGATCGTAGTAGTCCCGCCGGTTCCGCTTGAAGAAGATCGACAGGTAGAGGAGCGGCTCCCGCAGAACGCCCTCGTCCGCCAGCATAAACGTGACCAGAAGACGGCCCACCCTGCCGTTGCCATCGAGGAAGGGATGGAGGGTCTCGAACTGGGCATGGGCGAGCGCCACCTTGACCAGGGTCGGGGAGTCGTCGGTGTGGAGGAACCGCTCGAGCTCGCCGAAAGCCTCCCGCATCGGTCCCGCCGTTGGCGGAACGTAGCGAGCCGTGGCAGGCGACGGGCCGCCGACCCAGTTCTGGGACCGCCGGAACTCGTCGGGCGTCTTCGACGGCTCGCCGCCCCGGACCCCATGCATCAGGCGGCCGTGGATCTCACGGATCAGTCGACCGCTGAGGGGCAGCTCCCGCGCGCGGTCCAACCCGTATCGAAGAGCCTCGACGTAGTTGGCGACCTCCCGGACGTCCACCCGCCGCTCGGTCCGCCCCGTCTCGGCTTCCCACTCCAGCAGGTCCATCAGCGACGCCTGCGTACCCTCGATCTGGCTCGACAGCACCGCCTCCCGCCGAACGTACATGTAGACGAAGAGATCGGGGTCAGGGAGGATCTCCGCAGAGCCGACCAGCGTGCCCAGAGCCAGCGTCGCATCCGCCAGCCGTCCCACCAGGCTGTCCAGCACCAGGTCACCCGGTGGGAAGGCGGAGGGGATGAAGGCGCTGTATCCCTCAGGCTGACGGACGTACCGCCCCGCGCGAGCACTGCGACTCGTTTCCATTTCATAAGGAAAACGCGTTTATCTTATTTTATCAAGACAGACGCATAAGCTTCCCTTACGTGGAAAGGGCTCTGAATTAAGAAAAGATCGTTTTCCTTATATGACTCTCCGACATTTCGAGTGGGTCGTGGGTCCGGAGGCATCGTTAACCGCGGAGCCGCGGAGGCGCGGAGTACGCGCGGAGAACTTCTTTTGAGTTTGATCCGGGCACGGCAGGCTGGGTGGCGGAAGACGCAAGCTCTGCGTTGGCGGCAAGGAGGCCGGGGTCGGGATCACCCACACGAGCTGTCGGGGACTGTCTCCGCCCGGGAAGGCAGCCTCGCTGGCATTACGCCGAGCCGCCGGCCGCGCCGCCTCACCGCAACCAGAAGAAAAAAAACTCCGCGTATGCTCCGCGTCTCGGCGCCTCCGCGGTTGACCGGGCGCCCGCCCCGCCCAAGCCCCCGGGAGCCGACCCTGGCTCCTTTGACCCACTGCAGATGTCGAAGACCCCCGTATATTTCGGCGGGACGGGATAAGCTGACTTCACGAATCCTCCGCCACCGCCATCACCACCGCCACCAGCCGCCCGCGTACCAGGAATGGCTCACCACCCCTTTTCCCCGCCCTCCACCACGTCCGCCACCACCAGCCGGTTCACGTCCATCTCGTCGGTCCGGATGACGCCGGCCCGGTCACCGGGCAGGAGCAGCGCCGGGAACTCGGAGCCTGCGGGCAGGGTCCCGCGGTAAGCGCCGTCGGCGTCGAAGACATCGATGGGCATGGGATCGGCGCCGGGGACCCAGCGTTCGACCCAGAGGGCGCCATCCGGGGCGAGGGCGAGGCGGCGGATGGCGGGGACGGTGGCGGCCCAGCCGCGGGCGTCGGCGTACTCGTCGGGCGGGACGGTGCACGGTCCGCGGCCGAAGTTGATGGTGAAGCCTTCACCGGCCTCGGCGATGGCCAGCTCCCGGGTCGCCTGCGTCACCGGTACGGAGCGACGGACGCTGCGGACCACGCGGCCTTGGCGCCAGAGATCGATCCGGTAGTCATCGGCGGGGGCCACGGCGGTGAGCCCGTCCCGGTGGTCCCAGACCACGGCGGGGGTGAAGAGGCGCGGGAAGCTGACCCCGCCGCCGCAGGACTCGAACATGACCATCCCCTGGTTCGGCTGGGGCGCCGCGGCCAGCAGCACGGTGTCTTCGCCGGACACCGCGATGAGGCGGTTCGCCCGCTGGTCGTCGACCTGGCCGCCGGTGGAGACCACGTATCCGTCCGCGGTCAGCGCGTGGTGCCGTCCGCCGAGCATCGGCCGGTGCGGGAAGCGGAGCTCCGGGAGCAGGTTGCCGTCGGCGTCCCATCGGACGAGGGTGCCCTTGCCGTAGTCGTACACGCTGACCTCGCCGGCGGCGGTCACGCTCAGCGACCCGGGTCTCCGCAGCTCGCCGGGCCCGCCCCCCTCACCGCCCACCACCCACCGGAGCTCGCCCGCGGCGTCGAAGCTCACCACCTCCCGCTCCATACCGTTCAGCACGTCGATCCGCCCCGCGGCGTCCGTCCCCACCAGGCCGGGCGCCAGCCGGTAGAACGACTCGGCCCCCTGGTCCTCGCCGCCCAGCGCGAACCGCTCCGCGTACGACCATGGCAGGAGCCGGTCGCCGGCGGGCGAGGTGACCAGCTCGACACCGGCCGAGTCGGCCCGCTCGACCGGTGGAGCGTCGGTGCTCTCGCCGCAGACGGTGAGGGCGAGCAGGATGAAGAAGATGGCGAAAGAAGCTGCGCGGCGGTCGGACATGGCTCCCCCGGGGATCGGTGCGGCGCACACGGGCATCCGTCACGGCCGGAAGCAGTGGAAAATCGCCAGGGGGTCGAATCCGGCCGGGATCGTCGGAACATGGTACGACGGAGCGGGCGCCGCGGCAAACGTCCGGAGCTCTCCGGCGGAGTCGCGGCCCCACGGGCTGCCCCGGCCAACCTTTCACGGACCCCGCTCGTCCAACACTGCGCAGTAGTTGACGCGTCGGCCGATGGCCTCGACGCCGGATCCCTCTGACGACAAGACGACAATGCGACGACTCTTCTCTGCGCTACTCCTGGCCGCCTTCTTCACCGTGCCGTCCATCCTCTCCGCCCAGGACATCTCGGACCTTGGCGAGGCCGGGGCCCGGGCGGCCGCGGAAGCGTACTTCAGGGCCCAGGCCACCGGGGACGCGAGCCATATCCGCCCGGTGTTCCACGGGGTATCTCACCTGTTCTTCATCCGGAACGGTCAGTTCACGGCGTGGACGGCCGACCAGTACATGAACATGTTCAAGGGCCAGCCGCCGGCGAACGAGGCCGAGCGGGAGCGGCGGATCGTGATGGTGGACGTAGCGGGCACCGCGGCGGTGGTGAAGGTGGAGCTGGACTACCCCCACGCCCTCTACACCGACTACCTGTCGCTGCTCAGAATCGACGGGGCGTGGCAGGTGGTGAACAAGACGTTCCACGTCGAGCCGAAGTAGGCGACGCGCTGTTCATCCCGGCGCGGGGCGGCAGGAGAAGTCAGGTTCGGCCCCGCCCAGTGTCCAGCCCCTGCTACAGCAGCACGCCGGCGAAGTCCAGCTCCTCGGCGGCGAGGACGAAGACGGTGGTGGGCAGCCCGTCGGTCATGCGCTGGAGCCGCTCGTAGTAGGCGGTGAAGTCATCGACGGCGTCGGGCGCGGCGAGGCCGAGGAAGATGAGGTCGGCGTCGGCGGAGGAGCGGTGCAGCACGTCGGGGAAGCTGTCGCGGGGTCCAACGAGGACCTCCGTCTCGGCGCCGACCCGGAGCTCCTCCACGGTAGCGGCCAGGCTGGTCCGGACGGCGGTGGCGGCGTCTTCGTCGGGCACCATGATCTTGACGCATACGGTGGCGTTCCTCCAGGCGAAGCTGGTCCGTATGAGGTAGGCCAGAACCATCATGAGGCCGCCGTTTCCCTGGAGACCGCCCCACCAGATGTCGATACGGCTCCGCGCGCCGAAGTCGCGGACGGGATCATGCCGGAGGACGAGCACGTTGCGGTGGGCCTTGTGGAATACGGCCAGCGTCCGGCAGTACTCCTCCCGATGGTGGGGCTGCTCGGTGGTGCCCAGCAGGATGGTGTTGGGGACCAGGGCACCGAAGCCGTAGGTGGACGCCAGGCGTTCGGCGCCCTCGAACGGGCCGGGGGCCTCGACCACGCGGACCAGCGCCTGGACGCCTCTCCGGGCCAGGAAATCGCCGATGGTCCGCTCCAGCTCGGCCCGCCGCTCCACGTCCCGCGCCCCGGGCGGAAGCACGGTGCCCACGGTCAGGAACGCACGGTTGTGGGTGATGGCGCGTCCGAACTCCACCAGGTACCAGCGAGTGGTGGGCGCGCCGGAGAGGACGAGGACGTTGGGCCGCCAGTTCTTGGGGTCCGGCTCGTCTTCCTCGAGGCGGATCAGCGCGGAGCGGGCCAGCGACATGAGCACGCCCCGGCGCACGTCACCCCACGCCGTGCGCATCTCCCGGCGCTCGAGCCAGAAGTAGACGACACCGATGATGACCGTCGCCACCACCGTGGCCACGGCGTTGATGAGGAACATCACTACGATGCAGCCGGCGGCGCCCAGTAGCGAGAGCGACCAGTGGACCTTGAACGACGGCCGGAAGCTAGGGCTCCCGAGCGCCCCCTCGAGTCCCGCGGCCAGGTTCACCGTGAAGTAGGAGGCGAGGAAGAACATGGTCAGGATCGGGGCGATGACGTTCAGCTCGCCGAGGGAGACGGCGGCCAGGGCCACGCCCAGGGTCGCGATGGTGGCGGTGCGGGGCTCCTCCAGCGGGCCGACGCCCCGGCCGAGGGACCGGAGGAACCCCGGCAGCACACCATCGCGGGCCAGCGCCTGGAGCACCCGGGGGGCGCCCAGGATGCTGCCCAGCGCCGACGACAGCGTGGCGCCCCAGACCCCGAGGAGGATGGCGTCGCCCCAGAAGGCCATCTGCCGCATGACCAGCGGGTCCTCGATGAGGGTCTGCGGCGTGGCGCGGGTGGAGAGGATCAGGGGGAGCGTCATGTAGACCACGTAGCCGGTCAGGAGCGCGGCCAGCGTGCCCCGGGGGATGGAGCGAGCCGGGTCCTTCAGATCGCCGGACATGTTCACGCCGGCCTCGATCCCGGTCACGGCCGGGAAGAAGACGGCCAGGACCACCCAGAACCCGGCGGCGGGGTCGGCCGCCGGCTGGATCTGGAGCGTGGTCTCTTCGATGGGCCCACCGAACAGGAGCGAGAGGAGCGAGAGGCCGATGGCGGCCATGATGAAGTACTGGGTCCGGATCACCAGCCGGGCGCTGACGATGGCCAGGACCGCCACGATGACGGTGACGATGGCGGCCAGGATGGTCTGGGGCACCTGCGGGAAGACGCGGGTCACCGACTCGGCGAACCCGATGGTGTAGAGCGCCACCGAGAAGGCCAGGGCGAAGTAGACGGGGATGCCCACGGCGCCGCCGGTCTCCACGCCCAGGCTCCGGCTGATCATGTAGTACGCGCCGCCGATCCGGACCCGGCGGTCGGTGGCGATGGACGCCATGGAGAGCGCCGTGAGCGCCGTGATGCTGGTGCAGATGGTGACGATGACCAGCGTCTGGATCAGCCCCACGTTCCCCACCACCCAGCCGAACCGCAGGTACATGATCACGCCGAGGATGGTCAGGATCGACGGCGTGTAGACCCCGGCGAAAGTACCGAAGCCCTCGGGCGAGGCCTTCGCGTCGGCGGCGGCGCGTTCGCTGTGGTTCTGTCGGGTCGGCTCGGACACGGGCTGCTGCGTGGAAGTTTCGGCTGGCCGGAAAGCTACGGACCGTGGCCGGCTGGCGCACGGGGCGCGATCGAGGCGGCCCGGCCGGGCGCACGGACACCGCGAGGCCGGAACGCGTCGTCGCCTACTCTGGCGTCTCCCCCACCGGGCTGAACGCGTCCGCCCAGATCCGCCACTCGCCGTCGATGCGCTTCCAGATCACCACGAACTTGCCCCGACTGCCGTCGGCGTCGGCGGGCGCCCCCGGCGGGCGGAGGGTGTAGACCCCGATGTCGTAGGCCAGCTCGCCGTTCACGTCCCGGTCGATGATGTCGAAGGTGATCCTCGGCCCGGGTCCGTCGGCCCGGGCGTAGCGCTCGAGGAAGCTGAACTGGCCGCGGAACTGGTCCTGCCCGCACAGGACCGGCGAGTCGGGCGGAAGGTAGTAGGCGTCGTCGGCGTAGACCTCGGTCATGAGGAGTCGCACGCTCGCCCGGGCGTACGCCTCGGTGAAGGTGGCGTAGACGCTGTCGAGGGCGGCATCGACGGCCGCCCGCTCCGCAGCGGCGCCGGGGTCCGGGCCGGTACACGCGGCGGCGGCGAGGCACACGATGGCGGTCAGGAGTCGATGGCGCATGGATGGTCACGGTACGGGTCGGGTCTCCGGCGATGCGGCGGCCGGCGTACCCCGTGCCTCGTTCCGGCCGTCACGACGCAGGAAGATAGCCGGCCCGCCCCGTCACCGTAAGCACGGGCTCCGGCGAACGACCGGGTACTCGTCGGCCAGCGCCGTCCGCGGGTCGCCCCGCACGGCCACGGCGGAAGCTTGTGACCGCCCGCTGCCGGGTCCATCTTGCGGTCCTGTCCCCCGAACCGGAGGCGAAGCCATGCACGAATCCACGACACACCGTACACACCTGACCCGGGGCTCGGCGGCGCTCGCCCTGGGCCTCTCCCTTCTCCTGTCCATCCTCGGTGCGCCGGCGGCGGCGCAGGAGACGCACTCCCACGGGTACGACTGGCTGCCGCCCGGCGCCGAGGGCGCGGTGGAGCGGCTGAACACGTCGCCACGGCACGGCGAGTGGGCCATGGTGCGGCTGGAGAACGGGGACAGCGTACGAAGCTGGGTGGTTTACCCGGAGCGGAGCGAGCGGGCGCCGGTGGTGGTGGTGATCCACGAGATCTACGGGTTGACGAACTGGATCCGGGCGGTGGTGGACCAGGCGGCGGCGGACGGCTTCATCGCCATCGCGCCGGACCTGCTGACCATGGAGGGCGTGCCGACGGACGAGGCGGGTGACCCGGAGCAGCAGGCGGCGGTGGCGGCCATCCGGGGGTTGGACGAAGACCGGGTGCACCGTCATATCCGGGCGGTGGCGGAGTACGCCATGGGGCTGGACGCGGCGCGTCCGCTGTACGGGATCACGGGCTTCTGCTGGGGCGGGAGCGCGAGCTTCGAGCACGCCACCCGCTACGACGACATCATGGGCGCGGTCCCGTTCTACGGCAGCTCGCCGGACGAGGCGGGTCTGGCGGAGGTCCGGGTGCCGGTGCTGGGCCACTACGGCGGCGATGACGCCCGGGTCAACGCCTCGATCCCCCGGGCCCGGGAGGCGCTGGGCGCGGCGTACCGGGCGAACATCTACTACGGCGCCGGGCACGGCTTCCTGCGGCAGCAGAGCGGCCGCGACGGGGCCAACCACCATGCCTCGGTGCAGGCGTGGCCCATGACCGTCGGCTTCTTCGAGGCGGCGGCGTACTTCGCGGGCGGAGGTTGATCCCGTGGCGCGCGGCGGGCTCGGGCGCCTGATCCCGTGGGGGCTGAGCCCCTGGACGGTGGTGCTGGCCGCCGCGGTGGTGGTGGTGCACCTGGCCGTGGCGGCGCTCGGCCCGTACGGGCTGCACCGCGACGCGCTCCTCTACCTGGCCATGGGCGAGCACCTGCACCTGCTGCGGATGGACTTCCCGCCGTTCATCGCGCTGGTGGCCGAGGCCGAGCGGCTGCTGGGCGACTCGCTGGTGGTCATCCATCTCGGCACCGCGCTGGCCCACGGCGCGCTGATCGTGCTGGCGGCGGCGTTCGCCCGGCGGGCGGGCGGTGGCACCGCGGCCCAGCTGGCGGCGGCGTTCGTGGTGGCGACGGCGCCGGTCTACATGCGAGCCGGCAGCCTCTTCCAGCCGGTGGTCTTCGATCAGCTGTGGTGGACGCTGGCGCTCTTCGCGCTGGCCCGGATCCGGGCGAACCCCGTGCGGTCGGCGGCGGACCGGCCGCGAGGCGAATCGCGGTTCGTGACGCCGCGCCTGCCCCGGTCCGACGGCGGGCGCTGGGCGCTCCTCGGCGTGGTCCTGGGGCTGGGGCTGCTGACCAAGTTCACGATCCTGGTCCTCGGCGCCGCGATCCTGGTGGGCGTGGCGGCGTCGCCGCTGCGGCGCTGGCTGGCCACGCCCTGGCCGTACGCCGCGGCGGCTCTCGCCTTCCTTCTCGGCGCGCCGAGCATCACGGGGCAGATGCTCCTGGACTGGCCGTTCTTCGACCAGCTGGCGGAGCTCCGGGAAGCGCAGCTCGGCGGCATCGCGCCCCTCTCGTTCACGCTGGAGCAGCTGCTCCTGGTCGGCCCGGCGGTGATCATCGCGCTGGCCGGTGCCATCGCCGTGCTCGTGCGACGCCGGGACGCCGGGCTCCAGGCCGTGGCGTGGACGGCGCTCGTCGCGTTCGTGCTGATGCTGCTGGCCGGCGGGAAGGCGTACTACATCGCACCGATCTGGCCGGCGCTTCTCGGGCTCGGGATGACCGAGGTGGAGCGGTGGGCGCGGCGGCTGCGGGAAGGACGCGCGCTGGCGGTGTGGGGCGTGGTGGTGGTGGCCATCGGGGCGTTCGGCGTGATCGGGCTGCCCATGGGGCTCCCCTTCCTTCCACCCGCGACGATGGCCCGGTACTCCGCCTGGCTGGGTGTGACGAAGCCGGTGACCACGAACGAGGGCCCGCGGCTCCCGCTCCCCCGGGACTACGCCGACATGCTGGGGTGGAAAACGCTGGCCGACTCCGTGGTTCATGTCTACCGGTCGCTCCCCGCGGAGGAGCGGGAGCGGGCGGTGATCCTGGCCACCAACTACGGCCGGGCCGGCGCCATCGACTTCTACGCCGGCGGCGAGATCCCCCACGCCATCGCGCCGGTGGGCAGCTACTGGTTCTGGGGCCCCGGCGACCGGCCGGGCCGGATCACCGTGGTGGTCGGCGCGGAGCCCGAGGATCTGATCGGCGAGTATTTCGAGGAGGCCACGCTGGCCGCGCGGGTCCGGAACCACTGGGGCGTGCCGGAGGAGTGGAGCGTCGGGATCGTCGTCGCCCGGAACCCGATCCGCCCGCTGCAGGAAGTGTGGCCCGAGTGGCGGAGGATCGACTGATGGCCGGACTCCTGCCCCGGCGACCCGGCGTGGGCGGCGCCAGCGCCCGAACCGCGACCCGAACCTGACGCGCCGTGTTCCCACTCCGCGACGAGAACCCCACGGAGCTGATCCCGTACATCACGGTGGCGATCATGGCCATCAACGTGGCGGTCTGGCTCCTGGTCCAGGGCGCGGGGCTCGACCTGCAGACGCTACAGCAGAGCGTGTGCACCTACGGCGCCATCCCGGCGGAAATCACCGGTCAGGAGGGCACGGTGCCCCGGGGGCTGCGAGGGCTCCAGTGCCCGACCGGCGGCCTCACCTGGGGCGCCATCTTCACCAGCATGTTCCTGCACGGCAGCTGGATGCACCTGATCGGGAACATGTGGTTCCTCTGGATCTTCGGGAACAACATCGAGGACAGCCTGGGGCACGGCCGGTTCGTCCTCTTCTACCTCCTGACCGGGGTGGCCGCCTCCGCCGGGCACGTCCTGAGCGCGCCGGGCTCGGCGGTGCCGATGGTGGGCGCGTCGGGTGCCATCAGCGGGATCATGGGCGCCTACCTGCTCCTCTACCCCCGGGTCCGGATCCTGACGCTCTTCTTCTTCATCATCTTCATCCGGATCATCCCGCTCCCCGCCTGGATCATGCTCGGCTACTGGTTCCTGATCCAGCTGGCCAGCGGGACCACCACCGGGGCCGGCTCCGGCGTGGCGTTCTGGGCGCATATCGGTGGCTTCGTGGCCGGGCTGGCGCTGGTGAAGCCCTTCGAGAACCGCCAGCTCGTGGAAGCGAAGCGAAAACACATCAAGCTCGACCGGCGGGACATCCGCCGGGGAGGGTGGTGGTAGGCGGCCGCGCCGGCGGCGCGACCGCGATGGGGGGATCGAAGATTCGCGGCAGAGCCGGGTTCGTCGGGTCAGCCAGATTCGCGGCACGTCTTCCCTGCCGGCACTTGATGAGGGGACTGGAGGTCCAGCCTTCGCGGTGGGGCTTCGTGCGCGGTGTTCCCGGGACGGCGAAACGGCTGCTTCAGAGCACCGGGATCTGAACGGCCCGCTCCCTTCGACGCCGCGGGCTGTTCCGGGCTGCCGCTCAGTGCCCCACTGCCGCGGCGTCGGCGTCGCGGGGATCCGGGGCGCCGGCCACCCGGCCGTCCTGGATCAGAATCGAATGCGCGTGTCCCTGGGCCCCACGCACATCGAGCTCGTGGCCCCGACCCCGGAGCCCGAGGAGGACGGACTCCGGCCACCCGGCTTCCTCCATGCGGAGGCGGTCGGGGAGCCACTGGTGGTGGACGCGGGGCGCCTCGACGGCCTCGATGATCCCCATGTCGAACTCCATGAGGTTGAGAATGACCTGGAGCACGGTGTTGATGATGGTCCGGCCGCCGGGGCTGCCCACCACGGCGAAGAGGGCGCCGTCCTTCTCGAGGATGGTGGGCGACATGCTCGACAGCATCCGCTTCTCGGGCTCGGCCAGATTCGGCTCGGTGCCGATGAGGCCGCCCGCGGTGGTGAGACCCGGCCCGGGGTTGAAGTCTCCCATCTCGTTGTTCAGGAGGAACCCGGCGCCGGGGACGACGATGCGGCTGCCGTAGCTGTGCTCGAGGGTGTAGGTGGTGGAGACGGCCAGCCCCTGCTCATCCACCACGGAGTAGTGGGTGGTCATGGGGCTCTCGTGCACCAGGGCCACGTCTTCCACCGACGACGGCGTGACGGTGTCCGGCCGGATGGTGGACAGGAGCTCCGCCGCGTACGCCTTACTCGTGAGCCGGTCCAGCGGCACGTCCACGAAGTCGGTGTCGGCCAGGTGCCGGGCCCGATCCCTGTAAGCGCGTCGCATGGCCTCGGCCAGGTGGTGGATGTACGGCGCGGTGTTGTGCCCCATGGCCGCCAGGTCGAACCCTTCCAGGATGTTCAGCATCTCCACGGTGGCGGTCCCGCCGCTGGACGGCGGCGGCATCCCGATGATGCCATAGCCGCGGAAGCTGCCGCGCATCGGCGCGCGCTCCACGGGCTCGTAGCGGGCCAGGTCCTCGAGGGTGATGAGGCCATGGCCGCGTTCCATCTCGGCGACGATGAGCCGGGCGGTCTCGCCGGCGTAGAACCCGTCGCGGCCCCGATCCCGGATCCGGGCCAGGCTCCGGGCCAGCTCGGGCTGCCGGAAGAGCTCACCCTCCTGGTACGGCTCACCGTCCTTCGAGAAGGCGGACAGGGTGGCGGGGTAGCGGGCGAAGGCGTCGAGGTAGGCGGCCAGCGACGCGGCCGCGCCAGGCGTCATCTCCCACCCGTCGTCGGCCAGCCGCACGGCCGGCTCCACCAGCTCGGCCCACGGCAGCGACCCGTACTGCTCGTGGACGTACGCGAAGCCCGCCACGGTGCCCGGCACACCCACCGCCCTGTGGCTCAGGTGATGTTTCTGCCGATCGTACTCGCCCGCCGAGTCGAGCCACATCTCGGGGTGCGCGGCCAGCGGCGCCTTCTCCCGGAAATCGATGGCCGTGGCCTCCCCATCGGGGAACCGGAGCACCATGAACCCGCCTCCGCCGATGTTCCCGGCCCGGGGGTAGACCACGGCCAGGGCGAAGCCGGTGGCCACGGCCGCGTCCACCGCGTTGCCGCCGGCCCGTAGCACGGCGTCGCCGATCTGGCTGGCGAGGACGTGGGCGGAGACCACCATCCCGTGCTCCACCGCCAGCGCCGACCCCACGGTGGCGGTGACAGCAACCCGGGTGGCCGGCCCCGGAGCGGGCCGGTCGGCCGACGGCGCGCCGGGCCCGGCGCACGCCGGGAACAGGAGGAGCCCGAAAACGAGGGTCAGGGTGCGGGTCGTCGCGCTCTTATGGGTCATGGTTGTGTGGTCTCTAGAAGGTCTCCAGCTCGCCGGCGTCCACCCGGTCGAGCACGGTCTGGATCCGGCTCCAGAGCTCCTCCACCTCCAGGTCGGTGAGCCCGAACTGGATCACGGCGCCCTGGCGGGGCACGCCCCGGTTCTCGTCGAGCTTGGCGGTGGTCGGCACGGGCTCGAGGTGGCCGTCATCGCCGATCTCGAACTGTGCCAACACGTAGAGGGCATCGTTCAGCTCGGCCCGGGTCAGCGACCGGAGCCGGGCCACGGCCTCGCCGGGGACCCGTCGCACGTGGAGGTCGCGCCAGAACGTACCCCGGGGGCTCACCGGGCTCCGGAACGCCACCCCGTTGTCCACGGCGAAGAGCCGGGGCGGGCCCACGGTGGAGATCAGGACGTTGCCCGGATTCGAGTCGACGTGCCGGATCAGGTAGGTGAACAGGTTGAGGTAGCCCATGCGACGGGCGTACTCGGGGTCCGTCTCGAGGCGTGCGGTGTCCAACGCTTCCTCGGTATCCACGTCCTGGAGCCAGTACTGGACCGCCACCAGTACGGACCCGGTGCCCTCGAACGTCGGGCCCATCTCGGGGTCGAGCTGCCGGTACGCCCGGAGCGGCAGCTCCCGGATCACCGTGGGCGGGACCACCCGGTCGGCCGCGCCGTAGAGCAGCTTCTGGAACGCGTAGGCCGCCACCTCGTAGCGGGGCTGGTTGTTGATGGCGAACCCGCCCGGCGGCGCCTTCGCCCACTTCACCCGGATCTGGAGCCCGTCGGAGAACCGGATCTCCGTTCGCTGGGTCCGGTCCCCCTGCCACCGGTTGTCGCGCATCCCGACGATCTGGAACGGGGCATCGGCCAGCCGCGCCTCGAGCTCGGCGGGCGGGATGACGTAGTTGGGGAAGGCCGCCTCATCCGGGTTCCCACCATCCTGGGCGGTGAGCTCGTGGGGGTGGGCGAGGAGGCCGGACGCCATGACGAGGGTGGCGATGGCGCCGGCCAGGGCCGGCGGCGAGCTGGAAACGGATGCGGTCACGGCTTTCGGATCTCGAGACTCGGGCAGATCGATGTGCACGGGCAAGATACCGGGGAGCCGGGTCCGGCGGCCAGTCGCTTGCCGAACCCGCCCGCCACGTGCGAACTTGTGAGGGCTCTCCGCACCACCTCGTGGTCTGCCCACCTCAACGCGGCACGCAGTGATCTCCGACGTCGATATTCACCCGCCCCCCTCCGAGGACCTGACGCTCGACCCCCGCGAGGAGCGAGCGGTCCGGGCGCGTCGGCTGCGGAAGCTGAACACGCGGACGATCCCGCTCCTCCGGTTCCTCGGCGCCAACTTCCTGGTGTTCGGGGCGGTGGTCCACAACGTGATGATCCTGGGCGAGGTCGACTGGATGGCCATCCTCGCCTACGCGGTGTTCGTGGAGGCCTACTGCGCGGCCAGCTGGTGGGCGCTGGACCGCTGGTACGACCCCGACGCCAGGGTGGACCTGGCGCTGGTCTTCCTGGTGGCGGACCTGTTCCCCATGGCGGTGGCCGTCTACATCACGGGCGCCCAGGCCAGCTGGATCTTCTGGGTCTTCCTCTTCCGGGTGGTGGACCAGACGTCCACGTACTTCGTGCGGGCGTTCATGTTCACGTGGCTGGGCGCGCTGGCGTACGTGGGCGTGCTGGGGTGGGCGGCGGTCGTGGACGGCGCGGTCATCAACGTACCGGGCGAGATCGCCAAGATCCTGTTCCTGGTGCTGGGCGGCTCGTACATGGCGTTCACGGCCCGGACCTCGGAGCGTGTGAGGGCCCGGCTGGCGGAAGCAATACGGACGGCGCGCCGGTCGGTGGCGGACCTCGAGCTGAAGTCGGAGGAGCTGGAGCGGGCCCGGGAAGCGGCCGAGGCCGGGAGCCAGGCGAAGAGCCAGTTCCTCTCCCGGGTCAGCCACGAGCTGCGCACGCCCATGAACGCGATCCTCGGGTTCGCCCAGCTGCTGGAGATGGAGGAGCTGACCGAGGAGCAGCGGGCGCACGTCGACGAGATCATGGACGCGGGGCGTCACCTGCTCGACATCATCAACGAGGTCATGGACATCGCCCGGGTCGAGACCGGGTCGCTGGCCCGGGAGGTGGAGCCGATCCGGTTGGCGCCGGCGCTCGTGGACGTTATCCACCGCCTCGAGCCGATGGCGGAGCGCCGGGAGGTCTCGATCCCGGATCGTCCCCCACCGGGCTCCGATGTCTGGGTCCTGGGCAACGACCGGAAGGTCCGCCAGGTCTTCGCGAGCCTCGTGGACAACGCCATCCGCTACAACCGGCCCGGAGGCACGGTGTCGCTGGCGTGCAGCCGCCGCGACGACGTGGTCCGGGTCAGCGTCACGGACACGGGCCCCGGGATCCCGCCGGGGCGGATCGAGGATGCGTTCACCCCGTTCGACCGGCTCGGCGCCGAGCAGATGGAGCCGGAGGGCACCGGGCTCGGGCTGCCGGTGGCCCGCTCGCTGCTGGAAGCCATGGATGGGCGAATCGGCGTGGACTCGGAGCCGGCCGCCGGGAGCACGTTCTGGTTCGAGCTCCAGGAGGCCGAGCCACTACTCGAGCCCGAGACCGCCGCACGGCGCGAGCGTACCGATGGCCCGCTGGTGCTCTACATCGATGACAAGCCGGACAACATCATGCTGGCGCGGCGGATCCTGGACCGGCGCCCGACGGTGAGCCTGATCTCAACCACGTTGGGGGTGGACGGGCTGGAGACCGCCCGGGCCGAGCGCCCGGAGCTGATCCTGCTGGACATGGAGCTTCCGGACATCGATGGCCGGGAGGTGCTGCGCCGGATCCGGGAGGACCCGGCCCTCGGATCCACGCCGGTGGTGGTGATCAGCGCCCACGCGCAGCCGGACAACGTCGAACAGCTCCTGGCCGAGGGCGCCCACGCCTACTTCACCATGCCGTATGACGTGGGCCGGCTCCTGGGCGTGGTGGACGAGGTCCTCGGGCTGGCCTAGTCCCGGTCGACCACGTATACGTTCCGCTGCGCCGACGGCAGCAGGACCATCCGCAGGATGTTGACGTGGGCCGGAAGGTTGGCCACGTACGCCACCGCATCCGCCACATCGTCGCCGGTCAGCGGCTGGAACCCCTCGTAGACGCTGTCGGCGCGCTCCTCGTCACCATGGAACCGGACCACGCTGAACTCGGTCTCCACGAACCCCGGGTCCACACTGGAGACTTTCACCTTCGTGCCCGAGACGTCCAGGTTGATGGCCTCCGTCAGCGCCGTGACGGCGAACTTGCTGGCGTTGTAGACATTGCCCTTCGGGTAGACCTGGTGCCCGGCGGTGCTGCCAATGTTGATGATGTGGCCCCGGTCCGCTTCGATCATGGACGGGAGCAGGAGCCGCGTTACGTTCAACAGCCCCTTCACGTTCGTATCGAGCATGCGGTCCCAGTCGTCGAAATCGCCCTCCTGGATCGACGCGAACCCCGCCGCCAGCCCGGCGTTGTTCACCAGGATGTGCGGTGGGCCGGCCTCCTCCAGCAGTGCGTCCACCGCCGCGCCCACGGCGTCCCGGTCCCGGACGTCCACGGCCGCCACCTGCGTGGCCACCCCGTGCTCCCGGCCCAGCTCGTCCGCCAGCCGCTCGAGTCGCTCCTCGCGACGGGCCCACAGCGCCACGTCGGCCCCCTCCGCCGCCAGCCTGCGCGCGCAGGCCTCTCCGATACCCGAGCTCGCGCCCGTCACCAGGGCGAGCTTGCCTTCGATTCTGTTCATGTCGCCAAGCTTTGTTGGCGGAGACGTGAAGTCAACTTCGGCGACGCGGGGGTGCCGGGCGCACCGGCGGATCCGGGCTGCTGGGATACGGCAACCTCCGGAATCACGCGAAGCCGCGCCGCGAAGGCCGCCCAGCGGCGTCGCCTACCGGTAGCGCTCCTCCAGGATCACGCGATGATGGAGCTCGTGGCCGGCGATGACCCACGCGATGGCCCGAGGGGTGAAGGGCGCGCCGTCGGCGGTGCCGGTCCGCAGGAGCGCCTCATCGGTGAAGCCGCGGAAGAGCGCCACGGTGGCGTCTCGCAGCGCCCGGAGCTCGGTCTTCACGCCGGTGAGGGTCCGGTGGGCGAGGTCGCCGGAGACCACGTAGTCATCCTGGTCCATGCCCGGGAGCGGTGTGGAGTCGCCGCGGCCGATCCGGAGCGCCCGGTAGCCGAAGACCCGCTCGGTGTCGGCCATGTGGACCAGCACCTCCATCACGCTCCATTTCCCCGGCGCGTATCGGTGGTCCGGATCGCCGATGGCGTCGACCACTCGGAACGTGTCCTCGAGCTGGGTGCTCAACGTCCCGAGCAGGCTGCCGCCCCGGACGCGCTCCACGTAACCACGGTAGTACTCCGCGATCTCACGGGGACCCGGGCGTCCATCGAGGACTCCGATGGCCTCACTCACGGTCGGGGATGTCGCAGTCGTCCAGGGGAAGCGGCCGGTCCGGCCGCTCGATCCGGGCTTCGATCCGGGCGATGATCTCGGGCCGCATCCCCAGGAACCGGCGGACCGGAGTGGTGTCGATACCGGCCAGCGCCGCTTCGAATGAGTCGGCCGGAAGCGATCGGAACCGCGCCCACGGCCGGCCGAGCTCGCCGGGGGCGCCGAGGGAGTCGATCTCCGTCTCCCAGCATGTCGTCGGCCGCGTGGTGGGCTGGTACTCGAAGGCCCGGTTGTGATCGATGGCCACCACCCGATCGCCCAGCAACAGCCAGTTGTGCCGGTGGCGGTCGCTGTTCCCGATGACCGCGTCGAAGAGACGCAGCGCGTCCGGCTTGGTGGCCCCGACCTCCCGGGGGCTCCGGGCGCCGTGGACGAAGTACATGGTCGAGCCCGACAGCGTGTCACCGTTCCGGTTCGTGATCCGGGCGAACACGGTCATCGGCGTCAGGTCGAAGCCCAGAAGCCGATCCAGCCGGTAGGTGGCCACCTCCCGGTCCGCGCCGCACTCGGGGCAGAAGATGTCGGAGCCGTCCACTTTGAAGATCGACTCGACGCCCTGCCCATGATCGAGGCGCCAGGTGTAGGAGACGCCCTGGCTGTCCATGGACAGTGGCTCGGCCGCCTCCGGCCACGCCCGGAGCACTGACGCAAGGCGGTCCAGCAGCGCCGCGGCCCCGACCGTGTCACCGGCCTCCCGGAGCGCCCACGCCGCCTCCTGCAGGCGGCCCCGCTCGAGCAGACTGTCCACGGCGGCCCCGACCACGGCCGGATCCTGCGCAACCACGGGGGCGGGCGCCGCGGCCGCGAGGGCGGCGCAGAGCACGAGCCCCACCGCCGCGAGTCGTGGCCACCTCGCCGGTCCCTTCATCGGTTGTACTCCTCCACCATGGCGCGGTACTCGGGATCAAGGGTCCAGTTGCCGGATACGCAGTACAAGCTCTCGCGGCTCGGTCCGATCCGCCAGGGGGGTGGGGCCGCCGGAGACGGCCGGACCTCGCTCGGGCGGGTCGGGAGAGCCGGCGTCTTCGGGGATGCCACGGCCCGACACAGGACGACCTACCCTCAAAAAGCAAGGGACAGCCGCCCCGGTGAAGTCGCCAGCCCGAACCCCCTGAACCGACGGCGAACCTCTGAACCGTTACGACTGCCCTCGCCTATGTCTCGCTTGGGGGGCATCAGCGGCGGACGCCGCTTTTTGCCCTCCTCACCCGTATAGATGCCGCTCAGCGGCAAAATCTTACAAGAAATTTTGGGGGCTCTTACGGCGAAACATCGTAAATCGTTACGCCACAATAGGTTATAGGGATTCGGCAGAAGTCAGGTACAGTCGCCGGACTGGTCGGAGTGGAGCCGGGAGAGGATCAGCGAGCGGCCGTGGGGTGCTCGCCCCGCCGGTGGACGATGACCCGGTCGTCGCGCCCGGGGTCGGTCATGGCGCCGGTGCCGGAGGAGCCTCCTCGAGGAGCGTGCCGAGCACCCGGGCCACGTCGTGCTCGGAGAGGATCCCGACCACGCGGCGGTCCGCGTCGGTTACCGGGAGTACGGAGACATCCTGATCGAGCATGAGGCGGACGGCATCCCGGAGCGGAGTGTCGGCGGTAACGGTGGGTGGGTCGCGGGTCAGAAGGTCGTTCACGATCCCCTGCTCCAGCGCTTCGGGGCTGGCCACGAAGGTGCGCAGGATCGCGCGGTAGGAGAGGAGCCCGAGCAGTCGCTGGCCATGATCCATGACCACGAGCTGGCGGACATGGCGCTGCTCCATGATGCGCTCGGCGTGCTCGAGGGCGGCGTCCGGCCCGACGGTCAGGAGCCGGGTGCTCATGACACCGCCGACTGTGGGCTGCGGGCTCACCATCTCGCTCCTGGTGGGGCCGCTCCTCGCCGTGCCGGCGTCGCGGCGGTCAGACTCCCTTCACGTCCCGGGCCTCGGGACTCTTCTCGGTGGGCACGCGCTTGAAGCGCACGCGCTGCCCGTCATCGAGGGACTTGAAGCCGTCCCCGGCGATATTCGAGTGGTGGACGAACACGTCCTCGCCGCCGTCATCGGGCTCGATGAAGCCGAAGCCCTTGCTGTTGCTGAACCAGCGGACGGTGCCGGTAATCTCGCCCTTCTCGGGGGTGGCCGACACTTCCTCGGCGATGACCCGGTCGGGCTCCTCGAAGGTATCGGCCACGCGGTCGCTCGGGGTGGCGGTCACGTCGATGTCCATCGGGTCGCGGAGCACCGAGCGGCCCAGCTCCCGGGCCTCGTTCGACAGCGTGCGTCCCACGAAGAGGACCTGCCGGTTGTCCGGTGTCAGCTCCAGGATCTGCTCCACCTCGGTGTGGCGCCCGCGCTGGAGCAGGATGTCGATGGGGTCGAAGACGAGGACCTCGACGTGGTCGAGCCGGACGTTGCCGGCGTCGACGTGCTCGAGGAGCCGGTTGGGCGTGGCCACGAGCAGATCGAAGCCAGCCCGCAGGTCCCGGACCTGGTCATCGTACGACTCGCCGCCGTGGATCTCTCCCACCCACAGGTCGGCGGCCTCGGCCAGGACGCGGGCCTGCGCGGCGATCTCCTGGACCATGTCCACGGCCGGGCTCACGATGAGCGTGTGGAGCCCCTCCCGGTGGAGCTGCCGCTCGAGGGCCGGCACCAGGTATGCCCCCGTCTTCCCGGTCCCCTGCGGCGCACTGACCAGGATGTCGCGGCCGCTGCGGAGCGCATCGATGGTGCGCTCCTGCACCGGCTGCGCTTCCCGCCAGCCCATGTCGGCGAGCCCGGTCCGGAGCTGGTCGTGCTCGACCAGGTCGGCGAACGGGGTGGGGCCCCTGGACGCTCGGGAACGCTTCTGCCGCGTGGGCAGCGCCTCCCGGCGACGCGAGAGTACGGTCCATACGACGATCGCGATGATCGCCAGTGCGATGATGATCCAGACTTCTATAGGTAGTAGATTCATGCCCCCATCTTCCCGCGCTGCTCCCCCCGTTGTCAAGCAGGGGTCATTCCGGCGCGCCCGTGGGAAGCCACGCGGCACGGTCTCCAGCGCGCACCCAAAGGTGATCTCCCGCCCGACCCAGAACGTCCACCCGCTGCCCCGGCTCGAGGCGGGTGATCTCCGCCGCCGCGGCACTGGGCAGCTCGCGCAGTGGAGCGGCGGAATCGACGGACGCGGATCGGAGCGGGCTGGCCGGCTCCGTCAGTCGCGCGGCGACGAAGCCGCGGCGGCCGCCGGGCAGCTCCACCCGGAGCCAGTCGCCGGCCACGGCCAGGACCCGCAGCGGGATCTCGCGGTCGAGGCGGTCGAGCTCCGGCGCCGCCCGGGACGGGCCGGCCCGGAGCCGCAGCTCCTGGGTGGCCACGCGTCGCCAGCCGCCGGGGTCGGCCGCGAAGAGCGGTGGCGGCTCCGTGCCCAGCGGTCGGAGGAACGGGATCGGGTCGGTAGGTCCCGGCCCCCGGCGGTAGATCCCGAAGTGGAGATGGGGTGGCGTGGTGATGGCGTTCCCCGAGTTGCCCACCAGCCCGAGGGTGTCACCCGGCTCCACCCGCTGTCCCCGCTCCACCCACTGCTCCTCCAGGTGGGCGTAGTAGATCGACTGGCTCCGGACCGCGTCCCGGAGCCAGACCACGCGTCCGCCGATGGGGGTGGTTCGCATCGACCGGACCACACCCGCGGTGGCGGCGATCACCGGCGTGCCCCGCCGGGCGAAGATGTCGATGCCGTGGTGGTCCCGGCTCCCGCCGTCCCGGGGATCGCCGAAGAAGCTGCGCACGCCGGCGACGCCACTCCCGCTCACGGGGAAGGCCAGCGTGGGCTCGGCGGTGGCAGTCAGAATGTAGCGGCCGCCCCGGAGCAGCTCCGGCTGGACCCGGACGATGTACTCGCCATCGCGCTCCGGCTCGTGCACCAGGCGCAGCGCCCCGCTGTCGGCGCTGGCCACCGGGACCGGGGCGTCGGCGGAGTCTTCGGGCACGCGGAAGAGGTCGAGGAAGAGCAGCGTGTTCGTGGGCGGGTCCAGCCGGACCTGGAACGTCAGCCGCTGGCCCACACGGGCGTCGAACCGGTAGCCCACGGCATCGGGCCGGGACGAGTCGAGATAGCCCGACTCCCGGAACGGCGCCTCCACCGGCGGCGCCTCGTCCAGCGCCCTCGCCGCGGCCCGGCTCCAGAGTCGGCCGAGGGCCGCGGCGTCGAGCCCCGCCTCTTCGAGACGGAGCGCGTAACGTTCGTGCGGCGTCGGTGGGGCAAGACGCTCCCGCAGCTCGGGCAGCGACTGCCGCCCGAGCCAGAACCCGCACCCACCCACCGCCACCATGACCAGAGGTACCCACCATCGCATGGTTTGGTAAACCCTCGAGCCCCGATGGCGTTCCGATTCCTCGACCTCGCGCAGATAGCCCTGAATGCTACGCATCGATATACTCGTCTCCACCCCTCAAACTCCGGAGGCTTTTCCATGAGGATGCGTACCATGGCGGGAGTGTTGTCCGTACTCCTGGTCTCGGCCTGTGCCAGCGCCGGAGGGCGCGACGCCGGGCCGGTGGAGATGGACCCGGTCGGATCCTACACGCTGACCACGGTCATCCAGGGCTCACCGGTCAGCGGGCAGATGCGGATCGCGGGTGAGCCGGGCGCCTACATCGGCGCCGTGTACACCGGCTTGACCGGCGAGCTGCCCATCACCTCGGTCTCGGTGGACGGGAGCCAGCTCTTCATCACGGCCGAGACCCCCGACGGCCCCGTGGACGTCCGGATCACCTTCGACGGTGACAGCTTCTCCGGTACCTGGATGCTGGGACCGGAGACTGGCGCGATCCAGGGCCGGCGGGTCGGCGACTGAGCCGAGCGGGTCAGCCGGCCCCGAGCGACGCCCCGGGCGCCGATCGGAGCGCGAGCCGAGCCGCCAGCCCTCAGCGGGCCGGCCGCCGCAGGATCGGGTAACGGCCGGCGTCCAGCGCGTCGTCCACCCGGTTCCAGTTGGCCACACCGTCATCGGACCGAGGCTCGAGGAGCGCGAAGATCAGGCGGGCGAGGGGCTGGTCCATGGGAACCACCACGGTACCCTCCGCCATCTCGACCTCGGCCGATCGCCACGCGCCGAACACCTCCCGCTGCCGGTGCCCCTGGTACTCACGGGGCGCCGTATGGACCGAGTCCACGGCGAACGCCTCCAGCGCCAGCATCTGCGGCCCCGGCAGCCGGGTGAAGTGGACGCCGTGAAGCGTGAGCAGGTCGATGACGCCCTCGAGCTCCGCCGGCAGGTAGTACGCCGCCGGCACCACCTCCGGGACCGTGGCCGCGAAGGTCCCGTACTCCCGCATCGTCTCCGGCCGGGTCACCTCCAGCCGCGCCCGGTAGCGACGCCCGGAGAAGGGGCTCAGGCGCTCCTCCACCGCGCCCATCAGGATCTCGACCTCGGCACCCGCCGCGTGCGTGGCCCGCACCGCCAACCGTTGGCCCCGCAGGTCTTCAGCGTCCGCCGCGGCCGCCCGCCGCCGGACCTCCGTGGCGTGCCCGTGGGCGAAGTCCACGATCTCCTCCACGAAGGCCAGCGTCGACGCGATCCGGTTTTCGAACGAGACGTACGCGTACGCCTCGCTCAGGATCCCGAACCGGTTCCGGAGCCCGGCGTAGTTCGTGTTGTAGCGGGGCATGTGGCTGTAGGTGTACCAGCCCCGCTCCTCACCCGGCGGGCCGTACGCGCCTCCGTAGTAGTACATCCGCCAGCCGTCGCGGCCGACCTCCCGGGTCACCGCCGGCAGCCACGCGCCCCGGAGCAGTCCGTCGATCCGCTCCGATGTGTTCGGGTGCAGCGGCGGCGCGTAGGTCAGGTGGTAGCCGTGGTAGGTGCCGTTCGTGGTGTGCAGGTCCACCACCACGTGCGGATCGTACGCCCTCATCATGGCCACCAGCGACCGGGCCTCCGGCGACTCGAGCTTGCTATGGTCCCGGTTCAGGTCCAGCCCCTGGGCGTTCGCTCGCTCCCCCACGCCGCCCAGCGGACCGTTCTGCCGCCAGCGGTTCAGCGGGGAGACCCGCTCGTTCCCGTCGGCGTTGTAGATCGGCGCGATCAGCAGCACCAGCGAGTCGAGCCACCCGCTGTGCTCGCCCGCGGCCAGGCGACGCAGCAGCACCTGCATCGCCTCCTTCCCCTCCACCTCCCCCGCATGGATGTTCCCCTGCACGTACACCCGCGTCCGGCCCGTGGCTCGTACCGTCTCCGAGCCCCCGTCCGCCAGGTCGGCGCCCACCACCACCAGCGGCAGCGGACGGCCCTCGTACGTGTACCCGAATGTGGTGGCGTGCAGCACCGGCGACTCCAGCGCGTCGATGAACTCCACCACGTCCTCATACCGGCTCGTCTCCAGCCAGTCGGTACGCTCCGGTCGCGTACGTGGCTCCTGCGCCACGGCGGCGCTCGCCACCAGGCACCCACTCATCGAAAAAGCCGCGATCACGCGGCTCACCCTGCTCTTCGTATCTGTCATGCGGGAATGATGCACCCCAGACCGGGGGTGCCGCAAATCAGGATTCCCGGCCGTTCGTCCGCTCCCGGATCCCCTCCGCCAGCTCCGCCAGACGCTCCGCCCGCTCCGACGCCACCGACGCAAGACGCTCCAGGTTCGAACGGCTCGGTCGCCGACGCCCCGTCGCCCACGAGTACAGCGCCGAGTACGACACGCCCGCCTCCTCGGCCACATCCTCCAGCCGACCCGCGGTGGTGTCCAGAAGCTCATCGATCAATTTCGCGATCTCCGGGCCCATGATCGTGCGTACCCCCTTCTGCCCTCCATGCGTTTTTTTCAGCGGGCCACAACGTAACAGGAGTATCCCGAACCGGCCAGACTCTATCGATTTCGTTCGGATCACCCGCCGGGCGGCCCGGCGGATCGCACGGGGCCACCCGCTCAGCCCTCCAGCGCATCCCGGCCGGGTCTTCACCTGACGGGAACGGGGGGATTCCCCTACGAAAGCCGACGGGTGCGAATCTGTGGGGCGATGCACCACAGGGAAGTTTCAGCCACTACCTGACAGACAAGCGGCGATTAGCATCTCATACTGATTCGGGGTAACCTGTCCCTACGAGTTTATTTGACAGCTCGGAAACTCCCATTTCGGAGGCCAGATATGGCGGATACGCTGAAGATCATCGACAACCGCACCGGCAAGGAGTACGAGAATCCGGTCATTTACGGGACCTATCCCGAGTACGGATCGGCTACGCCGGCCCCGCCGCTGCGGAACATCAAGACCTCGGAAGACGATTTCGGGCTGCTGCTGTACGACCCGGCGTTCAAGAACACGGCGTCGTGCAAGAGCGACATCACGTTCATCGACGGGGAGAAGGGGATCCTCCGGTACCGTGGCATCCCGATCGAGCAGGTCGCTGAGGAGAGCAACTTCCTGGAGGCGAGCTACCTGACGCTGTTCGGCGAGCTGCCGAGCCAGGAGCAGTACGACGACTGGGAGCACCACATCACGCACCACACGTTCATCCATGAGAACATCAAGAAGCTCATGGACGCGTTCGCGTACGACGCGCATCCCATGGGGATGTTCGTGAGCACGGTGGCGGCGCTGAGCACATTCTACCCGGAGGCCCGGAACATCCAGGACCCGGAGGTCCGGCAGAAGCAGATCGTGCGGCTGATCGCGAAGGTCCCGACCATCGCGGCGTTCGCGTTCCGCCACAGCCAGGGTCAGCCGTACATTTACCCGGACAACGATCTGAGCTACGCGGGCAACTTCCTGAGCATGATGTACCGGATGTCGGAGCAGACGTACGAGCCGAATCCGATCCTGGAGAAGGTGATGGACGTGCTGTTCATGCTCCACATCGATCACGAGCAGAATTGCAGCACCACCACGATGCGGACGGTGGGCAGCTCGCACGCGGATCCGTACGTGGCGCTCTCGGCGGCGGCAGCGGCGTTGTACGGGCCTCTGCACGGCGGTGCGAACGAGCGGGTGCTGCGGATGCTGAACGAGATCGGCAGCAAGGAGCGCGTGGGTGAGTTCGTGAAGCGGGCGAAGGAAGGCGAGTTCCGCCTCATGGGCTTCGGCCACCGCGTCTACAAGAACTACGACCCGCGGGCGAAGATCCTCCGGGAGCTGGCGCCGCAGGTGTTCGAGGTGACGGGGAAGGACCCGCTCCTCGACCTGGCGGTGGAGCTGGAGAAGATCGCCCTCGAGGACGAGTACTTCGTGAAGCGGAACCTGTACCCGAACGTCGACTTCTACTCGGGGATCATCTACAAGGCCCTCGGCTTCCCGGTCGACATGTTCCCCGTGCTGTTCGCCATCGGGCGTACCGTCGGCTGGCTGGCGCAGTGGCAGGAGATGCTGATGGATGGCGACCAGGCCATCGCGCGGCCGCGGCAGATCTACACCGGCTACGACGAGCGGGCGTACGTGCCGATGGAGAAGCGGAACGCAGAGGTGGAGACGAAGGTCGGCGCGTAGGCTGACCTGCGCCCGGTACCCGGCGGCCCCGGCCGTCGGGTGACTGGGGGTAGCTGGGTTCGCGGTGCGGCCGCGGGCGTCGGGGGGAATCGGCGCTCGCGGCCGTTCTGCGTTCCGGGCGGTGGCCGATCGACCGTGTTGACAAACGGCGGCGGCGGTGCAATCCAATAGCACCGCGTCCCGACCAGCGTGGAATCTCCCAGACAATCCGGAGCGGAACCCCCATGAACTACACTCGTATCCTCCTCGGCGGACTCCTCGCCGGCGTGGTGATCAACGCCAGCGAGTTCGTGCTGAACGGCGTGATCCTGATGGACGCCATGGAGATCGAGCTGGCCGCCATGGACGCCGCGTTCGCGCCCTGGGCCATGCCGTTCTACGTGGTCCTGGCCCTTCTCTGGGGGATCGGCATGGTCTGGCTCTACGCCGCGGTCCGGCCCCGGTTCGGGCCGGGGTGGCGCACGGCGCTCGCGGTGGGACTCTTCTTCTGGGTCTTCGTGGCCGTGCTCCCGACCTTCGCCAACATGGCCATAGGGATCCGTATGGAAGGACTGGTCGGCATCGGCCTGGTCTGGTCGCTGGTGGAGTTTCCCGCCGCCGCCATGGTCGGCGCCTGGGTCTACAAGGAAGGCGTCGGGATGATGACCGGGCGGCCGGCGGCCAAGGACGGGTAGGCCGGCCGGGTCGGCGCTGGCCAGGCTGTGGCGGGGACCGGCCCATCGTCAACCGCGGAGGCGCGGAGTAAACGCGGAGAACAGCTTTGGAGTTGTTTCGCCGCGTCTCCGCGGTGGCGGCGGAAGACGAAGGGGACCGGGGAGGCAGTCCCCGTTCGCCATCGAGCCCCGGGTGCGCTGGATCCGAGCTTCGAGCCGCTGGATTCGAGCCCCGAGCCGGACTCCGCTCCCGGGCGTTCCCTGGCTCCGAAGGCTGATCACCACCGGAACCTCCCGTCCGCCCGGATCAACTCCCTCCATGCTGTTCTCCGCGTACGCTCCGCGCCTCGCGCCTCCCCGGTTAGCCAGGCATCAACCCCACCGATGCCTCAGCCGGGCCCGTCGGGGTTGTGGAGCGGCTCCTGCGGGCGCGTCATCCCCGGCGGGACGCCGGGCTGGTTCCCGATCCCCACCAGGTCGGTCCGCTTCTCCCGGCCGAGGGTCACCCAGATGTTGTAGATGAAGAGGAACGCGCCGATGGCGGTCAGCACGCCGCCCACGGCCACGAGCCCCGGGCCCCAGCCGAGCCAGCCGCGCATGATCCAGCCGCCCACCATCCCGGCGAGCCCCAGGTTCGCCACCCACAGGTGGATCACGGCCATCGCCCGGCTCCGCAGCGGGTTGCCGGCGAACCGCGGCATCACCTGGTACGCCACACCGAAGATCATCATGCTCACGAACCCGAGCAGGTGCGCGTGCGCGTGCGCGGGCCGGTAGACCAGATGCTCCATCGGCCACCAGGCCATGGTCAGGCCAATGATGATCCCCACCCCGAACCAGACCAGGCTGGACCGTATGAAATTCCGTACGAATGACTCCATCTATCCCTCGCCTCTCAGAACCGCTCCCCTTTCGCCTCCCGCTTGTGGCTCCCCACCGGCCGGATCCGGGTCCACATCATCCAGAAGTAGAAGAGCAGCCCCACCACCTGGCCCAGCGCCAGGAACGCGATCCCCGTCTTGTGTAGCGCCATACCAGCGTGTACATGGTCTCGTGTGCGGTCTATTCCGGTCGGGCGACCAGGCGCCCGCCATCCCGATCGTAGGTCACCAGGACCACGTCTCGCGCCTCGACCTCCAGCGTCCGGTCAACGACGAGCCGAACGGGAGCCTCCGTGGCGCCGGTTCCGGTCGTCCCGTCTTCCGCCGTCCCGGCGCCGGGCGCGCCGCCCCCGTCCGCCCGCTCGAACACCACCCGGACGTGCCGGCTACCCGGCTCCAGCGGCAGCTCCTGGAAGACGTGCACCGGGCGGTCGCCCCGCGCCCCGGCGCCGGCCTTCAGCGACCGGTGTCGGGCGACGCCGTCGACGTGGACCTCCAGGCGGTACTCCACCGCGCGGCCCTCGCAGATCTCGTCCTGCCGCATGTGGATCGGCAGATCCGCCAGCTCTTCGGCCGTGGGCTCCCGACACTCCACCACCCGGGGCACCGGCATCCGCCACGCCAGCCGCAGCGCGGCCCGGTCCGGCGAGGCGCCGTGACTGTACCGGGTCAGCAGGCCGAGGCCGGCGATTGACACCGCCACCAGCAGGCCGCCCACCACGATCCGCGCAACCCGGCTCACGACGCCTCCTCGAGCACGCTCACGGCCACGCCCTCATCGGTCTCGCACAGCGCCACCAGGTCGATCTCCTCCTCGGCGTCGGTGCGCTCGAGACGGGCGAGGTCGGCCCGGAACGCCGCCAGCTGCTCCGCCAGCTCACGGTCCTCGCCCGCCGCCCGGTTCACCAGCCGGACCCGGCGACGGTCCACCCGGTCCTGCAGCTCGGCCTCCCGGTCGTGGTAGAGCCGCTGCTCCACCCACTTCGGGCCCTCCCGGCTCCAGCAATCCCGCTCCGGACACGCCACGATGAACACGCCCGCCGCCCCCGACCGGACCAGATACTCCACCACCGACGTGTGCAGATTCCCGGCGCACGTGACGGGGTAGACGACGGCCCCGTCCACCTCCCCGGCGGCGCCCACGGCGCCCCGGTCGCAGCCCACCACCACCACCGGCCCGGCCGGCCTGGCGGAGACGGACGTCCCGGCGGGTCCGCCCGCAGCTGCCGGCTCGGGCTCGGCGGCGGAGTCGGCGGAGGCGGCGGAGTCGGCGATGGACCCGGCCCGCCCGTCGTCGTCTCCTATGCCTTGCTCCTTCACGAAGGTCTTCACGGCCTGCAACTGGTCCCGGCCGGTGCGCCCCACGGGCCCGACGCCCATGGGCGCGCACGAGCCCGAGCAGATCCCGCAGCTCACGCACAGCGCCGGGTCGACCCGGGCCACCAGCGTCGAGCGGGTGTCGTCGGCCTCGGCCCGGGGCACCATGGCGATGGCTTCGTACGGGCAGTCCTCGTAGCAGGTGCTGCACCCGGTGCAGACCCGCTCGTCCACGAACGACGGCGGCGGCTCGGCCTCCTCCGGGGGACGCGTCATCCACGGCACGGCCATGGCCGCCGCCGCCAGCGCCGACCCCCCGGCCCACACCACCCACGCCGGCAGCTCCCAGGTGAGCGGTAGCCAGAACGAGTAGAAGAGATCGAGCTCCACGTCCCCGGGCAGACGCAGCGGATCCGCCTCGCCGGCCATCCCGATGGGCCAGAGCACCGACACCGCGATCAGCAGGCCCAGCAGCCCCCAGCGCAGCCCCGGCGGCGGGAGCAGCGTCGGCCGCGCCACCCGGGAGACGTGGAGCCACAGGACCAGCCCCACCCCGATGGGGAGCGCCACGTGCAGGAACAGGTTCAGGAAGAAGAACGCCGCCGGGATCGGCTCCGTGCCCACGAAGAGCCGGCTGATCGGCTCACTGAAGAGCGGCAGCACGTCCAACCACCGGGCCCCCTCCGCCGCCAGCATCCACCCCTGCCAGTCCCACACCATCACGTACCCGGTCCACCCGCTCACCAGCACCACGAACGTCAGGATCAGACCGCTCACCCACGCCAGCGCCCGCGGGCCCCAGCTCCTCCCCTGGGCGAACATCCGGAACGCGTGCACCACGATGGCCACGACGGCCACGTCCGAGGCGTACCGGTGCAGGCTCCGGATCCAGCGACCCAGCCACGCCTGCCCCGTGATCGCCTCCACCGACCCGTACGGGTCACCGATCCGGTAGAACAGCAGCAGGTACAGACCCGTGATGAGCAGCACCGCCAGCAGCCCGACCACGATGGCACCGCTGGCGTACAGCGGGTTCCAACGCGACCCGTAGACCCGGTTCATCCACCGGTCCGCCACGGCCAGCGCCTTCCGCGCACCCCGCTCCACTCCATCCATCACGCTCATTCCCTGCCCCGGTCCCCGGATCTCAAATCTGGCTCTTCTCCGAATTTGTTGGTCATTTCCGGCGGTGCCATCAGGCGACTCGTTTGCGACGCGAGGGGCTGCGGCCTCGGGATTCCGGGCAGGTCCGACCTTCGCCCAACCGCGGAATTCGCGGAAAGCCGCGGAAGGGGCGCGGAAGGTTCGTCGAGTACCGCCGAGGAGCTGGCGGCAGCCGGAATCCGACGATGACATCTTCAACAGACTCCGCCGCGGAGTCGGCGTCTTCCGCGACGAAGCCTTCCGCGTGCTGTTCTTCCGCGTCTCCCGCGTCTTCCGGTGTGAGAGCGGTTCACCCGTTCACTCCCCAACAAATCTGGAGACCAACCTCAAATCTCAGCTCTCAGTTCTCAGAATCGTCGTCCCCCTTGCGTTAACGAGTTTATCATAACAATATGCGAAAAGCAACGCACGGGAGCACTCCATGCTGACCAACACGGGCACGTACGCGCTCCGCGCCATGATCTACCTCGCCGCACGGCAGGGCGAGGGGCCGGTGCGGGTGGACGACGTGTCCGACGCGCTGGACGTGCCCCGGAACTACCTGTCGAAGGTGCTGCACGCGCTGGTGAAGGCCGGGGTGCTGCAGTCGCTCCGGGGCCCGCACGGCGGGTTCGAGCTGGCGGTTCCGGCGAGCGAGCTGACGCTGTCGCGGGTGCTGGCGCCGTTCGAGGAGGTGGGCGAGGGCCGGCGGTGTCTTCTGGGGACGAGGGACTGCGACGAATCGAATCCGTGCGCGCTGCACGGTCGGTGGAGCGGGGTGGCCACGGAGGTCGCGTCGTTCTTCGAGGACACGGTGCTGGAGGACGTGGTACAGGACTCGGATCGGGTGACGGCGCTCCTGGAGCAGGGGCCGCAGGCGTCGCCAGGGAGGACGGGACCATGAACGAGGAGGAACGGATGGAAGGAACGGAAGGGCGGGAGGAGATCCCGCTGGGCCAGCGGCTCTACGACAACTGGTGGCTGCTGTTGATCGCCGGGGTGCTGGTGGTGTCGATCACGTACGTGGGGTGGGGTCTCTGGGAGATCCTGACGCTGCCGCAGGCCACGCTGCCGTAAAGGAGGCGAGCGATGAAATGGAGGACGGGAGTCGAAGCGCCGAAAGGGGTCTGGTGGAAGCCGGTCCACGGCGCCGAGAAGGTCTGGTTCGGGGTGGCCTTCGCGTGGTGCATGGTGCTGTTCGCCATGATGCCGCTCTGGCACTGGAAGGGCGGGCAGAACCCGTCGGGGATCCGCTCGAGGGTGGAGCCCGCGGCGTTCCAGGCGCGGGTGGATGAGTTCATCGCCGAGTACCAGGTGGGGGAGGAGAACGGCTACCCCATCGTGGAGCCGCCGCCGGGGAGCGACATCTACCTGGAGGCGAGGATGTGGAGCTGGCGGCCGATCCTGAAGCTGAAGAAGGACGCCGAGTACGTGCTGCACCTGTCGAGTCTCGACGTGAACCACGGCTTCGCGCTCTACCCCATCAACGTGAACTTCCAGATCGTGCCCGGCTACGACTACGGGCTGAAGGTCCAGCCCAACGCCGCCGGCGAGTTCAGCGTGGTCTGCAACGAGTTCTGCGGGATCAACCACCACAACATGGTAGGCAAGGTCATCGTCGTCGGGGACGACGATTCCCTTGCCCGCGGAAGCGCGGAGGGGGCGGAAGGCGCGGAAGAACACGCGGAAGGGGCGGAAGCTCCGTCGACGGCCGCACGGGAGGTGACGGATGGCTGAGGCGACGACGTACGAGACGAACGGCACCGGCGGCTTCCTGCACCGGGTCTGTCCCACCACGGGACTGAAGGTCCACAGGCAGGCCGACGCGCTGATCAAGGCCAATGCGGTGGCGGCCACGGTGGCGCTGCTCATCGGCGGGGTCGCGGCGATCCTGGTCCTCCTGACCCGCTGGCAGGCGGTACACCTGCTGGACGCGGCCATGTTCTACCGTGTGCTGACCATCCACGGCATGAACATGCTGATCTTCTTCATCATCTTCTTCGAGATGGCCATCCTGTACTTCGCGGGGCCGGTGCTGCTGAACTGCCGCGTGCCCGCGCCGAAGGTGGGGTGGACCGCGTTCGTGCTGATGGTCCTCGGCACGGTCCTGGTGGAGTGGACCATGTTCACCGGGAAGGCGGACGTGCTGTTCACCAGCTACGTGCCGCTGAAGGCGCACCCGGCGTTCTACCTCGGCGTCATCCTCTTCGCCGTGGGGGCGCTCGTCGTGACCGCGCTCTTCTTCGCCACGCTGGTAGTGGCGAGGCGGGAGAAGACGTACGAGGGCTCGATCCCACTGGTCACGTTCGGCGGGCTGACGGCGGCCATCATCGCCGTCATCACGCTGCTGCAGGGCGCGGCCATCTACATCCCCACGTTCTTCTGGTCCATCGGGATCGGCAACGTGGACCCGCAGGTCTACCGGATGGTCTGGTGGGGTCTGGGGCACAGCTCCCAGCAGATCAACGTGGCCGCCATGGTGGCCGTGTGGTACCTGCTGGGCGCGTTCACCGTGGGCGCCGTGGTGCTGAACGAGAAGATCAGCCGGACGGCGTTCGTCCTCTACGTGCTGTTCATCTCCATGGCCGCCGCGCACCACCTGCTGGTGGACCCGGGGCTCGGGCCGGCGTGGAAGGTGGTCAACACCTCCTACTTCATGTACATGGCCGTCCTGGCCAGCATGCTCCACGGCTTCACCGTCCCCGCGGGCGTGGAGGTCGGGCAGCGGCTCCGGGGCTACACCAAGGGGATGTTCGAGTGGCTGCGGAAGGCCCCATGGGGCGACCCCGGGTTCAGCTCCCTGGCCTTCTCCGTGGTGGTCTTCGGCTTCGTGGGCGGGATCACCGGCGTCACCTTCGGGACCGAGCAGATCAACATCATCGCCCACAACACGCTCCGGATCCCCGGCCACTTCCACGCCACCGTGGTGAGCGGCACCGCCATGGCGTTCATGGG
>CAZSBL010000014.1:0-42900 GCA_964605205.1 uncultured Gemmatimonadaceae bacterium
CGACACGTGGTCTCCGCGTCGTATTGGTCGGATTCCCCACTTATCCCCACACTTCCCCACTCCGTGCCACCAAGCTACGCCGCCGCCCCACTGCGTGTCAAGAGTCCTCCACTCCTCCCCTTTCCGGCCTCGGTGGTGGCCGGGGGAGGCTCAGTGGGGATTCATCCCACGTGGCGCGCACCACCATGAGGGCGCGATGGGGCGATAACGGGATGAAGGGATGGACCGGCGGGCGGGCCGCGGGCGCACAGCCCCCGGCCCGCCCCTTGCACGCACGGTTCGCGGACACAGACCACACCGGGAGGGAAGCCTCGTGCGCATCAGCCTGATCATCAGACCCCGGAACCGGATGCCGTGGATGCCCGATCTCCAGGCTCAGGTGGCTGTACTCCGCGACGCGGGGCACGAGCTGTCTCCGCATCTGACGTTCGAGGGCGGAGATGCGGAGCGGTTCGCCCGGCAGGCGGGCGAGTCGGGCGTGGACCTTGTGATCGCGGCGGGCGGAGACGGCACGGTGAACGAAGTGGTGAACGGGATCGCCGGCACCGACTGGCGAGGTCCGATGGCCATCGTACCGCTGGGCACGGCCAACGACTTCGCTCTGGGGCTCGGTCTCCCGGAGGAGATGCGAGACGCTTTCGATGTGGCGCTGAACGGCGCCGACCGGACGGTGGATCTGGCGCGGGTGAACGACCGCCACTTCATCAATGTCTCCACCGGTGGGGTGGCAGCCACGGCCACCGGGGAGACGCCGTCGGACGCGAAGCGGATCCTGGGGCCTCTAGCCTACCTGGTCACGGGCGTGCAGAAGCTCCCGGAGCTGGAGCCCACGGCGGCCCGGTTCTCCACGCCGGACGGCGAGGTCTACGACGGTGGGGTGATGATGTTCGCGGTGGGCAACGGCCGTCGCACCGGCGTCGGCACACTGGTCACGCCGGAGGCCGAGCTCGACGACGGCGAGCTGGACGTGATGATCGTCCCCGGAATGAGCCGGGTCGACTTCATGGCGCTGGCCCCGAAGATCCGGGCGGGAACACACCGGGACCATCCGGACATCACGTACTTCCGCACGGACCGGCTCGTGGTGGAGTGCGGCGGGGAGCTGGCGGTGAACGCCGATGGCGAGCCCATGGTCGCCGGGGAGTACCAGTACGAGGTGACGGGCGAAACCGTGACGTTCCGGGTACCCCCCGGGTGATCCGGGAAGGGGCTCGGGGAGTCGGGGCTCGTGGGTCGGAACGCGGCCGCCCGGGCGCCACGAAAGAAGAGAGCGCCGGCGGAGGCTCGTGCCCCCGCCGGCTCAGTTCCCGCGCCGGCGGCCTCGCTCGATCAACGCCTCCTCGATCTCGATGAAGCGCTGCGTGTTGTCGATGAACTTGGGCACATCGGCCGAGGCGTGGACCTCCTCGTAGCCCCGGGCGGCCTGGAACAGCTCCAGCGCCCGCTCGAACATGGGCAGCGCCTCCCGGGCCGACTCGGCCGTGGCCGGCGCGTGGACCTCCTGCGCCTGCTGGAAGATGATGAACCCGCGCCAGAAGTTCCGGGCCAGCACGTCCTCCCGGGCCTCGGCCACCGGGCCGGCGGCCTCGAGGAGCTGGAACGCCGCATCCAGGTTCCCGTTGCGGAACTCCTCATTGTAGGCGTGGGCGAAGATGGTCCGGAACGCGTCCGTGTTCCGGTAGTACCCCGCCTCCGCGCCCTCGATGATGGTCGCCACGGCTTCTTGGTCCCGGTCGAGTTGGAGCAGGAGCTGCCCCTTCCGCTGCGTCAGCCCGGCGGACTCCTTGCCCAGCTCCTGGGTCCGCTCGACGGCCGCCAGCGCCTCTTCGGTCTGGCCCGCCTGCTGCAGCGCCCGCGAGTACGACTCCCAGAGGTCGGTGTTGTCCGGGTAGACCTCCACGGCCCGGGCCCCGAGCTCGACGGCCTCCTCGAACCGCTCGAGCTTGAAGAGCGCCACCACCAGCCGGTCGAGCACAGCCGGCTCCGTCTCGGAACCTCGCTCCTCGAACACCCGCTGGTACATCTCGGCGGCCGTCTGGTAGTACTCCTGCACCTTCGTGGGGTCGATGGCGCCCTGGGCCTCCTGGCCGGTCTGCAAAGCCCGCTCCGCCGAGTGCGCCGCGTTGGCCGCAAAGTGACCGATGTAGGTGACGAGCGTCAGGTTGTCCGGCTCGATCTCGAGCCCCTCCCGGGCGAACCCCAGTGCCTGGGCCGGGTCACCGGCCTGGGAGATGTCCCGGGCGATGGTCAGCCGGACGGCCACGTCGCCGGGGTTCAGCTCCATGTAGCGATCGAAGTAGTCCCGGGCCCGCTCCGGCTGGCTGGCCTCGGTGGCCACGATCCCCGCCAGCTTGAGTGCGTCCTGGTGGATCGGGTTCTGGTCGAGGAGCGTGTCCAGCGTCTCGAGCGATTCCTCCTCGCGGTCCACCTGGTGCAGCGTGAACGCTTTCCGGTAGAGCGCCGGGATGTAGCTCGGGTTGACCTCGAGCGCGTTGTTGCACGCGTTCAGCGCATCACTCCACTGCTGGCTCTCCATGTAGTCCTGGCAGAAGCGGGCGTTCCGCAGGACCGTCTGGTAGCGGTCGAAGGTCTGGAGGATCTGTTCCGCGGCCTCCTCGTACTCTCGCTCGTTGACGGTGAACGGTGGCACCTCGAACGCCTGGCCGTCCCGGGCACCCACGAAGCGGGCGTCCACGCCGACTTGCTCGTCACCGGACCGCTCCCACGATCCACAGAGGACCAGACCCCAGTTCTTCTGCTGGGCGAGCTGTCGGGCCCGCACACAGTTGTACAGGTCTTCCCAATCGAGGTCGAAGTCCTTGCGCGCCCGATTGATATCCCGGTGGCTGACAGCCTCGTGGGTGTGCAGATCGTTGATCAAGTCGCGCAGGTTGTCGGCTACCCGGTCTCCGAATCGGTTCCGACGCTCGTCTTCCGGCGGAGTCAGGGGCGGCACCATGATGATGATCCGATCCCCCACCTCCTGGGCCTGTGTGACCGCGGGGGTCGCGAGTCCCACAGCCAGTACGGCGGCGAGGAGCACCAGGGGGGTCCGTTCGATCGTTCGCTTCATTTTCCAGGGTCTCCGCTCTGGACGTCTTGCTTGCGGCGAGGGTGGCCCAGCACCGCGTGTCGAATGTCATACACCCGCATCGCAGTCGAAGGTTCACCGGACGCGATGCGGCAGTGGAAATACGGCCATGGAACAGCGGACCATGATAAAGGCCCGGCCGGGGTCAGGCAAGCGATTCCGCGTTCCCGGTGGCGGTTGGACTGTGGGAGGCGTCAGTCGGACACGGGCGCCACGAGCGATGGATCGTCGTTGGCGGGCCGGTTCACGCGCCTCGAGACGGGATGGTGCTCCAACCGACCCGGAAAGGGGCGGAGCAGCACCTTCAGATCGGCGGCGTCTGCGTCGGGGTCGAGCCAGCGGTCCCGGACTCCGGCGGGGAGGATCACCGGCATGCGGTCGTGGATGGGGCGGACCTCGTCGCTGGGTTCGGTGGTGAGGATGGTGCACGAGACGATCTCGTCATCATCCCCTCGCCAGCGGTCCCAGAGCCCGGCGAAGGCGAACGGCGCCCGGTCCGGAAGGTGGAAGTGGAACGGGGTCTTGCCACCGTCGTCGTTCCGCCACTCATAGAAGCCGTCGGCCAGGACCCAGCAGCGACGGCGGTGGAACGGGTCGCGGAATGCTGGTTTCGTATCTACCGTCTCGCTCCGGGCGTTGATCATCCGACTGCCGATCCCGGGGTCGTCGGCCCAGTGCGGCACGAGCCCCCAGCGGAGCGCGCCGAGGCGCAGGCCGTCATCGCTGCGGACCACGGCCGGCACCGGCTGGGTGGGCGCGATGTTGTAGCGGGGTTCCCAGGGCACGGCCACATCGGCGAGGCCGAACTCGGCCACCAGCCGGTCGGTATCGACGCCGAGGGAGAAGCGGCCGCACACGGTGCCGTCAGCCCGTCAGGCGCTGGCGTCGGTTCCGGTCTTCCACCAGGTGCTCCATGAAGTCGATCCGGTCATCCACGCGGTCGATCCGGTTGTTCAGCCGCTCCAGCGCCGTGGTGATCCGCTCCATGTACGCCTCGTCGATGCCGTCCCGGGCAGCGCGCAGCTGCGCCTTCCGCTCCTGGGCCATGGCCTCGATCAGGAGACCCAGCTTCTTGGTCACGGGCCGCAGGATCAGCACGCCGGCCACGCATATGAAGAAGAAGATCGGGATAAGCTCTTCCACCATTCTGTCCTCTCGCGTTGCGGGATCTCTGCTCAGCCGTACGGGCGCGGTGGACGGGCGGTTTCAGCGGCCCGTCGCGCGACTGTTACGCCCGCCCGGTGAGCCGGGCACGGAACGTGCCCGGCCGCCGATGCAACGTTCCGACCCGAAGCGCTGTCCAATGCGGTGAAGACGTTGAAACCGGAAACGACGCCGTCTCGTACGGCTGATCAGTTGACAATGAGAACCCGAACCCTGCCAGCAACAGAAAGGTACGGGATGAACGATATGAGCGAGGGACAGAGAGAAGCGCTGCAGATCGTGGCGCGGGTCATGGCGGCGGTGACCGCCTGTGTGGGGACCGTAGCGGTGCTCATGATCCCCGTGATCACGGCACTCTGAGGCGCTCGGGTCCACGGACCCGACGAGAAGCGACGAAGGACCCCGCGGCACTGCCGCGGGGTCTCTTTTAGGCTCTTCGACATTTCGAGTGGGTCGTGGGCTCCGGAGGCATCGTTAACCGCGGAGCCGCGGAGGCGCGGAGCACGCGCGGAGAACTTCATTTGAGTTTGATCCGGGCAGGGCAGGCTGGGCGGCGGAAGACGCAAGCTTCGCGTTGGCATCACAGAGGCCGGGTTCGGGTTCACCCACACCAGCTGTCGGGGGCTCTCTCCGCCCGGAAAGGCAGCCTCGCCGGCATGCCGCCCCCCACCGGCCGCGCCGCCTAACCACAACAAAAAGAAAAACTCCGCGTACGCTCCGCGTCTTCGCGCCTCCGCGGTTGACCAGGCGTTCGCCCCACCAGTGCCCCCGGGAGCCGACTCTGGATCCGTTTCACCCACTCCAGATGTCGAAGACCCCTCTTTTATTACCCGTCGGCCTCCAGGTCGATCACCGCCGAACCGTCGAACCGGCCCTCCCGCAGGTCGTCCAGCGCCTGGTTCGTCTCCTCCAGCCCGTACGTGTGGACCTCCGTCCGGACCGGCACCTCCGGCGCCAGCGCCAGGAACTCCTCCGCGTCCCGCCGCTCCAGGTTCGCCACCGAGCGGATCACCCGCTCCTCCCACAGGATGTCGTAGGAGAAGGCCGGGATCTCGCTCATGTGGATCCCGGCGCATACCACCGCCCCTGCCTTCCGCACGGCCTTCAACGCGGCGGGCACCAGCGGCCCCACGGGGGCGAAGATGATGGCGGCGTCGAGCACCTCCGGCGGCCGCTCGTCCGAGGGCCCGGCCCAGGCGGCGCCGAGCTGCCGGGCGAACGTCTGTCCCCGGGCGTCACCGGGCCGGGTGAAGGCGTACACCTCCCGGCCCTCGTGCCCCGCCACCTGGGCGATGATGTGGGCGGCCGAGCCGAACCCGTAGAGGCCGAGCCGTCGGACCTGCCCCGCGGCCTCCAACGCCATCCGGTACGAGCGGTAGCCGATGAGGCCGGCGCAGAGGAGGGGCGCGATCTGGAGGTCCGGCTCATCGCCGGGGAGCGGAAACGCGTACCGCGCATCGGCCACCATCGCCTCGGCAAAGCCACCATCGCGATGGTAGCCCGTGAACTCGGCCCGCTCGCACAGGTTCTCCATCTCGTGGGTGCAGTACCAGCATTCGCCGCACGTCCACCCGAGCCACGGCACCCCCACCCGGTCGCCCACGGCCAGGTCGTCCACCCCCTCCCCCAGCTCCGCCACCTCGCCCACCACCTGGTGGCCGGGGACCAGCGGCAGCTTCGGCTCCGTCAGCTCACCGTCCACGATGTGGAGGTCCGTGCGGCAGACCCCGCACGCCCGGACGTCGATCCGGACCTCACCCGCGCCCGGCTCCGGCGCGGGTCGGTCCTCGAGCTCCAGCTCCTGTCCCGCCTCCCTCAACACCATTGCCCGCATCGATCGCCTCCGGCGCCTGGTGACGCGTCGAACTCGTGGAACGCGGCGAACCCGCCGGCCCCCGCCGGGATCGCCGTTTCGTCCAGTCCATCCTGAGGGCCATCAGGCCGACGAAGATGACCGCGAAGATCAGCGGCTCCCGGGTGTCGGCCCTCACGCGCCAGTAATAGTGGATCACACCGAGCAGACCGGCCAGGTAGACGCCCCTGTGCAGGAGCACCCACTTCTTCCCGAGCCGCCGGATCCACCCCTTCGTGGACGTGAACGCCAGCGCCAGGAGGATGACCCACGCCGCGAAGCCCACCGTGATGAACGGACGTTCCGCGATGTCCTCCCAGATGAACTTCCACTCGAAGACCTGGTCGAGCCCGAGGTAGATCCCGAAGTGGAGCGTAGCCCAGAAGAAGGCGAACAGCCCCATGGGCCGGCGCAGCTTCGCCAGATCGTTCCACCCCGTGATCCGTCGGAGCGGTGTGACCGCCAGCGCCACCATCAGCAGCGTCAGCGTCCACCACCCCGAATGCAGGAGTACCTTCTCGATGGGATTCGCGCCCAGACCGATCAGCCCATCCCGCAGCCACCACCCCACCCGGGCCAGCGGAAACAGCCCCAGCGCCCACACGCCCACCTTCATGAGCAGAACCCGCCGCCCCCGCGTCATTGCGAGACCGCAGGTCGAGCCCCTTGCGAGGCGTAGCCGAGCCCCTTGCCGCCGAAGGCGGCCCCTTGCGAGGCCCGCAGGGCCAAGCCCGATGCGAGGCCGCAGGCCGAGCCGCTGCCGCCGAACGGCGGCCGGTTGCGCGCCTCAGGCGCGCCTGTTGCGGCCGCAGGCCGCCTGTTGCGAGGCGAAGCCGAGCCGGTTGCGCGCCGCAGGCGCGCCCCCCTCAGTACCATCGCCGCAGGTCCATCCCCTCGTACAGCTGCGCCACCTGGTCGGCGTAGCCGTTGAACATGAGCGTCGGGCGCCGGCCCAGCTCGCCGATCCGGCGCTCCCGGGCCTGGCTCCACCGGGGGTGATCCACGTTCGGGTTCACGTTGGCGTAGAAGCCGTACTCGTTGGGCTGCATCGCCTGCCACGTATTCAGCGGCATGGTGTCCGTGAGCTCGATCTTGACGATGGACTTGATGCTCTTGAACCCGTACTTCCACGGCACCACCAGCCGCAGCGGTGCGCCGTTCTGGTTCGGCAGCTCCTCACCGTAGAGCCCGTTGGCCAGGATGGTGAGCGGGTGCATCGCCTCATCGAGGCGGAGCCCCTCCACGTACGGCCAGTCGATGAAACCCCTCCGCTGCCCCGGCATCTCACTCGGCCGGAAGACGGTGGTGAACTTCACGAACTCGGCCCCCGGCCGCGGCTCGGCCCGGTTCAGCACGTCGGCCAGCGGGACCCCCTGCCACGGGATCACCATCGACCACGCCTCCACGCACCGGAGCCGGTACGTCCGGTCCTGGATGGTGTGGGGCTTCAGGAAGTCCTCCAGGTGGTACTCGCCCGGCCGGTCCACGAGCCCGCCGATCTCCACCGTCCACGGGCTCGGGTTGAACTGGTGGGCCAGCTCCGAGGGGTCCTCCTTCCCCGTCCCGAACTCGTAGAAGTTGTTGTACGTGGTCACGTACTCGTACGGCGTCAGCTCTTCCCGGGCCGACTCGCCGTTGGCCCGATCACACGCCAGGAGCGTGGACGGCGCCGCCGCGGCCACGATGAGCCCCCGGGCCGTCTTCCCGATGAACTCCCGTCGCTTCAGGTAGATGTCCTCCGGGGTGATCTCCGAGGACGGGATGTGGTTTGGCTTTCCGATCAGCATCCGAACACTCCTCGCATGAGCAGGGGTCTGCGCCCGGCACCGGACTGTAGACCGTACCCGTGGGATGCACGAATCGGTCCCGACCGACGCCGCCCGGGGACGCCGCCTGACGCGCGAGCCGGGTCCGGGTACACGGTTCCCGTGGATCCCGCTAGCTTAGGGGCTGCCGAGATCCGGGGCGAAGCCCGGACGACACCCGCGAAAGCCCTTGTCCACCATCCAGCATCGGATCCTGAAATGGCTGTCCGCCGCCGTGTGGTACACCGGCGCGGGCGTCCTGCTGGGGAAGGGCACGGGCCGCTTCTTCGCGGCCGCCACCGAGCTCGCTCCGGCCTGGCCCATGGGCGTGGCGGTGGTGAGCGCCGCCCTCGGCATCCTCCAGGGGCGGACGGTGTTCCGCGACGCGTGCGTGCGGAACCTGGCCCGGATCCGGGCACTGGAATCGCCCCGGCCGTGGCAGTTCTTCCAGCCGCGCTTCTTCCTGGCGCTGGCCGTCATGATCGGCGGGGCCGCGGCGCTGGGCGTGCTCGCCGGCACCGGGGCCGCGGCCACCGCTGCGGTGGCCGGCGTGGACTGGCTCATCGGCTTTTCGCTCCTGGTCAGCAGCGAGGCGTTCTGGGAGCGGCGGCGGGCCGTGGCGGTGCCGTCCTCCGACACGGCCGCGCATCCCGAGGAGAGCGCGGCGTAGCACCCCGCCCGGTTCGCCTGTCTCCAGCCTCTCCCGGGTGCGCCCCCAGGCCCGGCCCCAGACCTCGTCTTCGATGGACTCGCCGGCAGCCCCACCATCACGACGAGCACGCTACTCCGCCAGGTGCCCCACGATCTCGTCGGCCTGGCTCCACGCCTTCTCGATGCAGGCGTTCATGGCCACGCCGTAGTACGAGCTGCCGGCCACCCAGAGCCCGGGGTGCCCGGCCAGCCGCTCGTGGATCGTGTCGAGCCGGTCCTGGTGCCCCACCGTGTACTGCCCGATCCCCAGCGGCCAGCGGTAGATGCGCGTGAGCTCCGGCTCCGCCGTTACCCCCATGGCGTCCTCCAGATCGGCCCGGCACCGGGCGAGGAGGACCGCTTCCGGATCCGTCACGGCCTCGGGGTCGTGGGCGCCACCGATCATGCAGCGGACCAGCACCTTCCCCTCCGGTGCCCGGCCCGGGAAGACCGACGAGTCCCACAGACAGCCCAGGATCCGAGGCCCTTCGCCCCGTGGCACCAGGAAGCCGAACCCGTCGGCGTCCGGTACATCGGCCTGGTCCCACGCGAACGCGACCACCGCCAGCCCCGCCGTCTCGATGGCGGCCACCGTCTCGCTCAGCGTGCCGTCCAGCTCCTCGAGCAGCGGCGCCGCCCGGGGACTCGGGATCGTCACGACCACGGCGTCGGCGAGAACCGACTCACCTCCGGCGAGCGCGATCTCCCAGCGACGGTTCCCGGCGCTGTCCCCCCTCGCCCGGGTCACGGACTCCACGGGGCCGCCCGTCCGGACCGTCCCCTCCGGAAGCGCGTCGACCAGGCCCCGGACCAGCGTGTCGAGCCCGTCCTCGAACGACGTCAGGTGCCCGCCGGGACCGGCCGGCCCACCGGGCTGCGTCAGCTCCTCCACGTCCTCGCCCCGGGCCCGGCGCGCATCGACCTCCTTCTTCGCCGCCCGGCGCTCCTTCATCCGCCCGATCATGGCCTTCACCAGCCCGCCGTACTCCGCCTCCATGGCGGCCATCTTCGGGAAGCTGCTCCGCAGGCTCAGCTCGTGGACATTTCCGGCGAAGACGCCGGAGACCATGGCGTCCACCATGACGGAGGCGGCCTCGGGCCCGATGCGGCGGGCGGCGAAGTGGTAGATCGTCTCGTCGCCCTCGGGCTTCGAGCGGGCGAACGGCTCGCCGAAGAGACGCAGCCGGCCGCCGATGGAGAGGAGCGGGCTCTTCAGGAAGCTGATGGGCCCCGTGGGCACCTCGCGGAGCGCACCGTTCCGGTAGATGAACCGCTTCGACGCGGTCTCATCCGCCGGCTGGAGCTCGTCTTCGAGGCCGATACGACGGACCAGCTCCAGCGTGCGCGGCGCGTTGTCGAGGAAGCCGTTGGGGCCCTTCTCGATGGTGTATCCGTCGGTCCGCTCGGTCCGGATGTTCCCGCCGGGTTCATCGCCGGCCTCGAGGACCACCACCTCGACGGTCTCGCCGGCGGCGTCGGCCTTCTCCAACACGTTCAGGGCGGTGGTCAGCCCGGTGACGCCCCCGCCTATGATCGCGACTCGCTTCATTTCTCGACCTTCTTGGTACGGCACGGTTCGCTAACCGCGGAATCCGCGGAGTTCGCGGGGGGATCGCGGAAGATTCCTTCGCGCCCCCCCACCGTTCATCGATTCACTGAGAGCGTCGGCACCTCCTCGCTCCCCAATCCCGTCTCCGTTCGGTTACCGATTTACCTTCCGCGCCCCCTCCGCGTCATCCGCGGATTCCGCGGTCGAGGATGTCCGGAACTCCCGGTGAAGGCAGGGACTGGCCGGGGAGGTAGAGCCACCCCCGTCAGACGGTCCGGGAGAAGACCGGCGTCTCCTCCTCTTCCTCGCCTTCCGCCTTCTTCTGCTGCTTCTCCGCCAGGTAGCGGTCGAACTCCATGCACACGTTGCGGACGAAGAGGCGGCCGCGGTCGGTGACCCGGAGGGTGTCTTCGTCCTCCTGGACGAACCCGGCGTCGCGGACGGGGTCGAGGCGGTCCAGCGCATCGGCGAAGTAGGCGTCGAAGTCGATGTCGAAGCGCTGGTTCACGTCGGGCTTGGAGACCCGGAAGTTGCACATGATCTCCTGGATCACGTACTGCCGGATGACGTCATCCTCGTTCAGGAGGTAGCCGCGCTGGACCGGGAGCCGCCCGTTGTCGAGGGCCTCGTAGTAGCGGGAGAGTTTCTTCTCGTTCTGGAAGAATGCGTGCTGCACCTCGCCGATCCCGCTGATCCCCACGGCCACCATGTCGGACGCGGGCATGACGGTATAGCCCATGAAGTTGCGGTGGAGCCGGTGCTCCCGGGCGGCCACACTGAGCTCGTCGTCCGGGAGCGCGAAGTGGTCCATGCCGATGGGCTCGTAGCCGGCATCCAGGAACCGGTCCATGGCCATGAGGTAGAGCTCCAGCTTGGTCTCCGGGCTCGGCAGCTCGTCTTCGTTCAGGTACTTCTGGTGCCCCTTGATCCACGGGACGTACGCGAACGAGTAGGCGGCGACCCGGTCCGGCCGGAGCCCGATGATCTTCTCCAGGTTCGTCTCGAAGGTCTCGAGCTCCTGCTTCGGGAGCCCGTAGATCAGGTCCACGTTGATCCCCTCCGTGAAGCCCTGCTCCCGGGCCAGCTCGATGAGCTCGGCCGTCTCCTCGTACGTCTGGTTCCGGGTGATGGCCTCCTGCACCTCCGGCGTCAGGTCCTGCACGCCCATGCTCAGACGGTTGAAGCCGAGCTCCGAGAGCGTCTGCAGGTGGTCTGCGGTGGTGACCCGCGGGTCGACCTCCAGCGCGATCTCCGCCCCGTCGGCGAAATCGAAATGGGTGGAGATATGCTCGAAGAGATGCTTCAGCTGCTCCGGCGAGAAGTACGTGGGCGTCCCGCCGCCCCAGTGCATCTGCACCAGCGTGCGCCGGTCCGGGAGCTTCTCCGCCAGCAGCTCGATCTCCCTGTGCAGGTACTCCATGTACTTCTCGGCCACCGGCATGTGCGGCGTAATCACCACGTGGCACCCGCAGAAGAGGCAGCGGTGCTCGCAGAACGGCAGGTGGACGTACAGGCTCAACGGCTCGTCGCCCTCGGCGTTCGACGCCGCCAGCTTCTCCAGGTACGCCGCCTCCCCCACCTCCCCGGTGAACTCCACCGCCGTGGGGTAGCTCGTGTACCGCGGCCCCGGCCGGTCGAATCGCTGCACCGTCTCGAGATCGACGTTGATCCTGTGCTCGCTCATCTACTCCACCCTTCCGCTCGTCTTCTCGTGCACCCGATCCACCAGGTACTTCACCGCGTCCGGGGCCGTGGTCCGCTCGATGCCGTGGCCCAGGTTGAAGATGTGGCCGGGCTCGGGGCCGGCCTCCTCCAGGACCCGGTCGATCTGCCGGCCCAGCTCGGCGCGGGGCGCGAACAGCGCCGCCGGATCGAGGTTACCCTGCACGGCCGTGTCCGGTCCGAGGATGGCCCGGGCGCGGTCGAGGGGCGTGCGCCAGTCGATACCGACCACGTCGGCCCCGGCCTCCTTCGCATCCTCCAGCAGCGTGGCGCCCTGGTTCGGGAAGTAGATGAGCGGCACCCCGTGCTCGGTCAGCGACGCCATGACCCGCTGCACCGCCGGGAGCGCGAACTCCCGGTACATCCCCGGGCTCAGGTTCCCGGCCCACGAGTCGAAGACCATGAGCGCCTGGGCGCCGGCCTCGGCCTGGGCGCCCAGGTAGCGGGCGGTGGTGTCGGCGATCTTCTCCAGCAGCGCCCGGGCGGTGGCCGGGTCGCTGAACATCAGCGCCTTGGCCCGGGCGAACGTCTTCGAGCCCTGCCCCTGCACCGCGTAGCAGTACGTGGTGAACGGCGCGCCGGCGAAGCCGATGAGCGGCGCCGACTCGGGCAGCTCCCGGCGCAGGATCCGGATGGTCTCCAGGACGAACGGGACGGTCTCCTCGGGGTCGGCCACCCGCAGCGCCTCCACGTCTCCGGCGGTCCGCACGGGGTTCCCGATGACCGGCCCCGGGGCGAACTCCAGATCGAGGCCCATCCCTTCCAGCGGCGTCATGATGTCGCTGAAGAGGATGGCCGCGTCCATCCCGAACCGGCGGATCGGCTGGAGCGTGACCTCGGCGGCCAGCTCCGGCGTCTTGGTCAGCGTCAGGAAGTCCACGTCCTCCCGGATCTTCCGGTACTCGGGGAGGTACCGGCCGGCCTGGCGCATGATCCAGACGGGGGTGTGGGGCACCTGTTCCCGGCGGCAGGCCGCCAGGAACGGTGCCTTGGGGGTGGTAGTGGGGCTGGGGGTCGTCATGGCCGCCGCCTCTGCGCAGGGTACAACACGGAACCGCGGAAGGGCCGCGGACCCGCGGAAGCCTCCTTCGCGAAACCCGCATGCTTCATCTCGAAATCAACCGCCATGGTGGTTGAGGTCTGGCTCCCGCCGGCTTCGGTCCCCGCCGCGAACCTTCCGAGGTTCCGCGGGAGTATTCCGCGCTTCCGTGTTGATGATCGCCGGCTCACGCGAACACCTCTTCGAGAACCTCGCCGGCGGCCTCGACGGTCCGGTCGATGTCTTCATCCGTCATGGCGGCGGAAAGGAAGAGCGCCTCGAAGGGGCTCGGCGGGAGGTAGATCCCCCGGTCGAGCATGCCGTGGAAGTACCGGCCGAAGCGCTGCTTGTCCTGCTGCGACGACGTGGCCCACCCGGTCACCGGAACGTTGGTGAAGAAGAGGGTGGCCATGGCGCCCACCCGCTGCCACCAGAGCGGCCAGCCGTGGGACTGGGTCAGCTCCAGCATCCCGTTCTCGATCCGCGAGCCCAGCCGCTCGAGTTCGTCGTAGATCTCGGGGTGCTCCCGGAGCCGGGTGAGGGTGGCGATCCCGGCGGCCATGGCCAGCGGGTTGCCCGACAGCGTGCCGGCCTGGTAGACGGGACCGTCGGGCGCCACCTGGCGCATGAGGTCCTCGCGGCCGCCGTACGCGCCCACAGGGAGCCCGCCGCCGATGACCTTCCCGAGGGTGGTCAGGTCGGGCATCACGCCAAACCGCTCCTGGGCGCCGCCGGGCGCCAGCCGGAAGCCGGTCATGACCTCGTCGAAGATGAGGAGCGCGCCGTGCTCGTCGCACAGCGCCCGCAGCCCCTCGAGGAAGCCGTCCTGCGGGGGGATGCACCCCATGTTCCCGGACACCGGCTCGAGGATCACGGCCGCGACCTCGCCCGCGTTGTCCTCGAACAGCGCCCGGACGCTGTCGAGGTCGTTGAACTCGGCCACCAGCGTGTCCTTCGCCGCCCCCTCGGTCACGCCGGGGCTCGACGGGACGCCCAGGGTGGCGGCGCCGGAGCCGGCCTCCACCAGGAAGCTGTCTCCGTGGCCGTGATAGCCGCCCCGGAACTTGATGATCCGGTCGCGATCGGTGGCGGCGCGGGCGAGGCGGAGGGCGCTCATCGTCGCCTCGGTCCCGGAGTTCACCATCCGGACCACGTCGACGGACGGGACCATGTCCACCACGAGCTCGGCCAGCTCCACCTCGGCGGCGGCCGGTGCGCCGAACGACGTGCCCTTCCCCAGCGCCACCTCGAGGGCGCCCCGGACATCGGGGTGGTTGTGGCCCAGGATCATGGGGCCCCAGGAGCCGACGTAGTCGAGGTACTCGTTCCCGTCCACGTCCCACATTCGGGCCCCCTCGGCCCGCTCGAAGAAGACCGGTGTGCCGCCCACGGACCCGAAGGCCCGGACCGGACTGTTCACGCCGCCGGGGATGCGCTCCCGGGCGGCGTCGAAGTGCTTCTGGCTGGTCGAACGATTCACTCACTACCTCCGATGCGACGTGCGATGTCTTTCGCGAAATAGGTCAGGATCAGGTCGGCGCCGGCCCGCTTGATGGCCACCAGGCTCTCCCAGGCCACGCCCTCCTCGTCGACCCAGCCCTTCTCGGCCGCCGCCTTGATCAGCGCGTACTCGCCGCTGACCTGGTACGCGGCCGTGGGCATCCCGAACGTCTCCTTCACCTGGTGGATGATGTCGAGGTACGGCCCCGCGGGCTTCACCATCACGATGTCGGCGCCCTCCAGGATGTCGAGCTCCACCTCCCGGAGCGCCTCGTTGGCCTGCGCCGGGTCCATCTGGTAGCCCCGGCGGTCGCCGCAGCTCGGCGTGCTGTGGGCCGCGTCACGGAAGGGCCCGTAGTACGCCGACGCGTACTTGGCGGCGTAGCTGATAATGGGGATCTGCTTGTGGCCGGCGCCGTCCAGCGCCTCGCGGATGGCGTCCACGCGCCCGTCCATCATGTCGCTGGGCGCCACGGCATCCGCGCCGGCATCGGCGTAGACCACGGCCTCGCGGGCCAGGAGCGCGAGCGTCTCGTCGTTCCCGACCTCGCCGTCATCGGTCAGCACGCCGCAGTGGCCGTGGTCGGTGTACTCGCACAGGCAGACGTCCGCCCAGACCAGCAGCTCGGGCACCGCCTCCTTGATGGCCGTGATGGCCCGGGCGGTGAGTCCCTGGGGGTCGTAGCCCGCCGAGCCGACGGCATCCTTCTCGTCGTCATCGGGGACGCCGAAGAGGATGATGGCGGGGATGCCCAGGTCGTGGACCTCCCGCGCCTCCTTCACCAGCTCGTCGATGCTCAGCTGCTCCACGCCCGGCATGCTCGCCACCGGGTTCCGTACGCCCTCGCCGTTCACCACGAACAGCGGGTAGACCAGGTCATCCACGCTCAGCGCCGTCTCGCGGACGGCGCGGCGCCACGTCTCGGTCCGGCGAAGCCGCCGGAGCCGTTGGATCGGGAACGTCACGTTGCCTCCTGTATGTGCTCCGAGGCCGCCAACTCGGCGACCCGGTCGGCCAACCCTTCCAGTGAATGGGGCTCCGCCACCGCCACATCGCGGAATCCGGCGTCGCGGACGGCGGCGGCGGTGGTGGGCCCGATGGCCACGGCCCGGGCGGCCCGGACCGCGCGCACGAAAAGCTCGGGGCCCAACACCTCCCGCAGGTTCTGCACCGTGGACGGGCTCGTGAAGGTAATGATCCGGACCGCCCCGGATTCCAGCTCCGTCCGGCACCGGGCCGCATCCAGCGGCGGGACCACGGTACGGTAAGCGACCACCTGTGTCACATCCGCGCCGAGCCGACGCAGCCCGTGGGGGACCACGTCCCGGGCGATCTCGCTGGCCGGGAAGAAGACCCGGTCCCCGTCGCCCACGCCCGCCTCCTTCAGCGCCATGACCAGCGCCTCGCCGGTGGCCGGCTCCGCGACCACGTCCGCCACCCAGCCGGCATCCGCCAGCGACGCCCCCGTGGACTCGCCCACCGCCGCCATCCCCAGCCCCGTGGGCCGGACCGGCAGCGCGTCCCCCTCGGCCGCCGCCAGCGTCTCGTAGCCCCGGGCCGCCGCCACCGTGGCCAGCACCGCCCGGGGACTGGTGAAGACCGCCCAGTCGAACGCGTCCAGCGCGGCGATAGCGGCCTCGAGGGGGCCGGGGTCCTCCGGCGGGTCGAAGCGGATCGTGGGCCAGTGGATCGCCCGGAACCCGCGGTCGGCCAGGAGCGCGGTCAGCGGGCCGTCGTCGCCCTCATCCCGCGTCACGACCACGCCGATCAAGGCTCCGTCAGCCTTCATCCGTGGCGCCTTCGGCGGCGCGGATCCCGGCCAGGATCCCGGCGCCGCCCTGGTCGAGGAGGTCGACGGCCAGCTGGCGGCCGACGGTCGCGGCATCGTCGGCGAGGCCGGTCATGACGCCCTCGACGGCGGCGGCGCCGTCCAGTGCGCAGATGGCGGCCTTCAGCGTCAGGCCGTCTCCATCGACGATGGCGCGGGCGCCCACGGGGATCTGGCAGCCGCCCTCGACGCGGCGCAGGAACGCCCGCTCGGCGGTCACGGCCTGTCGGGTGCCCGGGTGGTCGAGCTGCGCGACGAACCCGTGGACCCGCTCGTCGCCTTCCCGCACCTCGATGGCGATGGCGCCCTGGGAGACGGCGGGCAGGAGGATCTCGTCGGTGAACCAGTCGCTGATCCGGTCCTCCACGCCGAGGCGGATCACGCCGGCGGCGGCGAGGACGATGGCGTCGTACCGGCCGTCATCGAGCTTCTGGATCCGGGTGGGCACGTTGCCCCGCAGGTCCAGGATCTCCAGGTCCGGCCGCCACCGCTTCAGGAACGCGCCCCGGCGCAGGCTGCTGGTCCCGACCCGGGCGCCCTCGGGGAGCGAGTCGAGGGTGAGATCGTCCCGGGCGATGAGGACGTCCCGGGGGTCCTCCCGCTCCAGGACCGCGGCGATGGTGAGCCCATCGGGGAGCTGCGTCTCCACGTCCTTCATGCTGTGAACGGCCAGGTCGGTCCGGCCGTCGAGCATCGCCTGCTCCAGCTCCTTCGTGAAGAACGCTTTCCCCGGCAGCTTCGAGAGCGCCACGTCGAGGATCCTGTCACCCTCGGTCTGGATGAACTCCAGCGCTACCTCCGGCGCGCCGTCGAGCTGGCGCAGCTGGGCGGCCACGTACTCAGCCTGCCAGGCGGCCAGGGCGGAGCCTCGCGTTCCGATCGTTAGGGTCTCAGCCATCGATTCCTGTGGTCCTCTTCCATTCAGATTTAAGATTTAAGAACTAAGAACCAAGTGGTTGCCGGCGGGGCCCGGATCGCGGCGTGGCCGCCGGCTTCCGGGCCCGGTCACGTGCTCTCTGGCGGGCCTTCCGGCGTCTGCCGGGCTGCATGCCCCCGATCTCTCGTCCTGCGCCGCCAACCCGGCAAGCCCTGGAAGGTTGCCCCACCAGGAACTCTCGGCTACTGCCGCGAACGTGGAATACCCCGCGAGCTACTCAGCTCTTAGATCTTAGTTCTCAGCTCTTAGCTCTCAGCTCTCGTCGTCTGTGTACCTGTCAATCTCCAGCTCGAACAGCTCCTGGATCGCCACCAGCTTCCGGAGGCCGTGAACGGTTGAGGCGTCCACGTTCTTGATCCGGGTGGTGGGCGAGTGGAGCAGCTTGTTGACCAGCGAGCGGGTGTAGCGTTCCAGCGACTCGCGCTCCTCCTCGCTCAGCCCGGCCTGCTTCCCGACCTCCCGCATCCCGACCTCGTGGAACCGGTCGCGGAACGCCCGCAGCACCGGAACTACATGGAGGGCGTCGTACCAGTCGAAGAAGCCTTCGAGCTCCTCTTCGATGATGGCCTCGACCTTCGGGATCTCCTTCGCCCGCCGACTCCGGTTCTGCTCGGCGATCCCCTCCAGCGCGTCGAGGTCGTAGAGGAACACGTTCTCGATCTTGCCCACCGCAGGGTCGATGTTGCGGGGGTTCGAGATGTCCACCAGCACGAGGGGACGCGTGCGCCGCTTCTTCGCGATTCGTTTCAACGCGTCGCTCTGCAGGATCGGCTCGGGCGCGGCGGTGGCCGTGACCACCACGTCGGTCTCCTCGAGGACGGCGTCGAGATCCTCGAACGGACGGGCCTCGCCGTCGAGCTCGACCGCCAGCTCCCGGGCCCGGTCGAACGTCCGGTTCAGCACCAGCAGCCGCTTCGGGTGCTGTTCCGCCATGTGCGTGGCCACGAGGCGGCCCGTCTCGCCGGCGCCCACCACCGCCACGGTGTGCTTCTCGAGTCCATCGAAGACCTTCAGCGCCATCTCCACCGCGGCGTACGCCACGCTCACAGTGCCCTCGCCGATGGCCGTCTCCGTGCGGGCCCGCTTGCCCACGTGCAGCGCCGTGTTGAACGCCCGGGTCAGGATCGCGCCGGTGAAGCGGCTGTGGTCGGCGATCTTGTAGGCGTCCCGGACCTGGCCCAGGATCTGGGGCTCGCCCACCATCAGGCTCTCGATCCCCGACGCCACCCGGAAGAGGTGGCGGACCATCTCCCGGCCGTCCAGCAGGTAGGTGTACTTCCCGTTGTTCAGGTGAGCCACGCCCTTCAGCTCCTCCACCGCCTTCCGGATCAGCGGATCCGCCATCTCCGGGTCCTTCACCAGCGAATAGATCTCCGTCCGGTTGCAGGTGGAGAGGACGGAGAGCTCCAGGATCTGCTCCTTCTCCGCCCGCATCCGGGCGCAGAACCGCTCGACCTCCTCCGGCGACATCTGCACCTGATCTCGGATCTCGGCCGGCGCCGTGACGTGACTGGCTCCCAGGACAATGAGATCCATGGCGCTACGCGAAGTCGTGGAAGCTGGAGAACACGAGCGTGACCATCACCGACGACGCCAGCATGAGCGCGAACCCCACGATGGAGACGGTGGCCAGCGTCCGGTTCGCCCACCGGAGCACGTAGCGGCCGCCGAGGCAGAGCCCGTAGAGCGCCCACAGCGCCACCGTGAGGAGGAACTTCGGGTCGGTCAGGTACGTGCCATCGAGCTGGCCGGACATCTGGAGCGTGGTGGCCCACGCCATCCCGGCGATGATGGCCAGCGTGAGACCGATCCAGCCGAGCCCCAGCGCGCTGATGTTCAGCCGTGAGAGCGTCTCCAGGTTCGGCAGCCGCTGGAAGAGCATGCCCACGTGCTGCTGCTTCAGCTGTCGGTACTGGAGCAGGTACATGGCGCCGTAGATGGCCGAGATCGCCAGCCCTACGTAGCCCAGCAGCGCCGCCGTGACGTGCACCCCGAACATGGACGAGCGCAGGATCTCCGGCACTTCCTGGGTGTGGGTGATGAATGCGCTCGAGAGCGTCTGGAGCAGGAGCGCCACCGCCAGGACGAACACGCCCGTCGATTTCTCCCCCTGCCGCCACTCCAGCACCAGGTAGAGCAGCGCCACGGCGAAGGCGATGAAGCTCAGGCTCTCCCACGTGTTCGCCACCGGCACGTGCTCGAACGCCACCGCCTCCAGCATCAGGTACGCCGTGTGGATCAGGACCACGCCCCACGTCAGCGGCGTGGCCACCCGCTCCAGCGTCTTCTTCTCCGTGAACACACCGAGATACGCCAGCAGCGCCGCCAGATAGCCCAGCGGCAGGAACCCGTTCAGTATGGCCAGCGTGGTGTCCACGGCGTCCTCCGGGCTACGCCTTCATGGGCGTGCGCTCGTACTCGGCGATGGGGTTCAGGATGTTGCGGCACTGGGGGTTCACACACCCCGGGCACCGCAGCCCGTACTGCCTCGTGCACGGCTCCCCGCTCTCCAGGTGCCGGTGGACGATGTCCGCCAGCGCGCCCATGAAGTCCTCGTCATCGTTGAACGCCGGCGCCCGCTCGAACCGCTCGATCCCGACTTCCTCGGCCAGGTGGCCGTACTCCAGGTCCAGCTCGGCCAGCGTCTCGATATGGTCGGTGGTGAACGCGATCCCGATGGCCAGCACGTTCTTCCGACCCTTCGCCCCCAGCTCCTCGATCACCTGCTCAGTGCTCGGGCCCTGCCACCGCACCGGCCCCACCTCCGACTGGTACGCCAGCAGGAACTGGTTCTCGAACCCGCCCCGCTTCATCACCTCGTGCACGCTCGCGCCCACCTCCTGCGGGTACGGGTCGCCCCGGTCGATGATGCTCAGCGGCAGCGAGTGGGCGCTGAACAGCAGCAGCACGTCTTCCCGCTCCTCCTCCGGGAACTTCTCCAGCCCCTCCCGCACCTTCTTCACCATCACGTCGATGAAGCCCGGGTGCGTCGGCCACCGGTCGATCACGCTCCACCGAAACGCGTTCCGCAGACCCGTCCGGCTCGCCGCACGCCACAGCTCGTTCAGGCTCGAGCCCGTGGTGGCGCACGAGAACTGCTGGTACTGTGTGAACGCCACCGCCCGCTCGATCCCGTCCTCCTTCATCGCCCGCAGCGCGTCCTCGCTCTTCGGCTCAATGTAGCGGAACGCCACGTAGAACCGGTGCGGCGCCGTCTCCGGCGAAAGCTCGTCGAGACGCTCGCACATCCCCCGGCCCTGCGCCTCCGTCCATTTCAGGATCGGCGACCCGCCCCCGATCTTCTCGTATTCCTCCTGCACGCTCTTCGTCCGACGCTTCGCGATGAACGGCCCCAGCCAGCCCTGCAACGGCAGCTGGATGATCTCCCGGTCCGCGAACAGCTCCAGCAGGAACGGCCGCACCTCCGAGAGATCCTTCGGACCCCCCAGGTTCATCATCACGATCCCGGTCCCGCCCTTCTCCTCGCTCCCGCTCGTGCTCATCGGCCTCGCTTCCGTGGGTAGGGTTCGGCTTCGCCGGGAAAAACCTCGCACGAGCGCCCGCCTGTAACAAGGGGGAGAACCCCTCACGGGGGCGTGGTGAGAAGGAGGAGGGCGGCGACAGGGTGTGCCCTGCAGCGGAGCGCAGCGCTCGGCTGCAGGGCGAGGGGGTCAGGCCCTCGGCAGGGTGAACCAGAACGTCGAGCCTTGGCCGGGCTCCGAGTCCACGTCGATCTCCCCACCATGAGACTCGACGATGGCCCGCGCGATGGTCAGCCCCAGCCCCACGCCCCGACCATCGGAGCCGTCGAGCTGCTGGAACCGTCCGAAGATCCGGCCCTGGTGCTCCGCCGGGATCCCCGGCCCGGTGTCGGCGACCCGGAACCGGACCCGGTCGTCGCCGTCGGCCTCGGCCGCCACCGTCACCGTCCCGCCGCCGGGGGTGAACTTGAGGGCGTTGCCGATCAGGTTGTCCAGGACCTGCCCCACCCGATGCGGATCGACGTCCACCTCCAGCATCTCGGACGGCGGGTCGACCACCACCCGGACCTCCACCTCCTCGGCCCGGGGCCCGATCGACTCCACGGCGTCCGACAGCAGGCGGGTCACCGGCGTGGGGATGCGGTGCAGTTCGAGGGCGCCGGACTCCATCCGGGTCAGCTCCACCAGGTCGTCCACCAGCCGCGCCATCCGCCGTCCCGCCCGCCCGACGATCTCCAACTGCTTCCCTCGCTTCTCCGCCGGCAGCTCTTCCCGGCCCGCCAGCTCCGACGCCGCCACCACCAGCGAGATCGGGGTGCGCAGATCGTGGCTGACCATCGCCAGGATGTTCTCCCGGTCCTCCACCGTCGCCTTCAGTTCCTCGGCGGTGACCCGGAGCTCGATCTCCGTCATGGCGCTCTCGGCCAGCCCCCGCAGGATCTCCACCTCCCGATCCGTCCACCGCCGCGGCTCGTGGTCGATCACGCAGAAGCTCCCCAGCGGCTGCCCGTCCAGCACCAGCGGGATCCCCGCGTACGCGATGACGTTGAAGTCGGGGATCGCCGGGTTGTCCATCACCAGCGGGTGCTCCCGCGCGTCGTCCACGATCAGCGGGTCGCCCGTGGCCGCCACGTGCTTGCAGAAGGAGTGGGAGAGCGGCGTCTCCCGCTCCACGGCCAGCGGCTCCCCGAGCCCCACGCAGCTCTTCAGGAACTGGCGGTCGGCGTCCACCAGAGAGACCAGCGACACCGGCGCGTCCAGGATCAGCGACGCCAGCTCCGTCAGCCGGTCGAAGCTCGGCTCCCGGGGCGAGTCCAGCAGCAGCGTGCGGCGCAGCGCGGCCAGGCGTTGCGGGTCCTCGATGCGTGACAGATCAGGCTCCATGGCGCTGAATGTCCCATCGCCCGGTGCCGACCGCAACTTCGTTGACCCCCATCGGCCATACCCGCATCTTCATCGGTGTTCCCCGCCGGTGTTTCCCGTCCCGAGCCGTCCACAGGAGACCCGCCTTGCTCGACCTCGCCTGGGCCCTGCTCGCCGCCGCCCTCGGCCTCGTCCTCCTCCGCTTCACCCTCTACTTCAGGAGCTGGGGGCACGGCGGCGGGCTCTGGAAGCTCGTGGGCGCCGTGGCCGGGGTCTACCTGGTCTCGCTCCTCTGGCGGGCCGAACCGGATGCCCGCCCGTGGATGCTGGTAGCCGCGCTCCTGTCCCTCGCGCCCTGGCGCCGGATCCGGATCGGATGGCTGGAACGCGCCGTCGTACAGGGGCTCGAGGCCCTGGCCGAAGAGTGGGGCACCGAGGGCGCCGAAGACCCCGAGACCGGCCTCTTCGAGGTCGACCGGACCGGCAACGGAGACCGGCCCGCCTGGGTCGGGAACGTGCTCACCGAGATGGCGTCGCTGCACCCGGGCGTGAAGACCCGCGAAACCCACCGCATGCTAGCCCTCGTGGTCCGCCTCGAGCGGGAGCCGCCGCTGTGGTGCGCCCTCACCCGCGGCCGCGAGGTGCCCGTGTACCACACCCGGGAGTGGCGCTACGACACCGTCATGAAGGGCCAGGTCTTCGGCATGTCCATGGGCGACCTTCTCGATTCGCGCGCGCGTGAGACCGGCGGTACCATGAAGGCGCTCTGCCCCGTGGAGGAGCCCGGCGACCCCGGATTCGCCGACTTCGACACCATCCTGGCCAGCGACGACGACACCTTCCGCACCCTCTTCGCCGACGACGACCTCCGCGACGCCCTCCGCGACACCGCCGCCCGCACCGTGCCGTTCGAGCTCAATATCACGCCCACCAGCGTGAATATCCTGACCGCCTACTGCCGCGAGGCCGACCAGCGGGCGCACCTGGCGTTTCTGGACGCCCTGGCGGAAGCGTTGATGGCGTGGCCCGATCAGGCGGCGTAACGGGGAGAGAACCGGGATCTGAGATCTGAGACCTGAGATCTGAGGCCGGAGTTCAGATTGAAGAGGGGCGAGAGTGCGGACGGGACGGACCCCGGGGTCCGGTCAGCGGTGGAAGTGGCGGCCCACCCGCAGCCGGACCCCCCACGACGGACTGGCCTCGGTGTAGCCGGCGATGCCCTCGGCGTCGAGCCACGTTGCGCCGCCCACCCGCAGCCCCGCCCGGACCTCGCCCTGGTTCTCGTTCCCCCGCTCGGTGCGGTCCTTGAGATGGCCCAGGGCGCCCAGGTGGACCCGAAGCCCTGGCGAGAGCCGGTACTCGCCCCGGACCCCGTAGACCAGCACGTCCTGCTGCTCCCGCCACGTCACCCGGGTCCCGTTGATCCCCACACCCAGCTCCAGGTGCCCGGCAAGCCGGCCGCCCTCGAACCCGCCCATGGCGATCATGTGAAGATCCGTCCTGTCTCGCTCCAGTCCGATCCGGTTGTCGGAGATGGGGACCCGAACCCCGAACCGGAACCCGGCCACCCAGCCCGGACCACTGCGCACGGGCACTACCGTCTCCAGCAGAAGATCCCCCCAGTCGGAACGGGTGGCTCCATCCGCCGGTCGGACCTGGGCGAACGGCTCGGCGTACGCCGTATCCGACCGGAACGTCCGCCACACCACCCCCGCCGTCCGCAACCGTACGGCACCCAGGTCCACACCCAGCGTGCAGTCACCGAGGCTGCGCAGCGTGCCCCGCTCCCCCAACAGCCCCACGCCCACGTCGCCGTAGTAGCCGGCGCCGCAGGTGGCCACGTGCCCGGCATCGTGCCAGTCCGCCGGGGGCAGCGGCCGGAGCTGCGCCGCCGCGGGTGCGACGGATGCAGCGGATGCGGCGAGGACCATCAGGGCGAGAGGTAGGACCAGCGGGGAGAGCCGCCGCATGTCAGGGGTTCAGAGGTTGTCGGGCGCCGCGTGCGCGGTCGTGCCGGCGGGGCCGTCAACGGCACCGGTCCGGCGGGAAAATGGGCGGTACTGGATTCGAACCAGTGACCTCCTGCTTGTAAGGCAGGCGCTCTGAACCAGCTGAGCTAACCGCCCGGGGCGGCGGACAGCGTCCACCGCGTCGAGCTGCCGGGTTCGACCGGCGGGTGGGAAAGTACGTCAAAGGTGCGGGCAGGTGAAGAGGGGCGGGAGGCCTCGGTTTTTGAACGGACCTGGTTTCAAATTTTACAATTTGGCCGGTCTGCGTATCTCCGTGACCCATGGAGCAATCCCATAAGCGGGGTTTGGCCCTGGTTCCCGCCCCTGGAGCGGCCGCGGAAGCCCCGCAGTAAAAAGTAAAACGTGGTCCGTTGATGGCCCCAGCTTGGCCGGCGCCCCGGCTTGACCGGGCGTCCCCGGCGGCCGCATGATGGCCGGCATGAACCTCCGCGAGATCAGCATCCTCTACCGGCGGGAGCTCCGCAGCGCACTGCGGGAGCGCTCCATCGTCATGAACAGCATCCTGCTGCCGATCTTCCTCTACCCGGTGATCCTGTGGGCCATGTTCAGCGGGATCACGCTGGTGGAGGGGATCTCCGAGGGGTTCACGTCGCGGGTGGCGCTCTACCAGCTGCCGGCGGAGCACGCTGCCATCCGGGACTCGCTGGCGGCCATGGACAACGTGGAGCTGGCGGCCCAGCCGGCGGATCCCGACTCCGCCACGGCGCTGGTGCGGGCCGGCGAGCTCGATGCCGCCGTTGTCTTCGAGCCCGCCCCGGGCGCCGCCGCCCGGCTCGAGGGCAACTTCGTGGCGCGGGTCACCTACGACCAGTCGGAGGAACGGAGCCGACGCGCCGAGGGGCGGGTCACCGGGGTCATCGACCGCTACCGGGCCGCGTGGCTCCACGAGGAGGGCCGGGCGCTGGCGATCCCGCCGGAGGAGCTGGCCCAGTTCGAGCTGGTACGCCGCAACGTGGCCACCGCAGGCGAGATCGGGACGTTCATCCTGTCGATCATGATCCCGCTGTTCCTGGTCATCATGGTGGCGCTGGGCTGCTTCTACCCCGCCGTGGACGCCACCGCCGGTGAGCGGGAGCGCTCGACCTGGGAAACGCTGATGACCGTGTCGGCGTCGCGGACCAGCGTGATGGCCGCCAAGTACCTCTACGTGGCCACCATGGGGATCGCGGCCGGGCTGCTGAACGTCCTCGCCATGCTCATCACCATCGGCGCCATCTTCGCCCCCCTCGCCGGGGGCGAGCTGGATCAGCTCCAGTTCTCGATCCCACTCGAGGCGGTGGTCGTCATGGCGCTGGGCGCCATCGGCCTCGCCCTCCTCTTCGCCGCCCTCATGCTGGTCCTGGCCGCCTTCGCCCGGACGTTCAAGGACGGCCAGGCCATGGTCACGCCCGTCTATTACCTGGCGCTGCTCCCCGTCTTCTTCGTCCAGTATCCCGACATCACCATGGACGCCCGGCTGGCCGCGGTGCCGGTGGCCAACGTGATCCTCATGATCCGCGACGCCATCCAGGGCACCTACCAGTGGATCTACATCGCCGAAACCATGGCCGTGGTCGTGGCGCTGGTAGCCGCCAGCGTGGTGCTGGCCCGCTGGGTCCTCGGCTTCGAGGACCTCCTCATCGGGTCCTACGACGGCAACCTCTGGAAGTTCATCAAGGAACGGGGCCTCGGCCGCTCGCCGGCCGCCTGACCCCGAAGCACTTGGAGACGCCCATGCAACGTCCGGTACAGGTGTCCGACCTCACCAAGCTCTTCTACGACGAGTCCCGCGGCGAGGTCCGGGCCGTGGACGGCATCTCGTTCGAGGCTCGGGAGGGCGAGATCTTCGGCCTGCTCGGCGCCAACGGAGCCGGGAAGACGACCACGCTCCGGATCCTCGCCACCATCCTCCAGCCCACGTCGGGTACCGCACGGCTCATGGGCCACGACGTCACCGACGCGCCCGAGGCCGTCCGCCGCAACCTCGGCTTCTACTCCGCCTCCACCGCACTCTACCCCCGCCTCACCGCCCGCGAGACCCTCGAGTTCTTCGCCCGGATCAACCACTACACCGGAAACATCGATGCCCGCGTGGCCGCCCTCATCGACCGGTTCGGGATCGAGGAGTACGCCGACGCCCGCGTCGAAAAGCTGTCCAGCGGGATGAAGCAGAAGGTCTCCATCGCCCGGACCATCGCCCACGACCCGCCCGTCCTCATCTTCGACGAGCCCACCGTGGGCCTCGATGTCCTCAATGCCCTCGAGATGCAGCGGGTGATCCGGGAGCTCCGCAACGAGGGCAAGTCCATTCTCTTCAGCACCCACATCATGAGCGAGGCCGAGAAGCTCTGTGACCGGATCGCCATCATCCACCGGGGCGAGATCCTCGCCTCCAACACCCTCGATGGACTCCGGAAGGCCACCGGGCAGCACTACCTCGAGGATATCTTCGTCCACTACGCCGGCGGCAGCGCCGACGCCGTGGCCACCCGGGGCTCCACGGTCTGACCATGGCCGCCTCCCCCGACCCCGGCACCGACGCCCGACACGGCCCCGGTCCCCGCGGCCCCGGTAACCTGGACGGCCCCGGTGGCCCCGGTGGCCCCGGTGGCCCCGGTGGCCCCGGTGGCCCCGGCGGCACCGGTACTACGGGCCGTCGCGGCGGTGTGCTGGGCACCCTGTTCCGCTACGAGCTGAAGATGCTGCTGCGAGACAAGCGGCTCATCTTCTTCTCCGTCATCCTCCCACTCCTCCTGCTCCCCGGGTTCATCCTCCTCATGCGCTTCACCGAGGAGCAGGCCACCGAGCGCCGCGAGACCCGGACCTACGAGTACGCCGTCACCAGCTCCGCCGCCGACCTGGCCCGCGAGCTCATCGGAGACGCCCTCGCGCTGGCGGACAGCACCGAAGCGAACGACGCAGCTGTGGACACCACCACGGACACCACCACGGACACCACCGCGCTGGCCGGCGGCGCCGGATCCGCCGGCGGCTTCCGGGAGCTCCGGCCCGTCGATCCCGACTCGGCGCTGGCGTCCGAGGAGATCCATTTCCTCGTCCGCGCCCTGACGGCAGCCGAGGCCCGGGCCCGGCGAGACTCGGCCCGGGCCCGGCGAGACTCGGCGCGGGGGGCGGGGGAGGCGGGCGATCCGGCGGACGTGGGCGCCCCCTCCGACACCCTCCCGGCGGTGCCGGTGCTGGAGCTCCTGTACCGGGGCGATGACGACGTATCGGAGGCCGGGGCCGCCCGGATGCGGAGCGCGCTGGCGTCGCTGCGGGAGCATCGTCGCAGCCGGGTCTACCGGGCGGCGGGGCTGCCGGTGGAGCCGGACTCGGTGGCGGTGGTGGCGCGGGTGGAGGCGGCCAGCGCGGAGCGGGAGAGCGGCGCGCAGCTGGCGCTCTGGCTCACGCCGCTCCTGGTCATGCTCATGCTGAGCGGCGGGTCGATCGTGGCCGCCGACACCATCTCGGGCGAGAAGGAGCGGGGCACGCTGGAGACGCTGCTCACCACGTCGGCCCGGCGCCGGGACATCGTGTGGGCGAAGCAGCTGCTGATCATCGCCACCGGGGTGGCCATCACAGTGATCAACGTGGCGAACCTGGGGGTGTACCTGGGGCTGGGGGTCTTCGAGCTGCCGGATCGGTTCGTCCTCAGCGTCGCCCCCACGAGCCTGGCCCTGCTCCTCCTCCTCTTCCTGCCGCTGACGGTCCTGATCTCCAGCGCGCTGCTCACGCTCTCGGGCTACGCCCAGAGCTACAAGGAGTACCAGCTGTACTTCCTGCCCGTCATGCTGGTCTTCCTGGTGCCCTCGGCCGCGGCGATCCTGCCGGGGATCGAGCTGGCTTCGGTCATCGCGTTCATCCCCGTGGCCAACATCAGCGTGGCGGTCCGGGAGGTCCTGGTGGGCGAGTACGCCTGGGCGTACCTGGGCATCACCATCGCCACCACCGGCGGCGCCGCGGCCCTCATGGCGAAGCTCACCGAGCGGACGCTCTCCACCGAGAAGCTCATCACCGCCGCCGCCCTCGATGAGGCCGACCTCCAGGGCGGGCCCGCCCTCTTCCCGCGACGCGTACTCCGCTGGTTCGCCATCCTCTGGGCCGCCCTCTTCCTGACTTCCACCGCGTTCGGCGACGCGCTGGGGATCCGCGGACAGATCGCGTTCAACCTCCTGGTCCTCTTCCTGGGCGCGTCGCTGCTCATGATCCGCCGCTACCGCCTCGACCCCCGCAAGGCGCTGGCGCTGCGCATGCCTCGCCCCGCCGTATGGCCCGCCGTCCTCATCGGCGCGCCCTCGGCGTTCATCGTGGGGATCGGCGTCGCCCAGCTCGGGCAGCTGGTCTTCCCCATCCCCGAGCGGGTGATCGAGGCCTTCGGCCAGTTCATGGTCCCCGAGGAGATCCCCCTCTGGCAGGTGGTCTTCTTCCTGGCCATCCTGCCCGGGATCTTCGAGGAGATCGCCTTCCGGGGCGTGCTCCTCCACGGGCTCCGGAAGCGGTTCCGGCCCGTGGCGCTGGCCCTCCTCACCGGCGTCATCTTCGGCTTCTTCCACGTCCAGCTATTCCGCCTCTTCCCCACCACCTACCTCGGTGTGGTCCTGGCCGCCGTCACCCTCCTGACCGGCTCCATCTACCCGGCCATGCTCTGGCACGCCCTCAACAACGCCGTGGCCCTCGTACCCGCATACCTCGGCTGGTGGCCCGAAGACTTCACCATACCCCTCTGGGGCTACGCCGCAGGCGCCGCAGGGCTGGCAGTGGCCATGGCGGTCATCTGGGCGAACCGTACGATCTATCCGGGGCTGAAGGGGGCCGGGCCCCATCGGCACGCTTGACTCGGGAGCACCCCCGGCGGACTTTGTTCGACACGCGAACAAACTCCCGCTCCGGTTGGAGGGCTGATGACGGCGAACGAAGGACGAGCGGTGCGGCACGCGGAAGCGGCACGCTCCGGGGCCCCGGGTTGGGTTGCGGCTGCGGATCGGATCGAGGCGCTGCTGGCGGCCATGACGTTGAGCGAGAAAGTCGGCCAGGTCGTGCAGCGGAACCTCGGTGAAGAGAATATACCCCGGGAGCTCGCGGCGGCGTTACGAGAGGGGCGCGTCGGGTCGATCCTGAACGCCGTGGGAGCCGAGTTGACCAACGAGCTCCAGCGGGTGGCGTTGGAGGAGAGCCGGCTGGGGATCCCGCTGCTGGTGGGCCGCGATGTCATCCACGGGTTCCGGACGGTGTTCCCCATCCCGCTGGGGCAGGCGGCCACGTGGGACCCGGAGGGGGTGCGGGCGTGGGCGCGGATCGCGGCGCTGGAGGCGGCGGGGGCGGGAGTGAACTGGACGTTCGCGCCCACGGTGGACATCGGCCGGGACCCCCGCTGGGGTCGGGTAGCGGAGGGACTGGGGGAGGATCCGTACCTGGCCTCGGGGCTGGCGGCGGCGCTGGTGCGCGGATTCCAGGACCATGACCTGGCGGCGCCGGGCAGCATCGCCGCGTGCGTGAAGCATTTCGCGGGATACGGAGCGGTGGAGGCCGGAAGGGACTACGCCGCCGCGTCGATCCCCGAGGCGGAGCTCCGGGACGTGCACCTTCCGCCGTTCGAGGCGGCCATCGGGGCCGGCGCCGGCGCCGTGATGACGGCGTTCACCGCCCTGAACGGGGTCCCCGCCACGGCCAACGATTTCCTGCTGCGGACCGTGCTTCGGGAGGAGTGGGGCTTCGACGGAGTGGTGGTGAGCGACTGGCGGTCGATCCCGGAGCTCGTGCCCCACGGCGTGGCCACGGACGAGGCCGACGCGGCCGCCCTCGCCGCACTGGCCGGCGTGGACATGGACATGGCGGGCGGCGCCTACGCCGCCCACCTGGAGCGGCTGGTCCGGGAGGGGCGGGTCCCCGAGGCGCGGCTCGACGCCATGGTGAGGGCGGTCCTGCGGATGAAGGCCCGACTCGGGCTGTTCGACGATCCGTACACCGACCCGTCCCGCTTCCCTTCCCCGGGGTGCGACCGGCACCTCGAGGCTGCACGGGAGGCCGCCACCCGCAGCGCCGTGCTGCTGAAGAACGATGGCGTGCTGCCGCTGGACGCCCGGCGGCTGTCCCGCGTGGCGGTGATCGGGCCGCTGGCGGACGATGGCTACGAGCAGCTGGGCACCTGGGTCTTCGACGGCGACCCCGGCCTGAGCCGGACCCCGCTGGCGGCGCTCCGGGCGGCGCTCGAGCCCGGGGTGCGCGTCGACTTCGTGCGGGCGATCGAGACCACGCGATCGCTGGACACCACGGGGATCCCGACGGCGGCCGAGGCCGCGGCCCGGGCGGACGTGGCGATCCTGTTCGTGGGGGAGGAGTCGATCCTGTCGGGCGAGGCCCACAGCCGCGCGGACATCCGGCTCCCGGGCGCCCAGGAGCGGCTGGTCCGGGCCGTGGCGGGCACCGGCACACCGGTGGCGGTGGTCCTGATGACGGGGCGCCCCCTGGCGCTGGCCGCCGTGGCCGACGTGGTGGACGCCCTCCTCTGCGCCTGGCACCCGGGCACCATGGGTGGCCCGGCCATCGCCGACCTGCTGCTGGGACGGGCCACACCGTCGGGGAAGCTGCCCGCCACCTTCCCCCGGATGACCGGCCAGGTGCCGCTGTACTACGCCCACCCGAACACGGGCCGGCCGCCCCGGGCCGATGGGTTCACGCCCATGGAGCAGCTCCCGCCGCGGGCGCCACAGCACTCCGCGGGGTACGTCTCCTTCCACCTCGACGCGGGGGCCGGGCCCCTCTTCCCCTTCGGCCACGGGCTCTCCTACACCCGGTTCGAGTACGCGGACATCCGGGCGGAGCCCGCCGAGCTGACGCCGGACGGCCGCATCACCATCAGCGCCGAGATCCGGAACGCCGGGGAGCGGCCCGGGGATGAGGTGGTCCAGCTCTACGTGCGCGACCGGGTGGCGTCGGTCACCCGCCCGGTGCGCGAGCTCAAGGGGTTCCGCCGGGTGTCGCTGGAGCCGGGAGAGCGACGACGGGTCTCCTTCGAGCTGACCGCCGCGGCCCTCACCTTCCACGGGCGGGAGCTGCGCCCGGTGGCGGAGCCGGGGGCGTTCCACGCCTGGATCGGGGGCAGCGTCCGGGCGGAGCCGCGGGTGTCCTTCGAGCTGGTCGAGAGCTGAGTCCCGTCGGCCTCAGTGGGTGGAGGGCTCGGACGCGACGGGTCAGCCGGCCAACGACTCGGCCACGCCCCGCCGTCGCTCCAGGGTCTCCCGGACCTCCCGGGCCAACCGCTCCGTGATGCCGTAGCTGGCCACCACCCAGATAGCGAGAGCCGAGGCCACGGCGGGAATGAACGCGTCGAACGCCCGCATCAGGGTGATGGCCGTGGCCGTCTGGGCGCCGCCCAGCTCCACATCGAACCCGGTGGCGTTCAGCAGGAACCCGCCGCCCGCCAGCGCCGCGGCCATCCCGAGCTTCACGAACCACCAGAAGATCGAGCCGTACATCCCCTCTCGCCGCTCGTGCGTCTCCAGCTCATCGGCGTCCACTACGTCGGCGATCATCGAGGGCATCAGGGTGAACAGCCCGCCGAGCCCGAACGCCATCAACGGTGCCGGCACCAGCACCAGCCAGGGCGCCTCCGGCGTGTACGCGAACCACTTGAGCAGGTAGCCGGCGATGGAGACCCCGATGGACACGTAAAACGCCTGCCGCTTCCCCATCCGCGTCCCCAGCTTCGTCACCACAGGGATCACCACGAACGCCGATACCGCCCCGAGCGTGCCGGCATATCCGGCGAATTCCGCCCCCAGCGCCTGGTCGCCGCCGAAGACGTAGTAGATGATCACGTAGTACTGAAATGACGAGATCAGGATGAAGCCGTTGAAGACCAGGAAGGTCGCGGCGCAGAGCTTCAGGAACGACCGGGAGGTCATGGTGGTGCCGATCCCGCGCAGGAAGTCGGCGAGGGTCGCCCTCAACCCCGCGATCCCGCCTTTCCGGGCCACGTCGGTCGAAGGGCGGCGGCTGGTGCGGGCGGTAGCGATGCGCTGGAACGGCTCCCGGAGCACGAGGGCGGGCAGGATCCCGAGCCCGGCCACGACCACGGCGATGAGGACGGCGAGGCTGGCGGCTCCCTGGATCTGGTCGTCGAACCAGCGCTCGTTGGTCATGATCCAGAGGAACCAGGGCGTCACCACGTAGGCGAGCTGGCCGATGAAGTTCTGCACGCCCATGAGCCGGGTCCGCTCGTGGTAGTCCGGCGTGAGCTCGTAGCCGAGAGCCACCCATGGCGTGGCGAACACGGTGTACGCCACGTAAAACAGGATGGAGCCCACCAGGAACCAGGTGAAGTAGAAGCTCTCGCTGCGGCCCTCGGGCAGCTGCCAGAGGAGCGCGAAGAGAGCGGCGGCGGCGAGGGCGCCCCAGAAAATGTAGGGACGGCGGCGCCCCCAGCGGGACCGGGTGTGATCGGAAAGGTAGCCCATGACCGGGTCGGTCAGGGCGTCGGTCAGACGCGGGATCGCGCCCAGCAGCCCCACCAGCGCCGGATTCATCCCGAGCCCCAGGTTCAGGACGATGGCCATCCCGCCGATGGCCCCGGCCAGCAGGTTGTTGACGAAGGCCCCGGCGCCGTAGGCGACCTTGTGGACAAAGGGGACCCGGTCCTCGGGCGCCGTTCGGTACCGCACGCGGCCTCCCGCTACGGGTTCCGTTGGTGCGTTCGGCCCGCGAGGTCGACGGAGGACCTCCACCCCCACGTCACGCTCATCCCACGGGCACGGTCGGGAACATCTCGGGCTCATTCAGGGCGGCGGCCAGTACGCTCGTGGCGGCACCCAGGGCGATGGCCCGCTCCCCCAGCTCGCTGGTCCGGATCTCCGTGGCCGCGGCGGAGCTGACCAGCGTCCGGCTCGCCATGGCCTCCCGCATGGGATCGATCAATCGCTCCCCGAGCCGGGCGATCCCGCCTCCGACGATGACCGCGGCCGGGTTCATGATGTTCACCATCCCCGCCACCGCGCTCCCCAGCCGCGTCGCCGCCTCGCCCACCACCCGCGACGCCAGCGGATCGCCTTCGAGGGCGGCGTCGACCAGCGACCCGATCGAGATCGTGCCGGAATCCAGCACGCTCTCCGGATACGCCGGCCGCAGCTCCACGGCCCGCTCCACCAGCGCCGACGTCCCCACCATCGTCGCCAGGCACCCCCGGTTCCCGCACACACACGGCTTCCCCGCCGGGTCCATGGACAGGTGCCCGATCTCCCCCGCCACCCAGGTGGCTCCGTGGTAGACCTCGCCCCGGATCACGTACCCGGCGCCCACACCCGTCGCCACCTTGATGTACGTGAAATCGTCGATCCCACGACCCGCACCCCACCACTGCTCCGCGATGGCGCCCAGGTTCGCGTCGTTGTCCACCAGCACCGGAACGCCGAAGCGCCCACGGATCCGCTCGATCCCCGTGTGCCCTCGCCACGCCGGCAGCACCACCTCCGGCAGCCGATCGGGCTCGCTCGGATCCACCGGGCTCGGCACGGCGATGCCGATACCCAGCAGGCGATCGGTCTCCACCCCCACCTCCTCGACGCACCCCTCCAGCAGCTCGAGCATCAGCCCGATCGTGCCCTCGGGATCCGTACGCACCGGGTGGTCCCGGTTCCGCCAGCCCCGGACCCTTCCCCGGAGATCGGTCAGCGCCACCGCCACGTGTGACGCGCCCACCTCCACTCCCAGGACGTACGCCGCATCATCACGGAACTCCAGCAGCGTCGGACGACGCCCGCCTCGACTCGGCCCCCGGGGGCCCTCCTCGATCAGGCCCCGCTCCAGGAGACTCGTCACGATGTCCGACACCGTGGAGCGCGCCAGCCCCAGCGCACGGGCTATCTCCGCCCGCGATACCTGCCGCTCCCGCCAGGCGTACTCCAGCACCAGGTCCGCCAGCGGTCGACCCTTCGCCTCCGACCGGAGAACGGCGGTTCCCGGCGGACTGACCGTCGATGCCAAAACCCTCCTCGCGTTACTCACTCGCCCGTTCCTTCGATCGTCGAACAAACACACCCGGCAGACTCGGTTTGTCAAGCGCCGCACGCACGCGAGAGCCTCGACGGCCGCGGGTTCCGTAACTGCCTCTTGACATTCAACCCCACCCGGCGGCACTTTGTTCGTTGAGCGAACAAAGCCCCCCCGCCCGTGCCGTGAGCGTTACCTTTTTCTTTTGGGGAGTGAGGCAATGAGAACTTCGATTCTGGTGGCAGTGCTTCTGTTCCTGGCTGCACCGGACGCGGCCCTGTCGCAGACCACCGGCTCTATCGCGGGTGAGGTGGTGAGTGAGCAGGATCGGCCGCTGAGCGGTGTCCAGGTGACACTCGCCGACGCGCCGCAGAGCACGGTGACCGGAGCGAACGGTCGCTTCCTGCTGACGGGCGTTCCGGTCGGGGAGCGTACCGTGCAGGTGAGCGTTCTCGGCTACGCTTCCGGCGAGATGACGGTAACGGTGGTAGGCGGCGAGACGGCGGCGGCGGACTTCCGCCTCCAGCCGCAGGCGCTGGAGCTGGATCGGATCGTGGTCACGGGGTACGGCACGCAGGTGAAGCGGGAGCTGTCGGGGGCGGTGGCGTCGGTAGACGGCGCGGACCTTCGGGTTCCAGCGGCGCCGACGGTGACGGTGAGCTCTTCGCTGCAGGGGCGGGCGGCGGGAGTGGCGGTGGTGACGAACAGCGGGATCCCGGGTGCGGGAGCGAGCGTGCGCGTTCGGGGCACCAACTCCATCGGCACGAACACGGAGCCGCTGTACGTGATCGACGGGGTCCCGGCCACGCAGGGGACGACGTCGGACGACCCGACGCAGAACCCGTTGAACACGATCAACCCGAACGACATCGAGTCCATCGACATCCTGAAGGACGCGTCGGCCACGGCGATCTACGGGGCCCGTGGCGCGAACGGCGTGATCCTGATCACCACGCGGCGCGGGCAGCCGGGTACGGATCAGTTCCGGCTCGAATCGAGCTACGGGGTCCAGACCATCGCGAACGAGATCGATGTGCTGACCGCTCCACAGTACCGGGAGCTGCGCAACGAGGCGCTGACGAACGTCGGAGAGGCGCCGCTGTACACCGATCTGGACGTGGAGAGCTACGACTACCCGGAGATGATGCTCCAATCCGCCGCGCAGCAGAATCACAACATCAGCTTCGCTGGGGGAGACACGCGGACGCGGTACCTGGTGTCGGCCAACATGCTGACGCAGGAAGGGATCGTGAAAGGCACGGACTTCGAGCGCTACTCGGCCCGGCTCAACCTGGACCGTGACCTGTCGGACCGGTTCCGTGTGGGGACGAGTGTGAGCTTTGCCCGGTCGCGGCTGAACCTGTCCGAGGTCGAAACCGGCGGGCTGGCGGGGGATTCCCGGGGCATGGTCGCGGCCATGACGTTCGACCCCGCGCTGCCGCCGAAGGACGCAGACGGCAACTGGATCCAGCGGTCGGTGCTCGGCGAGTTCATCACGAACCCGGTGGCCACGGTGAGCGACCTGATCAACCGTCGCAACGAGACGCGGCTGCTGTGGAACCTGTTCGGCGAGTTCGACATCCTGGAGGGCCTGAAGTTCCGGTCGAGCCTCGGCGGCAACCTCTTCGACTATTTCAACCCGCGGTACGCGCCGCGGACCATCTACCAGGGCTCGGCGGCCAACGGTGTGGCGAACATCTGGCAGGGCCGCGAGACGGAGCTGCTGAACGAGAACCTGCTGACCTACCGGGCCCGTGATTTCGGTCCGGGCGACCTGAGCATGCTGGGCGGCTTCACGGTCCAGACCAACGAGGCCGACGGCACGAGCATGGGCGCGCAAGACTTCCTGGTCGACGCCACGCTGTGGAACAACATCGGGGCCGGCGCCAACAACGTGACGGTGGGCTCGTACGCGAGCGAGTGGGCGCTGCTGTCGTGGCTGGCCCGGGCGAACTACAACCTGTTCGACCGGTACATGCTGACGGCCACGGGCCGGTACGACGGCTCGAGCAAGTTCGGCGCGGAGAACAAGTGGGCGTTCTTCCCGTCGGCGTCGGTAGCCTGGCTGGTGTCGGAAGAGGAGTTCATGCAGGGCCAGGACCTCATCGATGACCTGAAGGTCCGGACGAGCTACGGGGTTACGGGGAATCAGCCGACGGCCACGTACGCGTCGCTGGCCGGGCTCAGCACCACGGAGGGTTCCATCGGGAACACCCGGACGGTGGTCTTCGTGCCCGGCGGACGGGCGGCGAACCCGGACCTGCAGTGGGAGACCACGCGGCAGTTCAACGCCGGCGTGGAGATCGGCGTGCTGAACAACCGGGTCTCGGCCGCGGTAGACGTCTACACCGGGAAGACCGATGACCTCCTGCTGCTGGTCAACCTGCCCTTCACCAGCGGGTTCCAGACCCAGCTGCAGAACGTGGGCTCCATCGAGAACCGCGGCGTGGAGCTGGAGATCGAGACGGTGAACATCGAGACGTCGAGCTTCAGCTGGCGCTCGAGCTTCAACGTGGCGGCGAACCGGAACGAGGTGGTCAGCCTGGGGCCGGGCCAGGAGGAGCTGCTGCTGGGCCAGAACACGAACCGCTCGTGGGCGTGGGCGGTGGGCGGCACCAGCCATGTCGTGCGGCCGGGCGAGCCCCTGGGCTCGTTCTACGGCTACCAGATCGACGGGCTGTGGCAGGAAGGCGATGAGTGCTTCCTGAACGACCCGCGACCGACGCTGGACTGCGTACCCGGCGAGCTGAAGTTCCTCGACATGAACGGGGACAGCGTCATCACGCCGGATGACCGCACGGTGATCGGGAACGCGGAGCCGACGTTCTACGGCGGGTTCAGCAACTCCTTCAGCTACGGTCCGTTCACCCTGGACGCGTTCATGAACTTCTCGTACGGGAACGAGGTGATCAACGCACCCAACGTGTTCTCCATGAGCAGCACGGGTCAGCTGAACGAGCGGGTGGAGGTGCTCCACCGGTGGACGCCGGACAACACGAACACGGACATCCCGCGGGCCAACGCCAACCGGCGGGCCCTGCTGCACTCGGGCCTGGTGGAAGACGGCTCGTTCCTGCGGCTCCAGTCTCTCACGCTGGGCTACCAGCTGCCCGCGGGTCTCGTCCCGGGCACGAACGAGGCCCGGATGTACGTGACCGGCCAGAACCTGATCACCCTCACGGGCTACTCCGGGTTCGATCCGGAGGTGAACAGCCTGGGTGGTGACCCGCGCACGCGGGGCGTCGATATCGGGGCGTATCCCCGGGCCCGCACGTGGAACTTCGGCGTGAGCATCACGTTCTGATGCGCCGCGACGATCGGAGTGCGAACCAGACGAGCTCCCACAGCCATGGTGACGGAATCATGAGAAAGATCAACTACCTTCTGCTCGGACTGGTGGCGGTCCTGGCCCTCGGCGCGTGCGATGATCTGCTGACCGAGGTGCCGGAGTCCACCATCACGGCCGAGAACTACTACCAGACGCCGGACCAGATCGAGAACGCCACGGTGGCGCTGTACGCCGACCTCGGCGGTGACTGGAATTTCTTCAAGATCCAGCAGCACTGGACGTTCGAGCTGCCGTCCGACCAGGGGCGGTTCCACCCGGACGAGCCGAACGTGGAGACGCAGGCGCCGGAGTACCTGAACTGGATCAGCACCAGCCGTGACGCGGTCCTGCCGTGGCTGGTGCACTTCCGGAACCTGATGCGGACCCACATGGTGCTGGAGTTCGCGCCCCAGGTCGAGTTCACCGACACCCAGAAGCAGGCCATGCTGATCGCGGAGGCAAAGTTCATGCGCGCCTTCCACTACTTCTGGCTGACGCGGATCTACGACGGCGTGCCGCTGTTCACGAGCCTGGACGAGCAGCGCACGGGCGAGAAGGCGCGGGCCACGGAGCAGGAGGTCCTGGCGCAGGTGATCCAGGACGCCACCGAGGCCGCACCGGACCTGCCGTGGACGCGGCCGAGCGCCGAAAAGGGCCGGGCCACGCGCGCCGCCGCCCTGGCACTGCTCTCGGACGCCTACCGATGGCGTGCGAACGTGCACACCCAGAGCACCGCGGACTGGCAGGCGTCGTCCGACGCGGTCGAGGCGATCATCGATGAAGGGGTCTACTCCCTGGTGGACAACTACATCGATGCGTTCCTGCCGGGCTCCGAGGAGCGGAGCGAGGAGATCTTCGCGGTCCAGTTCGCCAACACCGGCTGGTTCGGGATCGACCTGTGGGGCGGCGTGTACTTCGCCCGCAACCTGCCGGCGGTCACCGGTTGGGCGGTGGTGGTGCCGACCCCGGCGTTCTACGACAGCTACGCCACCGGAGACTACCGCCACGACGTGACGTTCCGGACCAACGCGTGCCCGGACGGCAGTGATGACAACTGCGCGCCGGCCGAGAAGGTCGATTTCACGCCGTTCAACTTCACGGGCTTCAGCACGGTGGGACACCCCCACGTGTGGAAGTACCGCCCCTCGGACTACGGCCAGAACATGTGGGGCGCCGGAGACGCCAACTTCCCGTTCTACCGGTACGCGGACGTGCTCCTGCTGTACGCCGAGGCGCAGTACGAGCTGGGCAACACCGGCGTGGCGCTGAACACGCTGAACGAGATCCGCGCCCGGGCGCGTCAGGGCACGGGGTCGGAGTCACGGCCCGAGCCGGCGGACCTGGCCACCATCGACAAGGACATCATCTACCAGGAGCGCTCCTGGGAGCTGGCGTACGAGCTCGACCGGTGGTTCGACATGGTGCAGCGGGGCGAGAGCTACTTCACGTCGCAGCTCCTCGCCAACGATCCTCTGTCCAACAACCTGGGGAACGTGGACGCTACGCACATGCGTCTCCCGATCCCGGCGGACGAGATCACCAAGAACCCGCTGCTGGTGCAGAACCCGGGCTACTGAGCCGGACCGCGGAGCCGTTCCGGGTCGCGCGAGTCGCGCGGCCCGGACGACGCCGCGACCGCAGGCGAAACCCTGAACCACGCCCTGTCGACGGCGCCTCGGACCGGCCCCTGCCCCGAGTGCATCCCGGCTCGACGGTTGGGCAAGCGAGGCCACGATGCACGCATATTCCCGCCGCCGGTGCGCGGCGTTGCCGCTCTTTCTGTCCCTCGCCGCCGCCTTTCTGGTGGCGTGCGGCCCCTCCTCCCCCGAAGCTCAGGCGACGGACGAGGCCGTCGAGGCGCTGATGAGCCGCATGACACTGGCCGAGAAGGTCGGCCAGATGACCCAGGCGGACCTCGCCTCCGTCGATCCCGCCGAGGTGACCGAGCTCGCCCTCGGGTCGGTGCTGAGCGGCGGCAACTCGGACCCCGTCGCCGGCAACTCCATCGAGGCGTGGCGCGACGCGTACGAGGCGCTCCAGGCCGCCGCCATGGAGACGAGGCTGGGGATCCCGATCCTCTACGGCGTGGACGCGGTCCACGGCCACAGCAACGTCCTCGGCGCCGTGATCTTCCCGCACAACATCGGGCTCGGCGCCACCCGTGACCCGGAGCTGGTGCGGCGGAGCGCCGAGGTCACGGCCGAGGAGATGCTCGCCACGGGCCCGCAGTGGACGTTCGCGCCGGCGGTGAGCGTGCCCCGCGACGAGCGCTGGGGCCGCACCTACGAGGGCTTCTCGGAGGACCCGGAGCTCGTTTCGGATCTCGGCGCGGCGGCCGTGCTGGGGTACCAGCGCGGCGATCTGGGGCACCCGCTGGCGGTGCTGGCCACGGCCAAGCACTACCTGGGCGACGGGGGCACGGTGCCGGGCACCTCGGTCTTCGGAGACTCCACGGGTCTGGACCAGGGTGACATGCCGCTGGACGAGCCGGAGATGCGCCGGATCCACCTGTACCCCTACATCGCGGCCGTGGAGGCCGGAGTGGGAAGCATCATGCCCTCGTACAGCAGCTGGGAGGGCGCGAAGCTGTCCGGGCACGAGTACCTGCTGACCGACGTACTCAAGGGGGAGCTGGGCTTCGACGGGTTCCTGATCTCGGACTACAACGCCATCCAGCAGCTCGACCCGGACTTCAAGACAGCCATCGCGAAGTCGATCAACGCGGGGATGGACATGGCCATGATCCCCGACGACTACCGGCGCTACATGGAGCTTCTCACCGAGCTCGTGGAGCAGGGCACGGTGCCCGAGTCCAGGATCGATGACGCAGTGCGCAGGATCCTGCGGGTCAAGGCCGCCATGGGCCTCCTGAACGACGACTTCTCGCCCCACGCCGATCGCGCCCTCGCCGCCGAATTCGGCTCCGAGGCCCACCGCGCCGTGGCCCGGGAGGCGGTCCGGAAATCGCTGGTCCTGCTGGAGAACGACGGGGTCCTCCCCCTCTCCACCGACGCCGACCGCATCCACGTGGCGGGGCGGGCGGCCGACGACATCGGGATCCAGTCGGGCGGCTGGACCATCGAGTGGCAGGGCGCCGCTGGCGAGGTGACCACGGGGGGCACGACCATCCTCGAAGCGGTGCGCGGCGCGGTCGGTCCGGGGACGCGCGTCACCTTTTCCGCGGACGGCTCGGGCGCGGAAGGCGCGGCCGCGGCGGTGGTGGTCATTGGCGAGCCCCCCTACGCCGAGATGGAGGGGGACCGCCTGGACCTGACGCTGCCGGCGGACCAGGTGGCCCTGGTGGAGCGGGTCGCAGACACCGGAGTGCCCACCGCCGTGGTGTTGATCTCCGGGCGCCCGCTGATCATCGATCGGGTGCTGGAGCGCGCGGATGCCGTGGTGGCCGCCTGGCTGCCGGGCACGGAAGGCGCCGGGGTGGCCGATGTCCTGTTCGGCGAATATGCTCCGAGCGGTCGACTGTCCTTCACCTGGCCGCGATCCATGGCCCAGATCCCGATCAACGTGGGGGACGCACCCTACGACCCCCTCTTTCCGTTCGGCTTCGGCCTGACGTACTGACGGAGGGGCAGCCGGGAGAAGGAGGAACCCATGAGCGGGCGACTGCGCAGGATGAGCCTGCTGGCCGCGGTGGTGGCCGGCGCGTGCGTCTTCGGACCGGCCGGGGAAGACCCGGACGCCGGGAGCCCCTTCGATCCCATCACCCGGGCGGAGATCGACCGGGGCCAGTGGCGAGACGCGTACGACCTGGTGAGCAGCCTGCGGCCGAGTTGGACGCGCAATCGGGGCCCGGACTCTTTCGAGAACCCGGGTGACGTACAGGTCTACGTGGACGGGACCCGGCTCGGAGACGTGGACCTGCTCCGGACGCTGCCCACCCACGGGATCGAGCGCGTGGAGTGGATCGACCCGGTGAGTGCGGCCGGCCGCTGGGGGCTGAACCACGCGCACGGCGTCATCTACGTCACCTACGGTCGGACCGGCACGGACACCATCCCATGATCACACTCTCCACGATCGACATCATCATTTTCGTCGCGTTCGTCGCGACGGTCATCACCATCGGCCTGCTCAAGAGCCGCGGCGAAGGCGACAGCGAGGGGTACTTCCTGGCGGGCCGGGGGCTGCAGTGGTGGATCATCGGGTTCTCCCTGATCGCGGCCAACATCTCGACCGAGCAGTTCGTCGGGATGTCCGGCCAGGCGGCCGACTACGTGGGGCTGGCCATCGCGAGCTACGAGTGGATGGCGGCCATCACGCTGGTGGTGGTGGCCTTCTTCTTCCTCCCGAAGTTCCTGCGGAGCGGTGTCTACACGGCGCCCGAGTTCCTCCGGGTCCGGTTCAACGACTGGGCCCGGTTCATCATGGCGATCTTCACGATGGTCATGTACGTGGGCGTGACCATCTCGGCGGTCATCTACTCGGGCGCGTTGACGCTGAGCACCCTCTTCCCCGGCGTGGGGCTGGTGGTGGCCGCGTGGATCATCGGGCTCATCGCGGCCGTCTACGTGGTGAGTGGTGGTCTGAAGGCCGTGGCGTGGGCCGACCTGATCCAGGGGTCCGCCCTGATCCTGGCCGGGGGCGTGATCCTCTTCATGGCGCTGAATATGCTTGGCGAGACGCCGGTCTCCGAGCTCACCTTCACCGCCGACGCGGGCCACGTGCCCGATGACGCCGGCGGGTGGACGAAGCTCATGGAGCTGAACGCCGACAAGCTCCACATGGTGCTGCCGAGCTGGGACCTGGTCCTGCCGTGGACGGCGCTGGTCATCGGGCTTTGGATCCCGAACTTCTACTACTGGGGGCTGAACCAGTACATCATCCAGCGGACGCTGGGCGCCCACTCCCTGGCGGAAGGACAGAAGGGCGCCGTGTTCGCCGCCGGGCTGAAGCTGCTGATCCCGTTCGTCATCGTGTTCCCGGGGATCGCGGCGTTCAATCTGTTCAGTGGCGACATGGCCGCGGAGGCGACCCGGGACTCCCAGATCCTGCGGGGCAACCAGCGGGCGTGGGAGCGTTTCGAGGACGTCCGGTCGGACCCGTTCGCCCCGCCGGTCATCTTCGATTTCGACCAGGCGTACGCGTCGGCGAACCCGAGCCGGGCGGAGGCGCTGGAGGCGTTCAACCGGGAGATCCGTGAGCAGGCCGGTCGCGACGTCGAGCACATACGGCTGGTGGGCTACAAGTACGACACGGCGCTCCCGCTCCTCATCGGGCGGGTTGTACCCACGGGCGTGGGTCTCCAGGGCTTCATCCTGGCCGCCCTCCTCGGCGCCGTGGTCAGCTCCCTGGCCTCCATGCTGAACGCCGCGTCCACCATCTTCACCATGGACCTGTGGAAACGGTACGTGAAACCCCGGTCATCGGAGGCGGGGCTGGTGATCACCGGCCGGACCACGGTGGCCGTCTTCGCCGTGGTCGGCTGCCTGGTGGCCCCGCTCCTCGGCGATCCGAAGTTCGGCGGGATCTTCACCTTCATCCAGGAGTTCCAGGGCTTCATCTCGCCCGGGATCCTGGCCGTCTTCCTGTTCGGGTTCTT
>CAZSBL010000015.1:0-38822 GCA_964605205.1 uncultured Gemmatimonadaceae bacterium
TGAGCCTGGGGATGTTCATGCTCCCCCCGGTCATGGTCTCGCTGCCGTTCAAGCTCCTCCTCTTCGTGCTGGTGGACGGGTGGGCGCTGGTGGTCCACAACGTCGTGGCGAGCTTCGGGTAAGGGGGCACCGTGTCCATCGAACTCGTCCTCGACCTGACGCGCAGCGCGCTCTTCCAGGCGCTGCTGCTGGCGGGGCCGCTCCTGGGCGTCTCGCTCCTGACCGGGCTGGTCATCGCGATCCTGCAGGCGGTCACCCAGATCCAGGAGCAGACCCTCACCTTCGTGCCCAAGCTCGTAGCCGTGGGGATCACCTTCATGGTTCTCTTCGGGTGGATGCTGAGCACCACCGTGCGCTTCACGCGGGAGCTCTTCATGGGGATCCCGGGGCTGGGCTCATGACCGAGCTCACGTTGGGGCTGAACGGCGCGGCGCTGGTGGCCATGCGGGTCACCGGGCTGCTCCTCATCGCTCCGGTCTTCTCGAGCCGGGCCATCCCCATGACGGTGCGGGTCGGGCTGACACTGGTCCTGACCACGTTCCTCTTTCAGGGCGTACCCGCGCCAGAGCTCTCGGTGGCCGGCCTCGGCGCCGAGCTGGTGGTGGGCGTGGTGATCGGTCTCGGCGCCGCCCTGGTGGTGGCCGCCGCCGAGTTCGCCGGTGACCTGCTGGCCGTGGAGATCGGCCTCTCGGGGGCGTCCACGCTGGATGTGCTGAACCACACCCAGATGCCGGTCCTCGGGCAGTTCACCCAGTTCTTCATGGTGATGCTGCTCCTGGCCATGGACGGGCATCTGATCATGATCGACGCGCTCCGGGAGAGCTTCACCGCCATCCCCGCGGGGACGGGGATCCGGCTGGATGGGGGTGTGCCGAGCGTGGTGAGCGCCGGTCTCCTGGTCTTCGCCCGGGGGCTCCAGTTCGCCGCGCCCGTGGTGGCCGCGGTCACGCTGGCCAACGTGGGGCTCGGGATCCTGGCCCGGACGGTTCCGCAGCTGAACGTGCTGATGATGGCGTTCCCGATCCAGATTGCCCTCGGGCTCGCCACCCTCGGTCTCTCCGTTCCGTACATCGCGGTGGGCCAGGGTTCGTGGGCTGGGAGCTACCTGGCCTGGGTGGACGCGGCGCTGGCCGCGCTGGCGGGGGGAGGCTGAGGTGTCCGACCAGCAGTCGTTCCAGGAGAAGACGGAAAAGCCGACCCCAAAGAAGCGGGAAGAGGCGAAGAAGGAGGGGCAGGTCCCGCGCAGCCAGGAGCTCACCACGGCCATCATGCTGCTGGCCGCGGCCGGCGTGGTGACTTTGGGCGCGGGGTCGATCGGCAGCGCGCTGATGGAGACGTTCCGCGGCATCATGAGCGCCGCGGCCTCGCCACCGGAGACCGTGGAAGGGATGAACCAGCTGCTGAACGCGGCGGGGAAGACCGTGGTGGCGGCGCTCATGCCGGTGCTCCTGGGGCTGATGGGCGTGGCCCTCGTGGTGGCGGGGGTCCAGGCCCGAGGCGTTCTCTCGGGCAAGCCGCTCCAGCCGAAGCTCGAGCGGATCCTCCCGCACAAGAACATCAAGCGGCTCTACGGCGTGAAGCCGTGGGCCGACCTGGCGAAGTCGCTCCTGAAGCTGGGCGTCATCGCCGCGGTCCTCTACCCGATCCTGAGCACGGCGCTCCGGCACGTGGGAGACCTGGCCATGAAGTCCACGCCCAGTCTGGTGGTGGAGATCCAGAGCCGGGGGACCCGGCTACTGCTGGCCGCCGGGCTGGCGTACCTGATCGTGGCGCTGGCCGATTACGCCTATCAGATCTGGCAGCACGAGCGCCAGCTCAAGATGACCAAGGAGGAGGTCAAGCGGGAGCGGAAAGAGCAGGAGGGCGACATGATGATCAAGGCCCGGCGTCGCAGCATCGGCCGGGAGCTCGCCCGCCAGCGGATGTTCAACGCCGTACCCGACGCCGACGTGGTGGTGACGAACCCCACCCACGTGGCCGTAGCCCTCCGCTACCGCCCCGAGGAGAGCCTCGCCCCGGTCATCGTGGCCATGGGTGAGCGGAAGGTGGCCCAGCGGATCAAGGCGCTGGCGCTGGATGAGGGCGTCCCGATCATGGAGAACAAGCCGCTGGCCCGGGCGCTCCTGGCCACCGGCACCGTGGGTCAGCCCATCCCGGGCGCCCTCTACGTGGCCGTGGCCGAGGTGCTGGCGTTCGTGATCCGTCAGCGTAAGGCGTCGGGCCTCTCGGAGGTGGTCTGATGGCCACGCTGGCCATGGACGCGGGCGCGAACCGGTGGCGCACCGCCGCCGAGGCGGGTGTGGTGATCGGGATCGTGGCCGTGGTCACGCTCCTGGTGATCCCCCTCCCGCCGTTCCTGTTGGATGTGCTGCTGGCGCTGAGCATCGCCACGTCGCTCCTCGTGCTCCTGGTGGCGCTGAACACCACCAATCCGCTGGACTTCAGCGTCTTCCCGGCCATGCTCCTCCTCCTCACGCTCTACCGGCTGGCGCTGAACGTGAGCAGCACCCGGCTGATCCTGGGGAAGGGGGAGGCCGGAAAGGTGATCGACGCCTTCGGCGCCTTCGTGGTGGGTGGGAACTACGCCGTCGGGATCGTGGTCTTCCTGATCCTGGTGGCCATCAACTTCATCGTCATCACCAAGGGCGCCGGCCGCGTGGCCGAGGTAGCCGCCCGGTTCACTCTCGACGCCATGCCCGGGCGCCAGATGAGCATCGACGCCGACCTGAACGCCGGGCTCATCGACGACGAGGAGGCCCGCCAGCAGCGCGAGCAGATCTCCCAGCAGGCCGACTTCTACGGCGCCATGGACGGCGCGGCCAAGTTCGTCAGGGGTGACGCCATCGCCGGGCTCCTGATCACCGCCATCAACATCCTGGGCGGCCTCTTCGTGGGCGTGGTGCAGCGGGGACTGACCACGGGGCAGGCGCTCACCGAGTACACGCTCCTCACCGTGGGCGACGGGCTCGTGACCCAGATCCCGGCGCTGGTGGTCAGCACCGCGGCGGGGATCATGGTCACCCACTCGGCCGGCCGGCACCGCGTCGGGTCGGCGGTGCTCAGCCAGCTCTCGAGACACCCCTCGGCCCTGTGGGTGGCCGCCGGGTTCCTGGTTAGCCTCGGACTCGTCCCGGGCCTGCCGACCGTGCCGTTCCTGCTGCTGGCCGGCGGGAGCGCCGGGCTGGCGTACGGAATCGACAAGCAGCAGAAGGCCGAGGCCGCCCGGGTAGAGGCGGAGTTCCACCGGGCGGAAGAGGAGCCGCTCCCGGCCGATGACCCCGTCCAGGACCTCCTCCAGACCGACCCGGTGGAGCTCCAGATTGGTTACGGGCTCATCGGCCTGGTGGACCAGGACCAGGGCGGCGACCTCCTCGAGCGGATCCGGCTCCTGCGGAAGCAGGCCGCGCAGGAGCTGGGCGTGTTGATCCCGGCCATCCGGATCCGTGACGACGCGCGCCTCGAGCCGTCGGAGTACGTGGTCCGGGTCCGGGGCACCGAGGTGGCCCGCTGGGAACTCGTGCCCCGGCACATCCTGGCGCTGGACACCGGCGGCGTACTGGAGGCGATGGACGGGATCGAGACGGAGGACCCGAGCTTCGGGATGCCCGCCCGCTGGATCCCGCCCAGCGGGCGGCCCGACGCCGAGGCCAACGGCTACGTGGTGGTGGAGCCGCCCACGGTGGTAGCCACGCACCTCATGGAGACGCTGAAGATGAGCAGCGCCGAACTCCTCGGCCGCCAGGACGTGCGAGAGATGCTCGATCGGCTGAAGGAGACCCACCCCGTCATTATCGAGGATGTGGTGCCAAACCGGGTCGGGCTGGGCGTGCTCCACCGGGTCCTGCAGCGGCTGCTGAAGGAGCGGATCCCCATCCGTGACCTGATTACGATCCTGGAGAGCGTCGCCGACGCCATCGACCTGACCCAGGACCCCGAACAGCTCACCGAGCACGTTCGGGGCGCCCTGACCCACGTCATCGGCTCGCTCTACGCCGACGACGACGGGGAGGTCCACGGCGTGGCTCTCGGGCCGAAGCTCGAGGCCGCCCTCATGAACTTCTTCTCGCCCCGCCAGGGCACCGATTCGGTGCTCCGGCCGGATACGCTGACCAGGGTCCTCCGGGACATCGATTCCCTGACCCGGCAGCACGGCACCGACGGGCGGGTCCCGCCCGTCGTGACGCCGCCGGGGCTGCGGGTGGGCGTGCGCCGGCTCCTCGAGCCGGTACTGCCGTCCATCCCCGTGGTCTCGCTGGCCGAGCTGCCAACCAATGTGACTCTGACAACAATCGCCGTATGGGAGCTGGCCGATGCAGCTTGAAACGTTTCACGCCGATACCCTTCACTCCGCCCTCAAACTCGTCCGGGCCACGCTCGGGGAGGACGCCATGATCGTCCACACCAGTGACCGCGGCCGGGACGCGAAGGTGGTGGCCGCCCCCTCTTCGCAGGTCGGGCCGCTACGCGAGCGGCTCGAAGGGAGCTTCGTGGCGCTTCCCAAGAGGCCGGGCCGCGAGCGGCCGTACGTGGTGGGCCTGGTCGGCCCTACGGGCGCGGGGAAGACCACCACCGCCGCCAAGCTCGCCCTCCACGCCGACGCCTTCGGCCGCCGGCGCGTGGGGTTCCTGGCCCTCGACACCTACCGGGTGGCCGCCCTCGAGCAGATCCAGACCTATGCCGACATCATGGACGCGCCCCTCGAGGTGGCCTACCACGCCGGGGATGTGGGGCCCGCCATGCAGGTGCTCGGCAAGTGCGACGTGGTGATCGTCGACGCGCCGGGCCGGAGCCCGATCCACCAGAGCTTCCGCCAGTGGCGCGTGGCCCTGGACCGGGCCCGCCCCGACGAGGTGCACCTGGTCCTGCCGGCCACCATCGCGCCCAGCGTGGGGCGGGCCCACCGTGACGGATACCGCGGCTGCGGCCTCTCGCACCTCCTGGTCACCAAGCTGGATGAGATGCCCGAGGCCGCCGGCGTGATCGACCTGGCCGAGAGCGTGGGGCTCCCCGTCCGCTGGAGCACCGACGGGCAGGACGTGCCCGGCGATCTCCGGAAGGGCGGGATCGGCCTCCTGACCAGCGCCACCCGGGCCGCGGAAGAGGCCCGTATCCGCCTGGTCGGATGACGGAGCAGGCTCGCGCCGTACGGCGCTTCGTGGAGCGACGGCCGCCTCGCCGGCCCCCGGGCATCGACGGCTACGTGATCGCCGCCGGGAAGGGCGGTGTGGGTACCTCGAGTGTGGCGATCCTGCTGGCGCTCGCGGCCCGGGCCCATGGTCCCGTGGTCCTGGTGGACTCCCACCAGGGGCTCATCGGCCTCGATCGCATGCTCGGCGGGGGGGACCCTCGGGCCGGATCCGGCGTGCGCACTCGCGAGATCGACCATGGCCTCTCCCTGGTCTACCTGCCAGGAAAGGTGATGCGTGGGGCCCCGGAGCGGCGGGCCGCACTCCGCAGGGCTGCTCGCCTCGAGGAGGAAGCCACCGTGATCGTGGACGCCGGCGCCCACCCGGAAACCGTGCTCGAGGCCATCGCGGACTTCGGCGGGACGCTGGTCACCGTAGTCGGCCCCGACGGCGCCTCGGCGCCCGCGGCCTTCGCCCTGACCAAGCTGGTCTGGCGCAAGCGCCCGGAGACCCCGATCACCTGCCTGGCGAACCGGGCCGGTGAAGAGGAGGCGCAGCTCCTCCACGAGGCGCTCCGCTCCGCCGCCCTCAAGTTCACGAGCCGCTCCATGGCCTGGCTCGGCCACATCCCGAAGTCGGCGGCGCTAAGCCGACCCGACGGCGTGTCCTGGGAAACCATCGCCGAGACCGACCCCGTCGCCTGGCACGCCACGGTGCGTGCGTGCCGACGACTCTTTCACCCCGATTCTTCGCCCAAACCGACTCTCAAAGTCTGGGAATGGTTATGATCGAAACACAGTTGTGGAAAGACTTTACGGAACACGGCGACGGAGACGCCCGCGACCGGCTGCTGGAGCAGCACCTCCCTCTCGTCCGGTTCGTGGCGCGGCGGATGTGGAAGCGGATCCGGAAGCGGATGGACCTCGATGACCTGGTGAGCGCCGGCACGATCGGCCTCGTCAACGCCGTCGAGAACTTCGAGCCGGAGCGGGGGCTGGCGTTCAGCACCTTCGCCACGCCCCGGATCCGCGGCGCCATCCTCGACCACCTCCGCAAGTGGGACTACGTCCCGCGCTCGGTGCGCCGCAAGCAGCGAGCGCTGCGGGAGGCGGAGGAGACCCTGACCCACCGGATGGGCCGGGAGCCCACCCGCCTCGAGGTGGCCGAGGAGCTCGATCTGGACCTTGACACCGTCTGCAGGTGGGAGTCCGATGCCTCCGACGCCGTGCGCGTGGCGCTGGATGCCCCGCTCCCGGGGGAGGGGAAGCAGGTCACCTCCGCCGAGATCATCCCCGGTGAGTCCGGAGAGGCGTACGCCGATGACATCACCCACGACGAAGAGGCCGAGGCCCTCAAGGAGGCCATGGCAACCCTCTCCGAGCGAGAGCGCACCATCCTCTCCCTCTACTACTACGAAGGACTCAAAATGCGCGAGATCGGCGAGGTCCTCGGCATCACCGAGTCCCGGGTCTCCCAGATCCGGTCCGGGATCCTGAAGACCCTCCGCGGACAGATCGGACACCTGAGAGAGATCGCATGAAGATTCGAACCGTTTCCATCGCACTTCTCGCCGCCGGTGCCGGCGTACTCGCCACACGGATCCGGCTCCCCGATGCCCAACGCATCGAGGCCACCCTCCAGGCCATCCACGGCTACGGGGCCACCGGTATCGCCGCCGCGCGCTTCGAGGTCGCCGCACTCGCGGCCGAACTCCCGCCCGTCGATGTCCGCGCCGTGGCCCTCGGCCTCAGCGCCCTCGTGGTCCTGGCCCTCACTATCGCGCTCCTCTGGCAGCTCCGCGGCCACGCACGCCGCCGCCCGCCCCACGCCGACATCATGCAGCGACGCGTCACACGGGCCCGGTCCCTTTCCCGCGAGGGACGCCTCGGGATCGACGTGGCCCGGGAGACCGCCCTCTCCCGCGACGCCGTGGAGCTGCTGCACCACGTGGCCCGCCCGGATAAACGTGCCGGGTCAGGAAGATCCTACCGGGCCGGATCGCGACGCCCGGCCAGGGCAGAGGTTACGGCATAGGCGGACATATGCCTTCATCGCAACCGTTTACATCCTGTGACATGAAGTCGTTTCGAGCGGCACGGCGGTTGCCCGGTTCGGGGGTGGAGCACACGGAGGAGGGACCATGAGCATCGATCCGATGCGGGCCACGGCCCGTGCGCTGGCGTACTGGGAGCGGCGCCAAGAGATCGCGTCGAACAACCTGGCGAACACGGAGACCCCGGGGTTCAAGGGGCAGCGAGTGTTCGCGCAGCTGCTCGACGGGGTGGCTCCGACGGCCGGAGTGGTGGACGACCTGACGGCGGGCGTGAGCCGGGACACCGGCCGACCGCTGGACCTGGCGCTGGACGGGGCCGGGTTCCTGGTGGTGGAGACGCCCGACGGGACCGCGCTGCGACGGGGCGGCTCGCTGTCACTCGACGACACGGGCACGCTGGTGGACTCGGCGGGCCGGGCGGTGCTGGGCGAGGACGGGCCGATCGTGCTCCCGCCGGGCAAGACCAACATCGCCCCGGACGGTGAGGTGACGGTGGACGGGGAAGTGGTGGCGCGGCTTCGGCTGGAGACGGCGGAGCCGGGCACGCTGGAGCGGATCGGCAACGGGCTCTGGCAGAGTGGGACGAGGGAGCCGGCCGACCTGATGGTCCGCCAGGGCGCCCTGGAGGGGAGCAATGTGGCGGCGCTGGACGGGCTGATGGAGATGCTGGAGGTCCAGCGCAACTACGCGGCGATCCAGAAGGGCGTGATTACCCTCGACGAAGTGCTGGACACGATCGCAAACCGGATCGGCCGGATCGGCTGATCGGCAGGCAAGGGAGGAAGCATGGATCCGTCGATTCGCACGGCGGCAACGGGGATGGCGGCGCAGCAGCGCCGGGTGGAAGTGATCTCGAACAACCTGGCGAACGTGAATACCACGGCGTACAAGCGCAGCCGGGCCCATTTCGAGGATCTCCTGTACCAGACGGTGCAGGGGCCCGGGATCGGGGGTGCGGGCTACGGCACCACGAACCCGGTACAGGTGGGCCGCGGGACGCGGCTGGCGGCCGTGCAGCGGGTACAGGGGCAGGGCCCGCTGGAGAACACTGGTCGGCCGCTGGACCTTGCGGTGGAAGGCGACGGGTTCTTCCAGGTCCGGCTGCCGAACGGCGACACGGCGTACACGCGGGATGGGAGCTTCTCCATCTCCGCGGACGGGCTCCTGGTCACGCACAGCGGCTATGAGGTGGTCCCGGGGATCGTGGTCCCGGAGGACGCCACGGCGCTGGGCATCTCGGCCACGGGGGTGGTCACGGCGCAGATGGCGTCGGCGGCCGATGTGGTGGAGCTGGGCCGGATCGAGCTGGCCCGCTTCGCGAATCCGCCGGGGCTCGAGGCCATGGGGCAGAACCTCTACGCCGAGACCCCGGCCTCGGGCACCCCGATGTTCGGGTATGCCCAGGACGAGGGCTACGGCCGCGTCCTCCAGGGCCACCTCGAGGCGAGCAACGTGGAGATCGTCACGGAGATGGTCGACATGATCGCTGCGCTGCGGGCCTACGAGATCAACTCGAAGGCCGTCAAGGTCAGCGAGCAGATGTCGGAGACGGCCAACGCCATGGTCCGATGACCCGTCTTGCCACGCTCCTCATCCTGGCACTCGCCGCGCCGGGCGCGCTCCGGGCCCAGGACGCCCGTGGCGGCGTCCGCTCCGCGGCGGGCCCGGGCGAGTCGGCGGCGATGGCTCCGGCCGGGCGCCCGGGGGCTGAAGCAACCGGCCCCGCCACCGAGGCGGTGGCCGGCCTCGCCGCCGAACGGCTGGGCGTGAAGCGAGAAGACGTGGTGGTGGAGTGGTCCGGCGACGTGGGGACCCCGAGCGCCGTGCGGCTCCTGGGCTCCGGCGCCGGCGGCGCGTTCGTGGCGGAGCTCACGGTGGCGGGCCGTATGGTCCGGCGCCGGGTGCGGGTGGGTGTGAGGGCGGCGGTGGCCGTGGCCGGCCGGGACCTGGCCCGTGGCGAGACCCTCGCCCCGGCCGACCTGGCGTGGCGAGACACCGTGCTCTGGGGCGACCGCCCGGGGCCAGTGCCGCGGCCGGGTTGGGTGGTCAACCGACGCCTCGCCGCGGGAACCGTGCTGGCGCCTCCGGCCGTGTCCCCGCCCACGGTTGTCGAGGCGGGCCGGGCCGTGACGCTGGTGTGGCGTGGCGGCGGGCTGGAGGTCACGACGCGGGCCGTGGCGGCGGGCAGCGCCGCGGTGGGAGAGCGGGTGGCGGTACGAACGGAATCCGGCCGGCGGCTCTGGGGCATTGCCGAGGGCGCCGACCGGGTACACATCGAAGGGAGCGACCGATGACGGGCAGGATGAAGGCACCGCTGGTGCGGCGGCTGGCGGCCACGGCACTGCTCCTGGCGTCGCCGCTGGCGGCCCAGGCGCCCCGATCGTGGACCATGGACCGTCGGCACTTCGAGGTCGGCGACGTGATCTCCGTGCTCCTGGACGAGTACACGCTGGCCTCGGCCAACCGCAATGACATGGCCGAGGAGCAGCGCACGGGCAGCCTGGAAGGGAGCGCGTCGTACGACGGTACCGTGCTGGGCCGCGCCGGGCTGGAGACCGACCGGGGCGCCCGCTCACGGGACCGGGGCGAGAGTGTCCGGCGGGACCGGCTGGCTGGCGAGATGACCGTCCGGGTGGTGGAGGTCGACGATCGGGGTCTGCTCCGGGTCGAGGGCACGAAGCGGGTCACGGTGGATCGCCACCAGCAGGAGATGACGCTGACGGGGTGGGTCCGGCCCGAGGACGTGCCGGCCCACAACGTCATGGAGTCGTGGCGCATCGCGGATGCCACCATCGAGTACACCTCCACGGGGGACCTGGGGAAGCCGAAGAAGGGGCTGATCTCCCGGATCCTCGGGTGGATCTGGCCGTGAGGGCGGGCATGGCGACGACGGCGCGGCTCCGGCCGCGGACACGCCCGGCCCTCGCGGCCGCCGCCCGGCTCCTCGTGCTCGTGGCTCTCGGCGCCGCGGCGATGCCCCGGCCCGCCGACGCCCAGGAGGCCCGGATCCGGGACCTGGTCAGCATCGAGCGAGACGTACCGGTCCGGCTCATGGGCTACGGTCTGGTGGTGGGGCTCGACGGGACCGGAGACCGGGCCATGGGCAGCCGCGGATCGCCCCACACGGTCCGGTCCGTGACCAACCTTCTGAGCCGGTTCGGGATCCAGGTCCCGGCCGAGCTGATGCGGACCCGGAACGTGGCGGCGGTCCTGGTGACGGCGGAGATCTCGCCGTACCTGCGTCCTGGCGGCCGGTTCGAGGTGAACGTGGCCTCCGTGGGCGACGCCCTCTCGCTCCGGGGCGGCCAGCTCTGGTCCACGCCGCTCCTGACGGGCCCCGGCGCGTCGCCCGTGGCCTCCGCCCAGGGCTCCATCGCGCTCGCCGAGGGCACCGCGGTCCGTGGACAGTACCGGATCGAGACTTCCGGGACGGTCCCCGCCGGCGGGCTCATCGAGGCGGCCGTGGCGGCGCCCGGCGGGTTCCAGGGGCCGGTCCGGCTCCTGCTCCGCAGCCCGGACCTCGGCACGGCGGTCCGAATGGCCGAGGTGGTGAACGCCGAGTACGGGCAGGCGGCCACCGTGGAGGACCCGGGCTCCATCCTCCTTGAGCCGCCGGCCGGGACACCCATGCCGGTCTTCCTCCAGGAACTCTCGGCCCTGACCTTGGAGCCCGGCCGCGAGGCCCGTATCGTCATCGACGCCCGAGACGGCACCGTCGTCGCCAGTGGGGGCCTCACGGTGGGCGAGGCGGTGGTGAGCCACGGCACGCTGACCGTGGCCATCGGCGGCACCGTGGAGGAGGATCTGCCCGGGAGCGTGCGCGTTCCCGCCGGCACCTCGGTCCAGGACGTGGCCACCGCGCTCCACGCCGTGGCCGCCACGCCCGACGCCATCGCGGCCATCTTCCGGTCCCTCCGGGAGGTCGGCGCGATCCGGGCCGCGCTGGTGGTCCGGTGAGTGTCGGCGACATGGGCCCCGGGATCGGACCGGGCCGACCGACTTCCGCGGCGCCCGTATCCGCCGGCGCGAACCGAGCCACGGCCGGGGACGCCGCCCCCGCGAAGAGCGCCGGTAAAGGTGAGCCGGCCGGCGCCGATCTTTCCCGTGCGGGCAACGGGGCGGAGAACGAGCGGCTGCGGGCCGCGACCCGGGACTTCGAGGCGGTGTTCATCCAGCAGATGCTGAGCGTGATGCGCGAAACGGTACCCGATGGCGGGCTCCTGGACGGCGGGCAATCGGAGGAGATCTTCTCGAGCCTGCTGGACGAGCACCTGGCCGGGCTCTCGGTCGGGCTCTCGGTCGGGGAAGGCCGCGGAGGGCTGGCCGACGCCCTGTACCGGCATTTCGTGGAGTCGGCGCCATGAGCGTGGCGCAGATGGCCCCTGACGTGAGGGAGCGGACGCTGGCCTCGCTGGCCGAGTCGCTGGACGGGGAGGCCCGGCTCCTAAGGCAGCTGGCGGGGGTGCTCCAGGACCAGCGCGAAGGGGTGGGCGAGGATGACGTGGAGAAGGTCGATGACTCGGTGCAGGCCGCGCACCGGATCATGCAGACGCTGGGCGAGGCGCGTCGTCGTCGGGAGACGCTGGTCCATCTCCTTACGGACCGGCGGGACGTGCGGCTCAGCGCGCTGCCGGAGGTCCTCGGCTCCCAGATCACCGACGAGCTGGCCCGCTGCCGGGATGAGCTCGATACGGTGGCCCGGCGGGTCTCCGCCGAGGTCACGCTGACCCGTACGGTCCTGACGGAAGCCATCGAGCTGAACGGGCGCTACGTGAAGCGGCTGCTCGGCCAGAGCCCCGCCGCGTACGGCGGCGATGGCCGTTCCAACGACGGGGGCTTGAGCCCCGCACTGATCAACCGGAAGGTGTAGATGTCGAGCATCGGCGGAATCCTGTCGGCTGCGGCCCGGGCGCTGGTCACGCACCAGAAGGCCATGGCCGTCACCACCCACAACATCAGCAACGCCGAGACCGAGGGCTACTCGAGGCAGCGGGCTGTGCTCGGGACGTCGGAGCCGATGATCACGCCTGATGGCCTCATCGGGACGGGCGTCGAGCTGAAGGACATCGAGCGGATGCGCGATCCGCTCCTCGATGACATCTACCGGGGCGAGACCTCGACCGCCTCGTTCCACGGCGAGCGAGCGGAGCAGCTAGGCCGCATCGAGCAGGTGTTCGGCGAGCCGTCCGACACCGGGCTCATGGCCGCCCTCGACGCCTTCTGGAATGCCTGGTCCGACCTGGCCACCGATCCGCTGAGCGATGCGGCCCGCTCCGTGGTCCGCGAGCGCGGACTCGCCCTCAGCGACCGGTTCTGGCAGCTCTCCGCCGGGCTCTCCGACATCAAGACGGCCGGCCACCACCGGGTGGACGGGCTGGTCGCCCGCACCAACGAGCTGGCGAGCCACATCGCCAGCCTGAACGGCCGCATCGTCAGCGCCGAGGCCGGGGGCGCCCAGGCCGGAGACCTCCGGGACGCCCGCGACACCGCCCTCGACGAGCTGGGCGAGCTCGTGGACATCCAGGTGGTGGGGCGCGACAACGGCGGCATCGGCGTCTACATCGAGGGGCAGGCGCTGGTGGATGGAACCAGCACCCGCCCCCTCGTCCGGGCGACGGCCGGTGGCAGCACCGAGCTGCGCTTCGAGGGCCGCAGCACCCCGATCCGGGCGCCCGGCGGCAGGATCGGAGCGCTCATCGGCGTGATCGAGGATGAGCTCGCCGCCGCGCAGACCCAGCTCGACGGCCTCGCCGGCGACCTCGTGGCCAGGGTCAACGCGCTCCACCGGACCGGCGTCAACGCCAGCGGGGACACCGACATACCGTTCTTCGACCCCGCCGGCACCACCGCGAACAACGTACGCCTCTCCGCCGAGGTGCAGGGCGACCCGGCGGCCATCGCCGCCGGGACCGGCGCCGCCGACGGCAGCTACCAGGCCGGCGAGAACGACGTGGCGCTCGAGATCCAGCGGCTCCGCGACGTGCCCGCCGGCTCCGGCGTCCTGGCCGAGCGCTACACCGAGCTGGTGGCCCGAACCGGGTCGAAGGTGGCCTCGGCGGAGAGCTCCGCGGAGGTCCACGAGACGCTGGCCCGCCAGGCGGACACCCGCCGAAAGTCGGTGAGCGGCGTGTCCGTGGACGAGGAGCTCACCATCATGATCCGGCAGCAGGCCGCTTTCGGAGCCGCCGCTCGGATCGTGGGCCGGGCCGACGAGATGCTCCAGACGCTCCTCGGGATGGTCTAGTGCTCATCCTCGGTCGCAGGCCCGGTGACGCCATCGTCATCGACGGCGGGATCCGCATCATGGTCCTGGCCGTCGACGGCGGCACCGTGCGCCTGGGGATCGAGGCGCCCGACGCCGTGGGAATCGTCCGCGAGGAGATCGTCACCGAGATCACCCACGAGAACCGCCGGGCCACCGTCCAAACCGCCGGCGCCTGGGCCGCCAAGCTGCCCGTCAAGCTGAACGAGTAACCAACCCGCCATTCCAGTTTGCGGGACCCCCGTCGATACTGGTCCATCGTATCGGTGATCGCAGCACTGAGATGAGGACGGGGGCGCCTTGTTCACACTGGTCGGGTTCGCTGTCGTATTCGGCAGCATCATCCTGGGCTACACCATGCACGGGGGCAACCTCATGGTCCTCATGCAGACCTCCGAGTTCATCATCATCGGCGGTGCCGGCCTCGGGGCGATGCTCATCAGCAGCGGGCCGGGGGGCCTGGTCCGGACCATGAAGGAGGTCCTGGGGCTCATGAAGCCGAGCCCGTACACCCGGAAGGCGTACGAAGAGCTCCTCCAGGTTCTCTACGACCTCTTCTACGCCGCCAAGCGAGACGGGCTGGTGGGGATCGAAGAGCACATCGAGGAGCCAGAAAAGAGCGAGCTGTTCAACAAGTATCCCTCGGTCCAGAGGCAGCACCATGCCGTCAGCTTCCTCGCCGACACCATGAAGGTCCTCCTCACCGGCGCAGTGGCCGACCACCACCTGGCGGAGATTCTCGACCTCGATATGGAGACCCAGCACGAAGCCGCCATGAAGTCTTCGGTGGACCTGGCCACCGTGGGGGACGCCATGCCGGGCTTCGGGATCGTCGCCGCCGTGCTCGGTGTGATCATCACCATGGGCAAGATCGGCGGCGCGGCCTCCGAGGTCGGCTACGCCATCGCCGCCGCCCTCGTGGGCACCTTCCTCGGGATCCTCCTGGCCTACGGTGTCTTCGGACCGCTGAGCCAGGCGCTGGCGGCCCGGGTGGCCGCCGAGGAGTCGTACATGGGCGTGATCCGGACGGCGCTGCTCAGCTTCGCCCGGGGCGACCCGCCCATCACGTCCGTGGAGTTCGCCCGGCGCAACATCGAGCCCGAAGACCGGCCGACCTTCGCCGAGCTGGAGAACATGACCCGGAGGAAGGGCTAGCCATGACGGAGAAGAAGCCGGAGCAGACGGTCATCCGGGTCGTCAAGAGGAAGAAGGGACACGGCGGCCATCACGGCGGGTCCTGGAAGGTGGCGTACGCCGATTTCGTCACCGCCATGATGGCCTTCTTCCTGGTCATGTGGATCATGGGGATGGAGCAGAACGTGAAGGACATGGTCCAGGGCTATTTCAACAACCCCATCGGGTTCAAGAAGGCCCAGTCGGCGGGGAAGAACTTCATGTCGGTGGCCAACTCGCCCACGAACATGAACGTGGAGCGGGTCATCCTGATGTCGCGGGAGGAGCAGGAGCGACAGTTCCGGGAGGTACGCCGCCAGATCCTGGCCGAGCTCGAGAGGGAAGAGGAGCTCGCCGGCCTCGCCGACCAGATCGAGATCCTGATCACCGATGAAGGACTGCGGATCGAGCTCGTGGAAGACGCCGGCGGTGAAACCTTCTTCCCGTTCTCCTCCGCCCGGCTCAAGCCGTCGGCCGACCGGCTGATCCGGGTGCTGGCGCCGGAGCTCGACGCCCTTGAGAACGGGATCATCCTCGAGGGCCATACCGACGCGGTACCGTACGGCCGGCGGTCTTATTCAAACTGGGACCTGTCCACCGACCGGGCCCACGCGGCCCGCAGGGCCCTCGAGGAACAGGGGTACCGGGGCGCCAAGGTGCTGGAGGTCCGCGGCTACGCCGACCGCCACCCTCGGATCCCGGCCGATCCGTACGACCCGCGCAACCGCCGCATCAGCATGCTGCTCCCGTACCGGATGGCGGAGGCCCCGTCCATCCAGGTCGGACAGCCCGCTGCCGGCGGCGAGCCCATGACCATCAGCTACGAGGGGGAGGAATGAGCAGCGTCGCCCAGGCACGCGAGATCTTCGTGGCGCGGCAGCCGATCTTCGATGACCGCGACCACGTCCACGGCTACGAGCTCCTCTACCGCGGGGCCGAAGACGCCGACAGCGCCGACGGCGCCCCCGATGCCATGGGGCCCAGCGTGTTGGTCGATGCCCTCCTCGGGATCGGCCTCTCAGAGATCACCGGTGACCGGCCCGCCTTCGTCAACGTCGACCGGGGCATGCTGGTCCACGGCGCCGTCGAGCTCTTCGACCCCGACCACGTGGTCCTCGAGATCCTCGAGGATGTCCGCCCCGACCCGGAGCTCGTCCGCACCGTCGAAGCGCTGGCCCGCAAGGGCTACCGCTTCGCCCTCGATGACTTCGTCTACACACCCGAGATCGAGCCGCTCCTCATCCTGGCCTCCGTGGTCAAGATCGACATGCTCGAGCACCGGAGCGACGAGCTCCGCACCCTGGCCGAGCGCGCTCGCCCCTACGGCGCCGCCCTCCTCGCCGAAAAGGTCGAGTCCGAAGAGCATCACAGATGGGCCCGGGACCTCGGATTCCGCTACTTCCAGGGCTACTACTTCAGCCAGCCCCAGACGCTCCACCACGCCGACCTCGGCGTCGAGCGCCTCAACGTCATGCGGCTCCTCAACGTGGTCAACGACCCCGAGACCTCCGACAGCGCCCTCGAGCGCATCTTCCGCGGCGACGTCTCCCTCTCCTACAAGCTCCTGCGGATGGTCAACTCCGCAGCCATGGGGGGACGGGGCATCTCCTCCATCTCCCACGCCCTCCAGCTCCTGGGCAGGAAGGCCCTCTACCGATGGCTCGCCCTCATGCTCGCCTCCGGCGGCGCCGCCACAGGCCCCCGGGGCGAGATGGTCCACAGCGCCCTCCTCCGGGCCGGCATGGCCGAGAGGCTCGCCCGCCAGACAGGCCACACCGGCGAGGCGCCCGCACTCTACCTGGCCGGCCTCTTCTCCCGCCTCGATGTGCTCATGAACAAACCCATGGACGAGCTCCTCGACCGCCTCGACCTCCGCCCCGAGGTCCACCAGGCCCTGGCGGGTCGCCGCGGTCCCCTCGGGCCCGCCCTCGCTCTCGTCGAAGCCTACGAGGACGGCCGCTGGCCCCAGATCCCCGGCCTCATGAAGGACGCACGCGCCGTCACCGTCGACCTCTCCGCCGTCTACCTCGACGCCCTCCAGGAGGCCGATCGGTACCTCCAGGCGCTCAACACCGCCGCGAGGCCCGACGAGGAGTAGGGGACTCGTAGAGGAGACCCGCCCAGCCGGTCACAATGCCGCCACCCAGGGTCCAGCCCCCCGGGTGGCCGTATGGCACCGACACCCTGGCCCTGGCCCTGGCCCTGGCCCGCCGCGTTCCACCTTCCCCCTCACCTTCAATCTCGCCCTGGCGGCCGCCGGGCGGTGGGGCTCCGCGCACGGGGCGGATCGGGAGAATCCCCCAAACAACGGATCGGCGGGATGATGGTTGGGCGATTTCATACACATATGGTAGCAAAACCCCCAAACAACGCACCGCCGTTCCGATTGTTCGGGCGATTTCATACACATATCGTAGGAAAGTCCCCGGACAGTGCGCCGAGACACCGTTGTTTGGGGATTTTTCCCGTACCAGGCTCCGGGTTTCCGCCCCCCCTTCCCCAACCGCGCAGCCACCCCCTCGCCTTCGCCCTCCAACCCGCACCCTCGACCCATCGACCCCACCCTCATCCCCCGCCCTCGCCCTGGGTCCCTCGACCCTCCAACCCCGCGCCCGTCACGACAACCCAGCCACAGACAACCGCTAAAGTCCGCGCCCCCCCTCGCCGATAAACACTCTCAGTCGGCCGAATTGAACAGGCCGGAACAGGAGGGGGCAGGGAAGCCCCCGCGAAACTCTCAAGGGATGGAGAAAGCACCATGCGGATCAACACGAACATCTCGGCACTGAACACGCAGCGGATCCTGGGTCAGACGAACAAGGCTGCCGCCCAGCAGATCGGCCGGCTGAGCTCGGGCCTCCGGATCAACCGCGCCTCCGACGATGCTGCGGGTCTGGGGATCGCGAACACACTGCGCGCCGACGTTCGGTCGCTGCAGCAGGCGGCCCGGAACGCCGAGCAGAGCACCTCGATGCTCCAGGTAATGGAGGGTGCGACCACGCAGATCAGCGACATTCTGGGCCGGATGAAGGAGCTGGCCACGCAGGCCAACTCGGCGGCTTCGGGGGCTGACGCCGGCGACGCGAAGACCCAGCTGCAGGCCGAGTTCAGCTCGCTGCGCAGCGAACTCGACCGGATCGTAGGCACCACTACGTTCAACGGGTCCGTCCTGCTCGCCGGCGGCTTCGGGACGAAGCTCGCCGCGGCGGATGCGGGCACCTGGGATGACGGCGACACCGGTGTCCACGGCGTTTCGCTGAACGGGACGGCCGCCAGCACGTACACGATCGCCAACACCTCCGACGGTGAGGTGACCCTGACCAACAGTAGCGGCGTGTCGCAGACGGTGACGGGCGTGGCCGACGGCAAGGGCACCCTGAGTTTCAGCCAGTTCGGCATCACGCTGGACCTGAACGACGACTTCGTGGCCACGGCCGCAACCACGACGGTCGACGGCGTGACGATCATCACCGAGGCCGACACGGCGGGTGACTTCCAGGTAAGCTCGTCCGGTAACTACGCCGGCGACGACCTGATCTCCCTGACCGCGGTGGACGTCGACTCCACCACGCTGGGCATCAGTGCCGACGACATTTCGACGGCCTCCGGCGCCCAGACCGCGCTGACCAACCTGGATACGGCCATCACCACGCTGAACGGCGCCGTCGGTGACATCGGTGCCGCGCAGAACCGGATCGACTACGCACTGCAGAACGTGCAGGCCACCATCGAGAACACGGCCGCGGCCGAGTCCACGATCCGCGACGCCGACATGGCGGCGGAGATGACGGAGCTCAGCCGGGTGCAGATCCTCCAGCAGGCGGGTACGGCCATGCTGGCGCAGGCGAACCAGGCCCCGCAGTCGGTCCTGCAGCTCCTGCGGTAAACGCAACCGAGGCCTCCGGGCCACGGCAGCGGACGCGAACCGGCGTCGGGCACAAGCCCCGGCGTCGGTTCCGCGCATCGGTAGGGCACGGCGCCCGCCCCCGTGGGAACGTACGAGGCGGAGGCACAGGTACAGGCCGAGCGAGCCCCGGATCGGGGCTCCACCCCGGACCTTCTGCGCCTCCGCGTCCCTTCCGCGATTCCGCGTTGAAGACCCCGCTGCGGCGCCGCGCTCCGCCGCGCCGTCGCGAGAGAACGAAATTCCGACCCGCTAAAGTAATCCGCGCCCCCGCCGATACCCGCCACTGGAGCTCTCACAACGGGGCGGGACGCCGCCCGGAGAACACAAATGGAACCCATCGCGACGTTCAGCGGGCTGGCCAGTGGGGTGCAGTGGCGCGATCTCATCGACCAGATCATACAGGTCGAGCGGCGCCCGGCGCAGCTCATCGAAAGCCAGATCGCCCGGACGCAGACGCGCTCGGCCGCCTGGCTTACCTTCCAGAACAAGCTGACCACCTTCCAGGACGCCATCGAAGGGCTGGCGGACGGCTCGGAGTTCGACCGTCACTCCACGGCGGTGAGCGGGAGCGGGTTCACGGCCAGCGCGTCCAGCGACGCGGCGCCGGGGTCGTACTCGGTGGAGGTCCTGGGTCTGGCGGCGGCGGAGAAGCTGGGCGGCGGCATCGTCGCCTCGGCCTCCGACGCCCTCGGCCATTCCGGCGAGCTCTGGCTGAACGGCTCCCGGATCGCGGTATCCGCGGGCGACTCCCTCGACGACATCGCGTACGCCATCAACGGCGCCAACACCGGCACGAACGCCACCGGTGTGACCGCCGCCGTGGTCACCGCGGGCGACGGCTACCAGCTGGTCCTCACCAGCCAGTCCACCGGCCAGGACGGGATCGACCTGGCCGGCGGCGATGGACTCCTCCAGAGCCTGGGCTTCAGCGACGGGACCACCGCCATCAAGCATGCCACCTCCGATGGCGCGAAGAGCGACGGCTTCGCCAGCTCGACGACGGCGGTTTCCACCCTCCGGGGGCTCACCGGCACGGCTCAGGGCACCATCACCCTCGGTACGGGCACCGCGGCGTTCGATGTGGCCGTCGATCTCCACCACGACCTCGACGCCATCGCCCAGACCATCAATGATGCGGCCGGGGCCGCCAGCAGCGCCGTCACCGCCGCCGTCGTCACCGAGACCGTGGACGGCGAGACCGTCCACCGGCTCGACATCAGCGGCACCACGTCGTTCACCGATGCCAACGGCGTGCTCGAGAAGCTGGGGATCCTGGAGGGCGGGCGAGGCGCGGTAGCCCAGGAGGTCACGTCGAACGTGGCACTCACCGCCAGCGGCACCCCCGCCACCGGAGCCACGGTCCTCACCGACCTCGACGCGGGCGCCCAGCTCGGCGACACCCTGGACGTCACCGGCACCCTGGCCGACGGGGGCACCTTCGAGCTCACCCTCACCGTCTCCGATACCAGCGACGTGGCCAGCGGCCAGGTCCGCACCCTCGGGGATGTACGCCAGGCCATCGAGGAGGCCTACGGCGGGACCTCGGAGGCCACGGTGGCCGTCCAGGCCGACGGGACCCTCAGCGTGACCGGGGCATCGGGCGGTGCCAGCCAGCTCGGGCTCGCCATCGTCGCCAACAACGAGGGCGGCGGGTCACTGGACTTCGGCACCTTCGAGACCACCACCGTGGGTCGGGCCCGGGAGATCGTGGACGGGAGCGACGCAGCGGTGCGGATCGACGGCGTCTACTCGACCCACGAGGCGAACAGCGTCTCCGACGTGATCCCGGGCGTGAGCCTGACGCTTACGGCCACCAACACCGGCACGCCGGGAACGGTGACCGTCTCCCGGGACACCGAGGCCGTGATCGACGCCGTGACGGCGCTGGTGGACGGCTACAACGACATCGCCGCGTTCGTCACCGACCAGTTCACCGGCGGCGAGGACTCGACCAAGCCGCTGGCGGGCGACAGCACGCTCCGGGGGATGCGGGGCCGGCTCCGGTCGGCGCTCCAGACCACGCTCACCACCGGCGTGGGCGGCGCGTGGACGCGCCTCGGCGACCTGGGGATCGAGATCCAGCAGGACGGCACCTTCGCCATGGACGAGGCGACTCTCCGCGATGCTCTCGTCTCGGACCCCATGGCCGTCGAGCGCCTCCTCGGCGACTACGGCTCCGTCAGTGGCTCCGGGCTCCGCTACCTCGGCGCCGGTGATGCCACGGTCTCCGGCGAGTACACCATCGACATCACGGCGCACGCAACCACGGCCGAGGCGCTGACGGCGGGGGGCGCCGGGCTCGAGGACGGGTTCTACGACACCGTCAACGGAAGCGACACCCTGACTCTCACGGACCTGGGCTCGGGGAAGAGCTACGCCATCGAGCTGGCGGACGGTCGCACCGCAGCCCAGATCGTGGACGACATCAACGCCGTCCTCGATACCGCCACCACGCACACCATCGCGTCCACGGCCATGGAGGACTCGCTGGGCGCGGCAGTGGCGGAGGACACGACGTGGGCCGAGGTCTACCAGACCGGGACGGCGGCGAACGTCGCCGATGGCGACGCCATCACCATCAGCGGCCGGCGGGCCGACGGCACGTCGTTCTACCAGACGCTGACCATCTCCGACGCTACCACCCAGACCGTGGGCGAGCTCCGCGACCGGGTCCAGAACGCGGTGGGCGCCGACGCCACGGTGGAGCTGGTGGACGGCCAGCTCATCGTCACCGCTGGCGAGACCGGCTCGAGCCTGCTTGAGGTGACGCTCAGCTCCGACAACGCCGGCGGCGGGACGCTGGAGCTGGCCACCACCGTGCAGACCGAAGGCCGCCCGGCGGCCGGGGTCACCGCGTCGCTGGATGGCGACGGGCTGAAGCTGGTCCACGACGGCTTCGGCTCCAGCGCCGGCTTCCGGGTGGAGTACAACGCCACGGCCGAGGCCGAACTCGGCCTTGGCGCCTCGGGCACGGAGTACACCGGGACGGACGTGACCGGGACCATCGGCGGGATGGCGGCCACAGGATCGGGCCGGGTGCTCACCGGCGCCGACGAGGCCGACGTGGAAGACCTGATGATCCGGGTCGACACCGACTTCACCACCGGGTCCGTGCTGTTCAGCCGGGGCGTGGCCTCGGTGTTGGAACAGACCGTGGACCCGCTGCTGGAGACCGGTGCCGGCTCGATCCAGTCCATCATCGACGGCCTCGATGAGCGGGTGACCGGGATGAACGACCGGATCGCGGACATCGAGATGCGGCTGGAGCGGCGCCGCGAGGACCTGATCCGGCGGTTCACGGCCATGGAGCAGGCCATGGCCGTGGCCCAGAACCAGTCGGCTTGGCTGGCCTCGCAGATCGGCGCGCTCCCCGGCAGCTATTCAAGTACCCGCGAGTAGCGCCGATACCTCTGGATAGGCAGCACGACCATACGGAGCCAGCAATGTATACCCACGGCCAGACGGCGTACCAGGACAACGAGGTGCTGACGGCCTCCCAGGAGCGGCTGGTCTCCCTGCTGTACGAGGCGCTGCTGAAGCGGCTCCGACAGGCGGGGAAGCAGATCGCGGCCGGTGACATCGAGGGGAAGAGCCAGAGCCTGCAGAAGGCCTCGGCCATCGTCTACGAGCTCCTCGGGTCGCTGGACTTCGAGGCCGGCGGCGAGCTGGCACCGCGTCTGGCGGGGCTCTACGGCTACTTCGCTCAGGAGATCATGGAGATCGGCCGCACCGGGGACGTGAGGCGGCTCGAGGCGCTGACCGAGATGATCGCGAGCCTGTACGAGGCGTGGGACGAGGCCGCGCGTACGGTGGGGGAGGAGGACCAGTGAGCGAGGCCGCCCGGGACCGCACGGTTCCGCCGACACACACCAACGGCGCCAGCGATGGCGCCGTCATGGACGCGTACGACCGCTACGCCCGGGTCCTGGCCGCGCAGCTCGAGACGCTCCGCGACGACCCGGACCTGGACCGCTTCCACGAGCTGGCCGAGGAGCGCGATCGGATCGCCCAGGAGATCGAGGCAGACGACGGCGATGGAACGCACCCGTCGCAGCGGCCCACGGTGGCCGAGCGGCTCGAGGAGCTCCGGGCGCTGGACCGCCAGGTGGTGGAGCGGCTCGGCGAGCTCCGGGCCGGGACCGTTCGGGCGATCCAGGGGTTCAAGGCCCGGGCCCCGGACCGGAACAGCTACCTGGCCACGGCTCGTGCGCGCACCGAGTCGGCCCATTTCGATGTGACCTTCTGAGTGCCCGCTAAAGTATTCGGCGCAGCTGCCGAGACCTCCCGGTAAGGAGGAGAAACCATGATCGATCGTATCGAAAATCAGCCCATCCGGTTCGACCACCCGGAACGCTCCGGCAAGCCCGAGCAGGAGAACGCTCCCGCCGGGGGGGCCCGGCGCGCCGACAGCGTCGAGATCTCCGAGGAGGCGCGCGAGCGCGCCCTCTCCGCCGCTGAGAGCAGCCTTTCGCCCGAGCGGGTGGAGGAGCTCCGGCAGCGGATCGCCGATGGGAGCTATGACACTCCGGAAGTGCTCGATGCCGTGGCCCGCGCCATGATCGAGCGCGGCGACGTGTGAGGCGACGATGAAGTTCCTGATCGTTGATGACTCGGCCACCATGCGGCGGATCGTCTCCAACTCCCTGAACCGGATCGGCTACTCCGATTACGTGGAGGCGGAAGACGGCGTTGATGCACTGGAGAAGTTCGACGGCTCCATCGAGTTCGTGATCACCGACTGGAACATGCCCAACATGGGCGGGCTGGATCTGGTCAAGCAGCTCCGCGCCCGCCCCAACGGCAAGTCGGTGCCGATCCTCATGGTCACGACCCGGAGCATCCGGGAAGACATCGTCACCGCCGCGCAGGCCGGCGTGAACAACTACGTGGTGAAGCCGTTCACCCCCGACGTGCTCAGGGAGAAGATCGACCAGATCCTGGGCGCGCTCGAGGGCGCGGCCGCCTGACAACGGGTGGAGGGGAATGTGTCCGGGCTATCCAGAGAGCTGCTCCACGACTCCGAGGTCACCCTGCGCCTGGTCGATGACCTGGTGACGGAGATCTCCCAGCAGACCGATGACGAGGTGGTGAAGGCCGGCGCGCTGCGGCTCCTGGATCGGCTCAACCGGAACCGGGCGCAGACCCGAGAGGTCGAGTCGCTCTTCGTCCGGATGTACGCCGAGCTCCAGCGGATCCTCTACAGCGTACGGAAGAGCCGCGGCCTCCTCGAGGAAGCGGCCCTTCAGCACCTGGAGAGCACCAACGCCAAGCTCAAGGAGGTGAGCTCGGCCACCGAGTTCGCCGCCACCAACATGCTCGATGGCGTGGACCGGGCGCTCTCCCTCGTAGGCCGGATCGAGGAGGAGCCCGATGACGCGACCGCGTTCGAAGACCTCCGCGAGGAGCTCCACGCACTCGTCGTCGCCCTCCAGTTCCAGGACATCACGTCCCAGCAGATCGAGCACGCCTCCGCCATCATCGTCGACCTCGAGACCCAGCTGCGGCGCGTCACCGAGATCTTCGCCCGCGTGGTCCTCCACGATGACATCGACCACGACTACGACCACGAGCACGACGACGACGGCGTTCCGGTCCGGCCCGCCCCGAACGGGAACGGGGCCGACACCTACGACCCCGGCGCCTCCGTCTCCGACGCCACCAATCGGCAGGCCGTGGCCGACGATATCTTCGGCCCCGGCTGAGAGCCTTGCTCGGGGCCGCTCGCGTTCCTACCGTGGCTCCATGCTACAGTGTCAGCGTGACCGGTTCTCGCTCCCCGATGGCGTCCACTACCTGAACGGCGCCTACATGTCGCCCCTCCTCCGCTCCGTGGAGGAGGCCGGGATCGAAGGGATCCGGGCCAAGCGGTTCCCCGTAGACATCGGGGCCCAGGACTTCTTCGCCGGCGCCGATACCGCCCGGGCCCTCTTCGCGGCCCTGATCCACGCCCCGGACCCGCAGCGCGTGGCCATCCTGCCGGCCGTCTCCTACGGGATCGCGGTCGCGGCCCGCAACACCCCCGTCGATCCCGGCCAGAACGTAGTCCTCGCCGAAGGCCAGTTCCCGTCCAACGCCCTGATCTGGCGACGCCTGGCCCGGGAGAACGACGCTGAGGTCCGCACCCTCCCGGCGCCCGACCGGGCACAGGGACGCAGCCGGGAGTGGACCGCCCGCGTCCTCGACGCCATCGACGCCCGCACCGCCGCCGTGGCTCTCGCACCCGTCCACTGGACCGACGGCACCCGCTTCGACCTCGCCGCCATCGGCGCCCGGGCCGCCCAGCACGGCGCCGCCTTCGTCATCGACGGCACCCAGGCCATCGGCGCCATGCCGTTCGACGTGGCCGCGACCCGGGCCGACGCCGTCATCTGCGCCGCCTACAAGTGGCTCCTGGGGCCGTACTCCCTGGCCTTCGGCTGGTTCGGGCCCCGCTACGATACCGGCACCCCGCTGGAGGAGGCCTGGCTGGCCCGGGCTGGCAGCGACGACTTCCGCAACCTCGTCGTCTACCGGGAAGAGTACCGGCCCGCCGCAGCACGCTACGACGTGGGCGGCCGCAGCAACTTCACCCTCATGCCCATGGCCATCGCCGCCCTCGAGCAGCTCCTGGACTGGGGCGTGCCCGAAATCGAGGACTACTGCCGACGCCTCACCGCCAACCTCTTCCGCACCCTCCCCGACGCGGGCTTCGAAGCCGACGACGAAGAGGGAAGGGCCGCCCACATCTTCGGGCTCCGGGCCCCCGCCGGCCTCGACAACGCCGCCCTCAAGGCCGAGCTCGACCGCCGCGATATCTACGTCTCCCTTCGCGGGTCGGCCGTCCGGGTCTCGCCCAACGTGTACAACACAAAAGAAGACGTAGACGCATTGAAAGGGGTCCTGTTGGAGACGGCGCCGCGCTGATGCGCGGCCCGACGGGGCCCCTTTCCCCATCGGCCGCAATCCACGATCTTGGCTCCATGAGAAACGGAATCATTATCGCCTCCGCCACCCTCGCCCTCGGCCTCCTGGCCGGCTGCGATACGGCGCCGGACGGCGAACGGACCGAGGCGACGCCGGGGCAGGCCGTCGCCGACATGGACGCGGCCGCCGCAGCGGCGGACGGGAGCGCGGCGGAGGCGGGCGAGGTCGTCGTCTACAAGTCGCCGACGTGCGGCTGCTGCAACGGGTGGATCGCGCACCTGGAGTCGGAGGGCTTCGAGGTAGAGGGCGTGGACGTGGCGGCGTACGGCGAGTTGAACCGGAAGAAGGTGGAGCACGGCGTCCCCGGGAACCTGGGCTCGTGCCACACGGCGCGGGTGGGCGGCTACACCATCGAGGGGCACGTCCCCGGCGACGTGGTGGCGCGCCTGCTCCGGGAGCAGCCCGATGACGTTGTGGGCCTCTCTGTTCCCGGCATGCCCATCGGCTCGCCCGGCATGGAGGGCCCGAACCCCGAGGTCTACCAGGTCATCGCCTTCGACGCCGAGGGGAACCAGCGGGTGTACGCCACCATCGATCCGCGGTAGGCTCGCGGGCCGGCGGGTCTTCCTTTCGGGGCGCCCACTTCGGTTCGGCGATTCACGCGTTGGCCCCTGGCCCCGACTGTGAGCGATGGGGGAACAGCGTTCGGGGCGAATTCGAGGTCCGCGAAAGCCGGGTTCGGGACACCGGCACCACTTGAGGCCAGCGACTTCAGGCCAGCCTTGGGCTCGAAGCCGGCCGATCCCGCGAAGAACGCAGCCCCACCCCACCCCCGGGCGACGCGCCCCGGTTAACCTCGCGGCCGGCTAACCTCCCGCCCGGCCGCTGCGCCCCCTAGCCCAGGAGCGTGGCCAGATAAACCACGCCGAACGCGGTGAGCACGATGATCGAGCCCCACGACAGGGCGCGCAGCCTCCGGCTAGGCCGGAACTCGGGCGGTACGTCGTCGCTGGTGACGGCCCGCAGGTTGAGGTAGCCGAGGAGCGGGGCGGTGAGGAACGCCACGATGGTGGCGAAATCGACCATGCCCGTCAGGGAGCTGGCCAGGAGGGCCAGGACGGTGGGGACGGCGACGCCGATGGCCACCATGGTCCACCAGTAGATCCGGCCGGTCTCGCCCACCTCCACGTCCCGGGCCCGGTGGCCGGCCAGCACCTCGATGGATCGGGCGATGCCCCGGGGGAAGCCGTCCACGACGGTGATGGACGTGGACAGCATGGTCGTAAGCACGGCCACGAGCACGAACGGCCGGGCCCAGGCGCCCAGCGTCTCGGCGTACAGGTCCACGAGCTGGAGGCTGAACGCGGTTCCGGCGGAGCTGAAGCTCTCGCCGCTCCCGTGCATGACGGTGGCGCCGAGGATGAGGAACGCCACGGCCATGAAGCCGGTGCCGACGTAGCCGATCCGGAAGTCCAGCAGGGCGTTCCCGACGCTGGTCTTCACCCGCTCGCTCTCGTCTTTGGCCAGCGTCCAGAGGGAGTTCCAGACGGAGATGTCCACCGCCGACGGCATCCACCCCACCAGGGCGAGTACGAAGGCGAAGGTCACCACGCCGTCACGGCCCACGTCGGGGACCAGGGCCAGGGTGGTGAATTCGGCCCGTGGCAGCGCCAGGGCCGCGGCCACCAGCGTCGAGATCGCCAGTGCCACCAGGATGACCTTCACGGTGCGGTCCAGCAGTTTGTAGCGCCCCACCCAGAGGATCGCCGCGCACCCCACGTACAGCCCGCCGGCCGCCACCCAGACCGGCCAGTCCAGGCCCAGCACCGAGAGCAGCAGGAAGCCGGTGAAGAGGAGGATGGCCGCGTCGACGATCACCGCCGTCGCCATGGTGATCAGCAGGTAGAGCCAGACGGCCCAGCGGCCCACGCCGGCGTACCCCTCCACCAGGCTTTCGCCGGTGGCCGCGGCGTACCGGGGCCCGAACTCGAAGAACGGGTACTTGAGGATCAGCGCCACCAGGATCACGCCGGCCAGCGCGAAGCCGGCGTCGGCGCCCGCCCGGGTGGACTGCACGAGGTGGGACACGCCGATAGCCGCGGCGGCCCACAGCAGCCCCGGCCCGAAGCTCTTCCAGAATTCCTTGGGGATCATGGGCCGTAAATAAAGGGCGGCGCGGGCCGCGCGGGCAAGCCGCAAGGGTCTTGCCGTGTGGTGTTGGACGGCGGGACACCACCAGCCCTATCACCCCGGAGCGAGACCGCTTGACCGAAGACGAACCCGCCGCACCCCCCCGGCGCGCCGGCGCCTGGCAGATCACCCGCCGGACCATTCAGGCGTGGCTCGACCACGACGCCATCCGCTGGAGCGCGGCCATCGCGTACTACTCGGTGGTCTCCCTGGCCCCGCTGGTGGTCCTGGTTGCGACCCTGGTGAGCACGGTGATGGAAGGCGAGGCCGCCCGGGCGTGGGTCCGCGAGCAGGTGGCCGCCCTCGGCGGCCCCCAGGAGGCGGACGTGACACGGACGGTGCTCGAGGAGATGCCCGTCCTCGACCTCGGGTCGCTGGGGGCCATCCTCACCATGCTGCTCTTCGCCTTCGGCGCCGTCATGGTGTTTTCCGTCTTCCTCCGCAGCGTGCTCCGCTCCGTCGGGCCCGTGTTCCAGGTCCTCGACGCGATCCTGCCGTACGTGGCTGTGGCCGAGGTCCTCTCTTCCGTGCTCATGCTCTCGCTCGCCGTCAGCGCCATTTTCTGGGTGCTCCCGGATGTGAAAATCCGGTGGCGGGACGTGTGGGTCGGCGCGCTGGTCACGACGCTCCTGCTCGTCTTCGGGAAGTCCCTCCTCTCCGGCTTCCTGGGCGCCGAGTTCACGCAGGTCTGGGCCGAGGAGCGGGGCCACACCATCGAGCCCACGGAGAACGCGGTGCGGATCCGGATGGTGGAGGGAGAACGGCAGCGGCTGGACGGGACCGGCGGTCGGGAGTGATGCGACCCTCCGGCCAGCCCCGACCTCACCCTGCCGGGGGTCCGGAGCGCCCGGCCAGCAGAGAGGAACGGGTTGTGCAGCCAGATTTCTGTAACGCTGAGCTGACGAAAGGCAGAACATGTTTCGCCGCCTCCTGATTCCGCTGGACGATTCGGCCTTCTCCAGAACGGCCATCCCGTACGCCCTGGCTCTGGCGGCGGGACCCGACACCGAGCTGGAGCTGGTCTCCGCCGTCAACACCGCCGCCATGCTAATGGGCGTTGGCTACTCAGGTGATTTCGCCGGCGACGGTACCACTTCCGCCGCCGGTGTGCCCGCGATGGCCCTGGAGATGATCGAGGCATCCCGCACGGCACGGGAGGAAGAGCTCGAGGCCGTGGCCCGGGCGATCGAGGGCGCTACGGCGGCCCCCGTTCGTTCCACGGTGCTCGATGGGGAGCCGAGCGAAGCCGTGGCCCGCAGAGTCGAGGAAGGTGATGTGGATCTCGTGGTCATGTCCACGCACGGCCGTGGCGGCCTGGACCGGGCATGGCTGGGCAGCGTGGCGGACCGTCTCATCCGGCGCCTCTCCGTCCCTCTCCTCCTGGTCCGCCCGGAGGAGGAAGACGACGACGACGGAGGCACTCCCGAAGGCGACGAGGGCGGTCCCGAGCTGTCGCTCGAGCCTGCAGGAATCCGGCAGGTGCTCGTCCCCCTCGACGGCTCCGAGCTGGCCGAAGCCATCCTGGAGCCCGTGGCGGCCCTGTCACGGCGGACGGGGGCCTCCGTCGTTCTACTCCGGACCATGCCCAGGCTCCGCAACGACCCCCCGTACCTGCCGGCTACCGTGGAAGGGACGGAAGCCCGATTCAAGGAACGCAGGCAGGAGGCCCACGCGTACCTCGAGGGGGTGGCCGGACGCCTGCGAGCCGACGGCGCCGAGGTCGCCGACGTGGAGATCCGGGAGGGCGTCGCCGCCCCTACGATCCTCGAGCGGGCCGGGGAAGGGGCCGACCTGGTGGCCATGGCCACCCACGGCCACGGCGGGCTCCGCCGCTGGCTCCTCGGCAGTGTCAGCGACAAGGTGCTCCGTGGCGCGGACCGCCCCGTGCTCATTGTCCGACCCGCAGACCCGGGCGACTGACTCCGGTCGCGGGTTGCCGTGGCCCCGGCCCGTCGTTAGCCTGCGGCGGCGCCGGCTGGTGGTGCCACCATGTCAGTGGTGGCGGCTCGACCGTGCCACGGAGCCTTCCTCCCTGCCTGACTCTGGTCCTCCACAAACGGGCGAAACCGCACTCCCGGGCCCGGTTGGCGCTCAGCCTCAAGGCGTAGTCGAGCGTGTCGCCGTTCGTGAGCACACTCCGGTGCAGCCATTACCGGGGCCAACCCCTGATCACTCAGCGGCAAGCACGTGACCCGCGGCACGAAATCCTCCCGGTTCGAGGGACGCCGGAGCAACGCATGGCGGTGGGTGGTTGGAATATTGTAGTAACAATTATTTAATACCCGCTAAACTCCTTCGCTCACCGCGCCGATACCCACCCTTGAATTGAAGGCAGCGGCTACGGTGCGCGACGGAGGGTCCGAACGCAAGCCGGGAGCCAATCCAGAGCACCAGCGCCGGAGGCCAGAATGGGATTCTTCGACAATGCATCCATGCGGGCGAAACTCCTTGGAACGTTCAGCATCGTGGGGCTGTTGTCGGTGATTGTGGCGGCGGTCGGAATGCTGGGTTTGTCGGATGTGCGGCAGCAGCTGGGCGTGGTGAAGGAGGCAGAGTCGATCCAGAGCGAGTTCCTGAACCGAAACATCGACCACCTGAAGTGGATCGAAGGGGCCCGCGAGGCGATCGACGACCCATCGTCGAGGCAACTGGGCGTGGAGCTGGATGACCACGAGTGCGCGTTCGGCAAGTGGTACTACGGTGAGGGCCGGGAGATGGCGGAACGGCTGGTCCCGGGTCTGGCCGAGGTCATCGAGGATGCGGAGGACCCTCACGCGGCGCTGCACGCGGCCGGTGCGGAGATCGAACGGCTGATGCGTGAGACCGACGCCGATCGTGGCGATCTGGCCGAGGCGATGCAGGTGCAGGCGCTACCGCAGGTCCATGCTTTCGAGGCAGTTCTGGCAGAGGCCGGAGCGCTGGTGGAGGAAGCGGCGGCGCACGCGGAGGAAGAGGCCGAGGCCACCGTGGGCCGGAGCCTGCTGTTGCTGGCCGGTGGCGTGGTGTTGGCGATCCTGCTCGTGGTGGTGCTTGCACTGGCCATCTCGGGTCGGATCGCGGGGCGAGTGCGGCTGGTGGCCGACCGCTTGGAGGAGTTGCGTTCCCGGGACGTGACCAATGTAGCGAGCGCGGCGGCGGGTATGGCCCGTGGCGATCTGGATCTCGACCCGGACACGGGGACGGAGCCGCTGGAGTTCGACACGAAGGACGAGCTGGGTGGCCTGGCGCGGTCGGTGAACGGGATAGTGGCGGAGACGAAGACGTTGGCAGGAGGATTCGAAGATGTCCGGTCGGTGCTCCGGGCTCTGATCGCGGAGACCGGGCGGCTGACGGAGGCCGCCGAGCAGGGCCGCCTGTCGGAGCGGGGCGATACGGCTCGCTACGAGGGCAGCTACCGCGCGTTGCTGGCCGGGATCAACGAGACGCTGGACGCGGTGATCGAGCCGATCGACGAGGCTGCGGACGTGCTGGAGCGCGTGGCTGATCGTGACCTGACGGCCCGGGTCGAAGGTGACTATAAGGGCGATCATGCGAAGATCAAGCGGTCGCTGAACGCGGCGGTGGAGCGACTCGACGAGGCGCTGCAGGAGGTCACCGGTGCTAGCGAGCACGTCGCGAGCGCGTCGGAGCAGATTTCGGCGTCCTCGCAGCAGCTGGCGGAGGCGACGAGCGAGCAGGCCAGCTCGCTGGAAGAGGTGACGAGCAGCCTGCAGGAGCTCAGCAGCATGAGCCGTCAGAACAACGAGAACGCGCAGCAGGCGTCGGGCATGGCGAAGGACTCGACGGAGAGCCTGGCCGAGGCGTCGGAGCGGATGGAGCGGCTGAGCAACGCCATCGAGACGATCAAGGAGTCGAGCGATTCGACGGCGAAGGTGGTCCAGACCATCGACGAGATCGCCTTCCAGACCAACCTGCTGGCGCTGAACGCGGCGGTGGAGGCCGCCCGGGCCGGCGACGCGGGGAAGGGCTTCGCCGTGGTGGCCGAGGAGGTCCGCAACCTGGCCATGCGCAGCGCCGAGGCCGCCAAGAGCACGGCGGAGCTGATCGAGGATTCGATGACGAACGCGCAGAACGGTGTCGAGCTGAACCAGCAGGTGCTCGAGAGTCTCGAGGAGGTGGCGTCGCAGACGCGCAAGAGCACGGAAGTGATCGCCGAGATCGCGGCGGCCAGCACGCAGCAATCGCAGGGCGTCGAGCAGATCAATGACGCGGTGACCGAGATGAACTCGGTCACCCAGGAGACGGCCGCCGGCTCCGAGGAGGGCGCGAGCACCGCAGAAGAGCTCAGCAGCCAGGCGACGCAGCTCCGGGGTCTCGTGGCCGGCTTCAACCTCACGGCTCTGGACGTCGGGTCGCGGCGTGCGACAACCGCTACGGCAGCCACCCGCACTCATGGCGCCGGAAACGGTGGTTCCAGCGCCGGGACGGAGTCGGGAGCGCGCGATGAGGGCGGGAAGAGCGCCGTGAACCGCGTACAACAGGCCGTGAAGGAGCCCAAGTCCGCCGAGCTGATTCCCTTCGACGACGACGGGGATGTGCTCGGCGAGTTCTGAGCAGGAGGTCGGGGCGGTCCGGTCGCAGGAATCGGCGATCGGGCCGCCCATTTCATTCGTTGCTGGACAGGAGGATACGAACATGTCACGTGCTGAGAGCGACACCGGCGTCGCCGGCGGGAAGTTCCTCACGTTCTTTCTGGACGAGGAAGAGTTCGGACTGGAGATCCTGAAGGTGCGTGAGATCATCGGACTGCAGTCGATCACCGCGATCCCCGAAACCCCCGGCTACGTCCGCGGTGTGATGAATCTACGAGGGCAGATGATCGCCGTGACCGACCTCCGCCTACGGTTCGACCTGGATGCGAAGGAGGACACCGAAGCCACCTGTATCATTGTCGTCGAAGCGCACGGCTCCGAAATTGGCGTCGTGGTGGACGAGGTGTCGGAGGTCGTGGAGATTCCGGCCGGGTACGTCGAGCCCGCACCCGACCTGGGGGGCACCGAGGGCGAGCGTCACCTGCTCGGCATGGCCCGGCACGAGGATCGGGTCCGAATGCTCCTCGACATCGAAGCGGTGTTCTCGAAGAACGATCTCGATCGCGTGGAGACGGCAGACGCAGTGGCATGACCCGCCCTCGCAGGGATCTTGCCCAGCCCGCCAACCGCCGGTAGCATCCGCCACAAGGGAGGTACTTGCTAGCTGGTGCTGGTCCCGGACTTCAAATCCGGTGGGGCCGCCGAACGCGGCTCGGTGGGTTCGATTCCCATGTGCCTCCGTACCGAATAGGCCGCCGGTAGGGGGTCGATTCCCACACGCTCCCGCCCGCGCTCCCCGCTCACCACCAGTCGTTGCCCATCCAGCTCCCGTACATCGGGTTCGGCAGCACGAAGTAGCGCTCCCCGAAGAGGGCGAACGGCTCGGCGGGCCCTCGCCGGATCGCCTGGTCGAGCCCGGGGAAGTCCCCGATGTTGTCGCCGACCCACGCCACCACGTCCAGCGCCGGGAGCGTGTCTGACGCCGTGCCCTCCTGCACGCTGCGGAAGCGGGGCTCCTTCTCGCCGGCCTCCGTCTCGCACAGCACCACGGCCGGACGCACGCCCAGGGCCGCCAGATTGCGCCGGGTGGCGGGGCAGAGCGTCTGGTCTCGGTTCGTCACGATGGCGATCCGGCCGCCGAGCCCATGGACCCGGTCGATGAAGCTCTTCGCGCCGGGGATCAGCCCGGCGTCTTCCTCCATCACCCACTCGCTCCACATCCACTCCTGGAACTCGTGGCCCGTCTCGGCGATCCGGCGCTCGAACTCGCTGTTGTCCAGCACCGTCTCGTCGGCGTCCATGATCACGGCCCAGCTGCCGGGCTCCCGGCCGGCGGCGTGCTCCTGCACGCGCTCCCACGCCAGCCGGTACGTCTGCAGCGCGATGGCCCGGTACTCGGCGGCGGTCCGGAACCAGTGGACCTCGCGATGGCGCAGCGACGCGTTCTCGACGGTCGCCGGCTCCAGCGCGGGGCCGGAGTCCGGGCTCCGGGTGGATGGGCCCGGGGAGGCCGGACTCGGGGCGGCCGATGGCGCCGGTGCGCACGCGGCCAGCAGCAGCAGGATGGGGAGGATGCGTCTCACGGTCGGGCTCCGGGGGTCGGGATTCACGATTGGTCTGGGAAGGCAAGATATGCGACGACGGCGCTCGGCGCGCCACCGTCGCCCGGCGGGCCGGTGGCGCGGACTTTCCGTTGGCCCCGCAGCGAGCCCGCACGGTTTACCCGGTCTTCTCCGGCCCGCCTCGCCGCGACCCGGCGTGGGCCTGAGACTCCGCCGAGCCCCGGGGGAAGAAGAGCGCCACGACGAACCCGAGGGTGGCCACCGCCGCCACGATGACGTAGACGGTGTGCAGCCCGCTGGCGAGCCCTTGCTGGAGCGATGCCAGCGTTTCCGGTGCCACCGTGTCCCGCAGCTCCGGGTTCAGCGCCACGTTCGGGTCCACCGTGGTCCCCAGCCGCTCCTCGAGCCGGGTGTTGAGCACGGCGCCCAGCGCCGCCACGGCGATGGCGCCGCCGATGGTCCGGAAGAACTGCACGCTGCTGGTGGCCACGCCCCGGCGCTCCCACGGCACGGCGTTCTGTACCGCCACCAGGTACGGCGTGGACATGAGTCCCAGCCCCACCCCCACCACCAGCATCGCCCCCATGACCAGCAGCCGCGTGCTCTCCGGGCCCACCGTGGTCAGGATCAGCGCCCCGGCGAAGCCCGCCACACCGCCCACCACCGTCAGCGGACGGTAGCCGGTCTTCAGCAGCAGCCACCCCGCCGTGACACTCGCGATGGGCCACCCGATGGACATGGGCGCCAGCGTGAGGCCCGCGTCGAGGGCCGTCCCGCCGAGAACGCCCTGCGTAAACATGGGGACGAACGCCGTGGCACAGTACAGGAGTGTGCCGATGATGATGTTCCCGGTGCTGGAGACGGCGATCACCGGATTCCGGAACAGCTCCAGAGGCAGCATCGGCTCCGGCGCCCGGCGCTCCTGGCCGATGAACGCCGCCGTGCCGACGGCCGAAAGCGCCAGCAGCCCCAGCGTCCTGGGATCCGTCCAACCCCAGAGGTCCGTCCCTTCCAGGAGCGTGAGGAGGAGGACCGCCACCGTGCCCGTCAGGAGCGCCGTCCCCAGGAGGTCCAGCCGGTGCTGCTGCCGCGGCTGCCGTTCCTTCAGGTAGAGATGGAGGATCACCACCGACAGGATCCCGAACGGGATGTTCAGGTAGAAGACCCAGCGCCACGACACGAAGTCGGTGATCAGCCCGCCGGCCGCCGGACCCACCAGGCTGGAGATTCCCCACACCCCGCTGAACAGCCCCTGGATCTTGCCCCGTTCCTCCAGCGGGTAGATGTCGCCGATCAGGGTGACCGAGACCGGCATCAGCCCGCCGGCGCCCAGCCCCTGGACCGCCCGGAAGAGGATGAGCTGCTCGAAGGTGGCCGCCACACCGCACAGCGCCGATCCACCCATGAACACACCGGCGCTGACGATGTAGAGCCGGCGGCGGCCGAAGAGGTCGGCCAGCTTCCCGAACATCGGCACCACCGTCGTCGACGTCAGGAGGTAGGCCGAGAAGACCCACGAGTACCGGGCCACGCCGCCCAGCTCCGCCACCGCGGTGGGCATGGCGGTGCCGACGGCTGTGGCTTCCAGGGCGGCCAGGAACATCCCCAGGATCAGGGCGCTCGTGACCAGCCGACGATCGCGTCCGGGCTCCATGGCGCGCCTAGCTTGCCACCGCCACGCTCCGGGGTCAAGATGCCCCATGGAGATCACGCGAACGGATGTGGTGGGCGGCGGCGAGCGGGTCCGCCTCTACCTCGACGGCAGCGACGAGCCCGCCACCGAGCTCGCACTCGATCTCTTCATGCGCGCCGGGCTGGCCGCCGGCGACACCCTCTCCGACGCCCGGCTCCACGAGCTGATCCGGGAGGACGAGCGCTACCGGGCACGGGCCGCGGCCCTCAACCTGCTCGCCCACCGCGCCCGGTCCCGGGAGGAGCTGCGCCGGCGGCTCCGGCGCAAGGACTTCCCGGAGCCGGTCATCGAGGAGGCGCTGGCGTGGCTCGAGGAACGAGACTACGTGGACGACGGCGCGTTCGCCGAGTCCTTCGTCCGCGACCGTCTCCGGCTCAAGCCCCGGGGCCGCGTGGGGCTGATCCAGGAGCTGCGGAAGAAGGGTGTCGACGCCCCCGTAGCCGAGGCGGCCATCGACGCCGTCATGGCCGCCGAGGATGTCGATGACCGGGCTCTCGCCCTCGAGTCCGCCGAGGTGTGGGCGCGCAAGAACCGGCGCGCGCTCCGGGAGGCCGAGGAGTCCAAGGAGGGGTGGCGAAAGGCCCGTCGCCGGCTCTACGGCCACCTCGCCCGCCGCGGATTCGCGCCCGACGCCGTCCGCGCCGCCATCGACGCCATCCTCTACGATGATTGACCGCGGCGATTGACCGCGCTGATTGACCGGGCACTCACCGGCCCGTAGCATCTCCCCGGACCCTGAACCCCCGACTGACATGCCCAGAGCCCGGGTCATCCTGAACCCCACGTCCGGCGCCGGCCGCGCGCAGCGGATGTCGGAGCACATCCTGGTGGGCCTCGAGCGGCGGGGCTTCGACGTGGAGCTGGTGGCCACCACGGCGCCCCGCGAGGGGGTGAAGCTCGGACTCGAGGCCGCCCGGGCCCGGGTTGACATGGTCATCGCCGCCGGCGGCGACGGCACCATCCACGAAGTGGCCAACGGGATGCTGACGGCGTTCTCCCAGGGCGTGGACGGCCCCGTGCTCGGGGTGCTGCCGGTGGGCACCGGAAACGACTTCGCGAAGCTCGTGGGCCCGCTCAAGGACCTCGACCGGTCGCTGGACATCCTGGTGGACGGCGAGCTCCGGCGCTTCGACGCCTGTGTGGCGGAGTGGAACGGGCGGGAGCGGTGGTTCGACAACGCCGCCGGGACCGGGATCGACGTCGACGTGGTGCGCCGGATCTTCAAGAAGCGGGGCAGGGGCGGGAACGCCACGGCCAAGTACCTCCAGGCCGTGCTGGCCTCGCTCGTGCGCTACGAGGCCATCCCCCTCCGGGTCCGGATCGATGACACGGTGATCGAGCGAGACACCATGATCATCGTGGCCGCCAACGGCCGCGCGGTGGGCGGCGGGTTCTGGGTCACCCCCCATGCGGAACCTCAGGACGGCCTTTTCGATATCTGCTTGGTGAACGAGCTGTCTTTCTTCGGCGCACTGCCCGTTCTCGCCCGGGTCATGTGGGGCGGCCACACCAAGCACCAGAAGGTGGAGATGTACCGCGGACAGGAAGTAGAAATCGAAGCGCTCGGCCAGGACCCGCTCTTCTTCCAGCTCGATGGCGAGCTCCACGAGCCGCCGGACTGCCGGTCGCTGAAGCTCCGGGTGGTGCCGGCGGCGCTGCCGGTCATGGTCGGGCCCGAAGGGGCAGGGTTCGAAGGGGCATGAGCCGACGCCTTCCCGCCCTCCTCGCCCTCCTGATCCTGCCGGGCGGGCTCGCAGCACAGGAGCCGGACACTCTCGGCGTCGACTCCCTGCTCCCCGTCCCACGGGTCGAGCCCGCCATCGAGCCCGTCGTCCAGGACGCCGGGGCGCTCCCCGTCTCGCCCGGGGGCGCCATGATCCGCTCCATGATCCTGCCGGGGTGGGGGCAGGCGCCGTTCGACGCCTACTTCCGGGGCGGCGTCTACTTCGCCGGCTGGGCCGGCAACTGGTTCATGCTATTCCGCAACTCGTACCGGCTCGAGAACGCCCGCACCCGCTTCGACATCCGGGCCGAGCAGATCGAGGAGGGGCTCATCACCGCCGCCCCGAACCCCGACTCCATGCGCGCCCAGATCGACTCCTTCCCGACCATCCTCATCGATGCCATCCGCGAGGACTCCCTCGGCAACGACCTCCGCAAGCTCGTGAGGGCCCGCGAGCAGCAGCGCGAGGACTGGATCGCCTGGTCCCTCTTCTGGCTCCTCGCCTCCGGCATCGACGCCTTCGTCACCGCGCACCTCCATGAGTTCCCCGCCGACGTCGAGCTCCGCCCGGCAGCCGCGGCGGGTGGGCGGGCCATTTCTGTCTCCATCTCCGTGCCGGTTCCGGGGATCGGCGCTCGACAACCACGCCCGGCTCCCGCCGCGCTTCCGGCGCCGCCACTTCCTGATTCGCGGTAGCGACGGTTCGCGGAGTCAGCCACCTGCCGGGGCGTTCACCTCGCCGGATGCCGATGGGGGGACTGGGGGTCGGCCGGGTCTGCGTTCAGCCCGATCGGTTCACCCCCATCGCCATCCTGCGGGCAATTACTCCCACGTCCGCAATGAAGGAGTCCCGTCGGGAGAAACCGTGATATAGCTGAAGTGGCTCAGCCAATCCCCGGCATTGAGATAGAACTGCCCCTCAGACACTTCGATGACCGCCGGCAGGTGTGCGTGTCCACACACCACGTACGCCAGCCCGGATTCGGCGGCCAGCTGTTCCCGTGCCCACTCCTCGATGAACGCCGCCCGGCCCACCTTGCCGGGGTCCGAGTCTCCCTTCGCCTCCGTGGTGGAGACCTTCCCGGCCAGGCGCAGCCCCAGCTCCGGGTGCAGCGCACGGAACGCCCCGATGGTGAGCCGGCTCCGGAGCAGTCTCTTCAGCGCACGGTACTTCAGGTCGCCCTTGCCCAGCCCATCGCCGTGGGCCAGCAGCGCGGGGCGCCCGACGATCTCCGTTCGCACGTGGCCGGCGTGGAACGACACGCCCACGTGCTCCTCCAGGAACCGTCCGCCCCACGCGTCGTGGTTCCCGCCCGTCACCGTCACCGGCACGCCGGCGTCCACCAGGTCGGCCAGGGCGGCCAGCACCCGGAAGTGCTCCCCGGGGATCACGTTGCCGTACTCGAACCAGAAGTCGAACAGGTCGCCCGGCAGGATCAGGCGGCTCCCCTCCGCACCCACGTGCTCCACGAACCGGATGAACCGCCGCTCCGTGGACTCGGGGACGGCGCCCAGGTGGACGTCGGAGGTGATGAAGACCGGCTTCATGGTCCGCGAACTTACCGGCCGGGCGGGGGAGCGGCAATCGCCGCGCGACCCGGCGGTCTCCCGTGGCCCTGCTTCGGTTCTTCTCCTTGGCTCTGCGACATTTCGAGTGGGTCGTGGGCTCCGGAGGCATCGTTAACCGCGTTAACCGCG
>CAZSBL010000016.1:0-29164 GCA_964605205.1 uncultured Gemmatimonadaceae bacterium
TCTAACGGACCTGGTTTTACTTTTTACTTTTTGGGCGGCACGGAGTGACCTTCTCACAGGCCAGAGCGTTGCCACGACGTGCCTACGGGATTGCTTCTCGGGGCATTCCGATTTCCAGATGGGCCAAATCGTAAAATATCAAATCAGGTCCGTTGAGTTGTCGTCCGTTGAGTTGTCCGTTGAGTTACAGCCAGGCCTGGAACAGGACCATCCCGACGGCCGCGATGGCCGCCAGCGTGGCCACCGGCGCCCGGCGGCCGGTGTGGAACGCCTCCGGGAGCAGCTCCTCGAGGACCATGAACACCATGGCGCCGGCGGCGAACCCGAGGCCGTAGGGGAGCACCGCCCGGAACGTCTCCACGAAGAGGAAGGCGGGTACCGCCATGAGCGGCTGGGGGAGCGACGAGAAGATGCTCCAGCCGGCGCAGCGGAGCGTGCTTACGCCCTGGGGCCGGAGTACCGCCGAGATGGCCACGCCCTCCGGGATGTTGTGGATGGCGATGGCGATGGTGATGACCGTGGCGAGCGTGATCCCGCCGCCGAAGGAGACGCCCACGGCCACGCCCTCGGAGAAGGAGTGGACGGTCATGACGATCACCATGAGGAGCATGGTCCGGCCGTCGTCTCCCTGGGCGGCCTCGAAGACCACCTCCTCTTCGTCCCGCTCGCCGAGGAAGTGCTGGGTGGCGAGGATGAAGAGGACGCCGAGGAGCGCGCCGATGAGCGTTGGCACCCGTCCGTACTCGGTGCCCTCGGCCACCAGCCCGAAGCTGGCGCCGAGCATGAGTCCGGCGGCGATGGCGTTGGAGTAGGCCACCACCCGGTCGGAGATGGAGCGGACGAAGAGGAACGGGAGGGCGCCGATCCCGGTGGCCAGGGCCGTGGCCGTGGCGTAGAGGAAGACCAGGAGGACGTCGCTCATAGGCCGATCCCCGAGAGGAGCACCACCATGCCCATGGCCACCAGCGTGACCAGCGCGATGCTGGTGCGGCCCGCCTGCCGGTACGCCTCCGGGAGCAGCTCCACCAGGAGCAGGTAGAGGAGGGCGCCCACGGCGAAGCCGGTGACCCACGGGAGGATCATCGGCGCGGCCGCGGTGACCGTGAAGGTGACCACTGCCAGGAGGACCTGGTTGATGTTCGTCGCCACCGCCAGCACCGACGCTTGGACGATCCCCGTCCTCTGACGGATGAGTACCCGCCCGAGGATCATGGCTTCCGGCACGTTGTGGACGGCCAGCGCCAGCGCCGTGGAGATACCCAGCGGCAGCGAGATGCCCATGGCCGCGCCGATGGCGATCCCCTCGTGGGCCGCGTGGAGCGTGTCGGCCAGGAGCGTCTTGTACCCGAGTGCCGGGCCGGCCTCATCCATGGCCTCCAGGTCGAGCTCGCCCGTGTCGGTCAGGGCATGGGTGATGCGTACGAATCCGATGCCCAAGAGCGCGCCGACGCCGCCCCGGGCCAGCTTGTCGTCCAGGCCGGTGGTCAGCAGCGTATACGCCACGCCCATCATGAGACCGGCGGCCAGCGCGTTGGCCCAGCCGATCTCGGGCAGCTTCGGCGCCCCCCGGAACGCCTGGGGGAGCACGCCCGCCACCGCGGCCAGCGCGGCCAGCGACGAGTACAACAGGACGGTGAGCGTGGGATCGAGATTCATCGAGAGTATCATGGGGCGGCGGCCCGCCCCGGGCCAGGGAGGTGCGGTGAAGATGAAGGCACGGGATGCGGACGGGGCTCCGGGCGCCGGGAGTCGAGAATGAGCGGCCTGCTGCCGAGGGAGCACGGGGCGTACGCCCAGCTCGGGTTCCCGCTCCTGACGGGCCTGATCTACGCCCGGGGCGACCCGGGCGCCGTGGGATTCGCCGTCGCCGCCATCGCCATCTTCCTCATCCACGAGCCGATGGCCGTCATGACCGGCGTCCGTGGGGTCCGCCTCCAGGAACAGCTCCGGGACGCCGCCCGGAAGCGAGTCCTGACCCTGGGCGCCGCGGCCGTCCTCGGGCTCGTGGCCGCCATCGGCCTGGCACCCGTCCGGTCGTGGCTCGGTGCCATACTCCCCGGCGGAATGAGCCTGCTCCTCCTGCCGATCCTCGGCACCCGCAAGCTCAAGTCGCTCCCCGCCGAGGTCCTGGTGGCCGCGGTCTTCTCCACCAGCCTCGTCCCCGTTGCGCTGGCGGGGCCGGCGACGTGGACCGGGGCCGGCGTCGCGGCGGCCGTCTGGTTCGCGGCCGTGGTCCCGGCGATCCTCTCCGTCCACGCCATCAAGGTGGCGTTCAAGGGCAGGGAAGAGGGTCGCTGGACGCTGACGGCGGCGCCGCTGACGGCGGGCATCGTCGTCGTCGCCGCGGTTGCTGCCACCCTCTTCCTTCCGGGGTGGGCCCGGGACTTCCTGGCCGCGATCCCGCCGGCCCTGGCCGTAGTGGCGCTGTCGTTGATCCGCCCCCACCCCAGGCACCTCAAGCGCGTGGGGTGGACCATGGTGGCCGCGGACGCGCTGACACTGGGGCTGCTGCTGGTGCTCTAAACCGGGCTCCCGCTGGCGCGCGGGCGCCCGGGCCCCGACCGCGGAAGCGATTCCGACCCCCCCGGTTGCGTCCCGTATGGATAATGATTATCCGTTGGGGGTCGCCGCTGGATCGGGCGGCACTCTCACAGCCGTTCCCCGCAGTCCCGGCAGGAAACCCCGACAACAGTTTGTTACGACGAGCAGCGACCCTGACCCTGGTCGCAGGGTTGGTTGCGTCCTTCGCGACCGGCCTTGGGGCCCAGAGTGCGGAGTGGAGCGCCACCCTGGCGGTGCCCGCTTTCCCGTCCCCCTATGTATCCCAGTGGGAGCAGAACCCCCAGAACGCGTTCCTGACGCTGGTCTACACGGGGACGCAGTCGCGGGAGTACATGCTGGAAGCGGAGCTCCGGGAGTCGGAGCTGGGGCTTCTGGCGCGGGCCACGAGCCCGAGGCGTGAGGTGACGCCGGGGCCGGTGACGGAGGTGATCACCGGGGATGCGGCGTGGGGTTGGGACGTGCGGGCGTCGTCTTCGGAGGTCGTGGAGCGTGCGCTGCGGGCGGGTGTGATCCCCGAGGGCGACTACGAGCTGTGCGTCCGGGCGCTGAGCCCCCGGGGTCTCCAGCTCACGGAAGCGTGCGCGGCGTTCACGACGGTGCTTCCCGACGCGCCGGAGCTCCTCTACCCGGGTAGTGGTGCCGCGGTGAGCGCCCCGCAGCCCACCTTCCAGTGGACGCCGGTCTCGGTGCCGCCTTCGTTGGGCACGCTGTACCGGCTCACGGTGGTGGAGCGGTACGAGCACCAGACGCCGGCCACGGCGCTGCGGTCGAACGTGCCCGTCCACGAGGCGGAGGTCCAGACTCCGGTGCTGGTCTACCCCGCGGACGCGATCCCGCTGGAGGACGGGAAGGAGTACGTCTGGCAGGTGGCGGCGCTGGACGGGACCGGCGACCCGCTGGGCCCGACGGGGCTGGAGAGCCAGATCCGGACGTTCACGGTGCAGCGGAGTGCCATCGGCGTGGTCGAGGGCGATACGGTGGCGCCGCCCGACACGATCACGCTGATCCCGGACCTGGCCCGGATCACGGGCGCCGCGGCCACGGAGGTGGAGCGGACGGCCACCGGCTACCGGTTCGAGGGGACGGCGTGGCTCGAGCTGGCGTCGCCGTACCTGGTTCGGACGCGGGTCCGGCTCCAGGGGCTGGAGGTGCAGGGGACGGGTGCGTCGTTGACGGTGACGGGTGGTCGGGCGGTGGCGGATGTGAGCGGCTCGACGCTGGGGCTGGGGCTGCCCACGGGCGTATCGCTTACGGAGCTGACGTGGTCGCCCACGGAGGGGCTGGGTGGCCGGGCGAGGCTCGAGCTGGAGGGCGCCCGGATGCGGCTGGACGGCCGGCTCGACATCACGGCGGGCGGCGTGTACGGCACGCTGACGGCGGGGGGACAGGGCCGGGCGCTGTTCACGGTGGGCGAGCCGCCGGTGGCGCTGGAGGTGACGCGGGCGGAGGTCCGTCTCCCGGCCGGTGACATCAGCCTGGGTGGCGCGCTGTCACTCATGGGCGAGCCGTCGGGGTGCGGTGTGGCCACGGCGGCGGTGGTGAACGGGACGTGGCGGTCCCGGGTGGCGTGCACACCGTCGCTGGAGGTGGCGGTGGACGGCACCGAGGGCGCCCTGTCGACCGAGCTGCGGGCGGTGAACGGGACCGTGTCGTACGACCTGAGCCAGGGCACGGCGGATATCGACCTGTCGGTGGACACCCGGATCCGACTGGCCGGGGCGCGGGGGCCGATCTGTACCACGGCCGGCACGGTGCGGCTGCGGCCTTCGGGCGTGACGGTGAGCGATGCCCGCTCGGCGTGCCCCGCGCTGTCGGACCCCATCGATCTGGGCTGGCTCGAGGTGCGTCTCCAGGATCTGCGGGTGGACCGGTTCGACCTGGCCGCCGATGGCGGCCCTGATGTGGGGCTGCTGATGGACGTGGAGGCGTCGATCCCGGCGCTTCCCGACGTGCCGCTGCCTCGCCTCGAGGATGTCTCGGTGAGCAGCGACGGCATCGAGGTCGGTGCGGTGGAGGAGCCGGTGATCCCGGTGGACGCCGGCGCCGCGGGGTACGGGCTGCGGGTGGCCCGGGCGGTGACGAACGGGTTCACCCTGGACTGGAGCGACTGGTCGGCGGGTCGAGCCGGGGAGGCGGCGTTCAACCTGAGCGCGTCGCTGCTGCTGCCGCGGCTCTCGAACGCTCCCGGCTGTTTCGGCGCCGTGGGCGGCTCGCTGGAGTCGGTGGTACTGGAGGACGGGCGGCTGACCGCGGGCCTCACGGGAGAGGCGCTGGCGCAGCCGTGCCTGATCGACCTGGCGGGCGGCGTGGCGGAGGTGGAACTGAGCCTGGAGCGGATCGGCGGCTCGCTGGTCCTCGATCTCGGTGCATCGCCGGAGCTGGTGCGGGCGCCGGGCGTGGAGGGCGAGATCGTGCTGGGCGATCCGTTCGTCTGTGACGACGAGTCGGCCCGGGTTCCGCTCCCCGAGGGGATGGGGCTGCGGCCGGATGGCCGGGTGGAGGGCACCATCACCGGCTTCTCGCCGAGCTGCCCCATCCGGGTGGCGGGCGTGGACCTCTGGATGGAGCAGGCCGAGCTCACGGTCACCGGTGGGAGCGATCCGCAGGTCACGTTGAGCGGCGGCGGCCGGGCCCGGTTCGCGGCGGCGGGCCGGGAGGTCACGGGGAGCGGCTCGGTGACGGTGGAGCTGCCGGACGTCCGGATCACCGAGGGTCGGCTGGCGTTCCAGGGGCCGGACTTCTCGTACGGGTTCCCGGCGGATGAGCCGTTGGCCACGTTCACCATCGGAGACGCCACGCTGAGCCCGCGGGGGTTGGCGGTGGACGGCCGCTACGAGCTCGGCACCGGCCAGTGCGCGGTGCCGGTGACGTTCGACGGCTTCCGGGTCGGGTTCGATGGCCGGATCGCCGCCGGCCGGGTGCTCTTCGACGCCGGCGCGTCGGCGGAAGCGACGATCGGGAGCGGCGGGACCGTCGCCTGGCGGGTGACGTGCGCGCCGCTGACCGACCCGCTGGGGACGGGCGCCCGGCTGGAGCTGCCGGCGCAGGTGGCGCTCACGTCCGACGGTCTCGAGGCCAGGGGCACGGCGTCGGCGCGGCTGGCGTACGAGGGCCGGGACCTGGCGTCCATCGAGGCCGATTTCTCCGGCTCGTTCGCGCTGGGGACGGACCCCATCGCCGTGGCCACGGGCCGTGTGGATATCCGCGAGAGCACCACCCCGCTCGGCTACTTCGACCGCCGGGGCTTTCACCCGAACCTGACGGCGCTGGCGAAGAACCTGGTCCCGGACCGGCTGCCGCTGCCCACGGAGCAGGTGGCGTACCTGCAGCTGCGGGCCCAGGACGGGTCGCTGAACGTGGACGTGCAGCGGAGCGGCGACACCGTGCGCATCACCACGCCGGGGCAGGGGACGGCGCCGCTGGTGCTGCCGTCGCTCCGGCTGGGGCGGGTGGACACGCCCACCATGAACGTGGCGCTGGACCTCTGGATCGACGCCAACGGCGGCGGGATCCTGGACGGCGAGCTCCGGGCCGGCGTGCCGGCCAACCGGGCCAGCGATTTCGATCTCTCACCCGCCGGGATCCCGCTGGCCCTGGACTCGCTGATCTACGCCGACGACGGCGGCGGGTACGCCTTCCGGCTCGCCGGCCGCCCGGTCCTGCCGGCACAGCTCGGGACCACGAGCGGTCAGGTCCGTCTGACGGTGGAGCGGACCGGCCGGATGGTGGGGCGGGTGCTGGTGGAGGAGACAGGGGACATGGACCTGATCCCCTCGGGCGCCGTGCGGCTGACCTACGACACCGTGGCGCTGGACATCGACGCCGACCTCCCGGCCAATAATGTGACCTGGGCGGTGGACGTGGCCGGCGACCTGGCCATCGCGCCGGGGACGGGCCAGCCGTACGAGGTGGGCGCATCGCTGCGGGCGAGCCCGTCGGGGCTGTCGTTCTCCCGGATCAGCGTGCCGCAGATGGGCGGCTTCACGTACTTCGACGTGGGCCCCGTGCGGCTCGGGATCGCCGACCTTCAGATCCCGACCATCACCCACGATCCGGGCACCGGGTGGGACTTCGAGCTATGGGTGGACCTGTCGCTGGAGATCCCGGAGCTGGATGGCTACCAGCTGCCGGCGCTGGAGGACGTGGCCATCCGGCCGGACAGCTTCACGATCCCGGCGTTCGAGCTGCCGAACCTGGGCCAGTCGGCCTCACCGGTGAGCCTGGCCGGCTTCCAGCTGAAGCCGCTGGCGTTCCGGATGGACTCGCTGACGTTCGATCTGCTGGGCGGGTCGCCGCCCTCGGACTGGGGGATGGGCTTCGACTTCGAGCTGTCGCTGGGCCAGCTGCCCGGCGGCGCGGCGCCGGAGCTGCGGAACCTGACGCTGAGCGTGCTGGACGCGTCGCTGGGCACCGGCGGGTTCACCGGCACCATCGAGACGCGGCTGCCGCAGCCGGGGATCCGGTTCCCCATCGGCGGGAGCGGGATGGAGGTCGAGCTCCGGGAGCTGAGCGGCGACCTGTCGTTGGCCAACGGTGTCCAGGACATCACCGTGGACGCCGAGATCGCCTGGACGCCGCCGGACCTCATGGTCTGCGGCACGTCCGACCCGACGTTCGACCTGACGGGCAACACCCTGACGCTGGGCGGTGACGGGCGGATCGCCGGGCGGATCAACAACCTGGCGCAGCCGTGCCCCGTGGAGCTGGGGCCGCTCACGCTGGAGCTCACCGGCGCGGACCTGATCTTCGCGGCGGGTGGCTCGGACCAGCAGGTCACCATCGACGCCACCGGCGAGGCCCGGCTGCCGGGCGCGGCGCCGGGGGACACCATCACCGCCACGGGCGCCATGGAGTTGGACCTGCTGGCGGGGCGGATCACCAACGGGTCCATCGCCATCGCCGAGCCGTTCCGACTGGCGGTGCCGAACGACGCGCCGCTGTTCACGTTCCTGGTGCAGCAGGCCCGGCTGGACACGGCGGGGCTGACGCTCAGCGGCGGCGGCGACCTCCGGGTGGGCCCGAACCCCGAGCAGTCGGACCCATCGGACGTGGGCGTGACGTTCAACAGCCTGCAGCTCGCGCTCCCGACCTTCGCGGTGAGCGGCGGGACGGTGACGTTCAACTCGGCGTTCGCGCTGGACGCGGGGATCGGGTCGGGCGGGCTCCAGTGGGCGGTGAGCGACACGGCGTCGCAGCCGCCGGCGCAGCCCGGGCTCCGGCTCACGCTCCCGCTAAACGCCACGCTGGGCGCGGCCGGGCTGGAGATCGGCGGCTCGAGCAGCGCGGCGCTGGCCGTGGCCGACAGCCTGTACCCGCTGCTCACGGCCGACTTCCAGAACCAGTTCCGGCTCGGCTTCGACCCGGCACGGGTGGACCGCGGCCGGGTGGACCTGATGCTGTCGAGCACGCGGCTGGCGTGGGTGGACTCCACCGGGTTCAACCCGGACAACGTGGCCGGCGTGCTCCCGATCCCGGACCGCCTCGGGCTCCCGTCGGAGGATGTGGCGTACCTCCAGCTGCGGGACACCGTGAGCAACGACCTGCTGATCGCCACGGCCAACGAGTCGAACGGCGTGCGGCTCCAGACGCAGGGGAACGAGACGGTGGACCTGGTGGTCCCGTCGCTCCAGGGCCAGGAGCCGTCGCCGCCCACCTTCCAGATCTCGCTGGACATCCTCATCGACCCGAGCACGAATACGGTGACGGCCGGCACGGTCCAGGTGGCCGTCCCCGACACCGCCGCACAGCCGGTGCTGGACCTGGCGCGGTTCGGGTTCCCCCTGGAGGTCCGCCGGCTGGCGTACGCCGATGGCGGCCAGGGGTACGCGCTGTCGCTGGACGCCCGGCTCCAGCTGCCCGAGTCCATGGACAGCGTGCGGGTGGACTTCCAGCAGCTGACGCTGGACCGGAACGGGCTCAGCGGTGAGGCGAAGCTGGGCAGCTACCGGCAGGGGTGGGACCCGAACCAGGGGCCGGTGGTGGATGCCGACGTGGGCGGGCTCACCTTCGAGGTGGACGGCGCCCGTGCGGTCTTCGGCCAGAGCCCCACCTTCGAGCTGGAGGGCGGGCTCCGGATGGCCATGTTCCAGCAGGGCCAGCAGGAGCCGGAACGACTCCCGTTCACCGCCGACGTGAGCACCGGCGGCGTGACGCTGACGGCGGACCCGTCGCAGCTGCCGAACTCCAGGCTGCCGCTGGGTGTGGCCACGTTCGAGCCGACGCCCATCGAGGCGAACCCGGCGGTGGCGTTTACGGCGGACGCTCAGAGCGCGGAGCTGACGCTGCGGGGGATCCTGCGGGCGCCGTCGCTGAGCAGCGAGTTCGAGGTGACCATCGACGGGCTGACGGTGGGAACGGAAGGCGTGAACGCGCCGGACATCTCGCTGAGCGTGCCCGAGGAGTACATGCAGTTCGGGCTCTTCGGCGCCGAGTTCACGCTCCAGGACGTCCAGAGCCAGGACGCCATCGCCCTGTCGATTCAGAACCAGGTCCTGAAGCTGACCATGGCCGGGCAGCTCGACTTCCTGGACCACACGGCCGAGTTCACGGGGCTCGAGGTGGCCACCGACGGGAGCGTGGGGCTCGCCAGCGCGCAGCTGGTGGACGAGGCCATGGTGGTGGTGGACAGTGTGCTGGAGATCACGTCGCTGGGTGTGGCGAACGGCGCGCTCACGGCCGACCTGGGGATCACGGTCCCGGCGCCGTACGGAGACCTGCCGGAGCAGACGCTCTCCTTCAGCGTGGCGCCGGACGGGACGGTGAGTGGGGGCGGCACGGTGGTGCTCCTGGACGAGAGCCAGGACGTTTCCAACGCGCAGGTGACCACGTCCCTGGTGGATGCGCACCTGCGCTACCTGGCGGCGGAGGTGGACCTGGCATCGCAGCAGGACCCGGGCTCGGTGCAGCTGGTGGGCGACCTGTACGTCCAGGGCGAGGCGGGGAACCGGGTGGCCATCGGGGACCGGAGCGGGAACACGGTTACGCCGGGGCTGACCATCGGGTTCGACGGCTCGGTGACGTGGGGCGCGATCTCGGTGGCCCGCCAGTTCGACTTCGACTTCGATGTCCTGGCCATGACGGTGGACCAGGCGGGGGTGAGCCAGCAGGGGAACGATCTGCTGGTGGGGCTGGGCGGCAGCCTGAGCATCGACGTGCCGGTGGTCTCCGGCGGGATCGGGTTCGAGAACTTCCGGGTGGGGACCGACCTGACGCCGGAGCTGGGCCAGTTCCGGGTGCTCCAGGGTGACCTCACGCTGGCGGGGATGGTCAGCCTGAGCCTGAGCGACTTCCGGTACGAGGGCAGTCCGACCACGATCCAGGTGACGGGCGGCGGGATGCCGCAGCAGGCCGGCGACGACATCGGCACGGAGCAGCAGTCCATCAACGTCCAGAGCTACGTCAGCTTCGGCGGCAGCCTGGGGATCGGGAGCGATTGCGGCAGCGGGAGCTCGTGCGTCTTCAGCGGCGGCGTCAAGCGGTTCCAGCTCTACCGGACCCAGGGCGGCGATGTCCACATGGTGGTGGACTCGGCCCACATCGCCGTGCAGGACGTCATCACCATGCGGGCGGACCTGCGGTACAGCCAGTCGGGGAGCGACTTCTCCGTGCAGGTGGGCGCCCAGGCCACGGTCATGAACCAGTACGGCGCCGTGCTGGTGGGGGCCATGGACAACACGGGGCCGGAGCTGAGCGCCGGGATGTTCGTGGCGGTCCAGGCCCCGATCCCGGTGGTGCCCGGCGTGCTCACGCTGGAGGGCGTGGGCGGCGGCTTCTTCCTGAACGGGAAGCAGAGCCAGATCGACCTGGTCCGTTCCTACGTGAACGTGCCGAACCTGAACTCCGGCAAGTTCGGCACGCCGGTGGGCAAGTTCACCGGGCTCCTGTTCGCCGACGCCAGCATCGTCAGCCGCCAGGTGGTCCGGGCCCGGACGCTGCTCACGGTGAGCGAGGCGGGGATGCAGATCGACGGGATCGCCGCCATCCTGTCATCGGGCAACACCGCCATGGACCAGGCCCCGCTCCGGGGCATGATGAGCCTGGCCGTGGGGTGGAAGCAGGGCTTCGCCGAGGGCAACTTCGCCGTGGTCATGGACTATGCGCCCATCGTGACGGCCGACCAGGAGGTCGGGTTCTTCGTCTACGGCCAGGACGCGTGGGGGATCCACGGTGAGGGCGACATCACATTCGTCACGGTCATCGGCGGGACCTCCGAGTTCGTGGTGGGTCCCCCGGGCTTCTACGTGGGCGGCTCCCAGTACGCCTCGTTCTCCTTCTGGGTCATCGATGTGTCGGCGAGCGCGGAGGCCAGCGTGTGGCGGCTCCACGAGCCCAGCGAGTGGGGCGCCTACCTGTCGGTCATGGCCAAGGCCGAGCTCGGGCCCGTCTCCGGGCGGGGGCGGCTCCGGGGCGTGCTCATCCAGAAGGGCAGCTCGCTGCCGTACGTCTACGCCGGTGCCGACGCCCGGGGCTGCATCGGGAAGTGGTGCAAGAGCGCCAGCGTGTTCGCCAAGTTCAAGGCGAGTGGCGTGTCCGGCGGGTTCGGCAGCGACTCGGACCTCGATGACGCCATCGGCCGGGCCCAGGACGCCAAGGAGGAGATCAACCGGCAGGCCGACGAGGTGGCGGACAACGCCGAGCAGTCCCGTCCGCAGCCCGGCGATATCGTGGTCTCGAACCAGATGCTCACGGCGGCGTACGACCGGCTCACGGCCATGAACTGGTGGGACGTCAACTCCATCATGTCCACGGTCCGGTCCCGGGAGTACCAGGCGCATTCGCACTACAACGAGAGCCAGGATCTGATCGACTACTACTTCTGGTACGCGGACCTCCTGGCCGAGACGGATGCGCCGGAGCTGGAGGTCGAGAACACGCTGTCGCCCCAGACCATCGCCGAGATGTCCGACTCGGTCACCGCCCGGCTGAACCGGCTGGAAAGCCGACAGCAGCCGGTCTACCAGCGGATGTCGAACCTGGAGCTGGAGTTCGAGGACCTGCAGCAGGTGGCGGAGGAGACGTGGCCCGAGAGCCCCGTCCGGTCCGCGGCCATGGGACCGCCGGTGGCCACCACGTTCACCCGCAACGACACCACGTACAAGCGGCTGGACAGCGGGCCCACGTTCGCGGTGGACACGGCCGCGGCGAGGCAGGCGCGGGAGGACATGGCGGAGCGGGAGCAGGAGACCGACGCGCTCCAGCAGCGGGTGTGGGACCGGATCCGGGAGATCCAGGCGGGCTTCGACACGCTCATGGCCGCCACCGCGGACACCACGGGCAACGACTCGCCGCTGGAGTTCGCCACCCTCCACGGTGATGTGCTGGAGGCGGCGCAGATGCAGTACGCCTACCATGGCGACTTCGTCATGCGGAAGCGGGACTGGCTCGGCGAGAAGCTGACGGCCCTCGAGGGCCGGGAGAGCAGCGTCCGGAGCATGATTGCGTCCAAGACCAACGCGCTGGAGCAGGCGGCGGCGGGGCAGAGCGGGGTGCAGGACTTCCTGGAGGAGCTGGCCCGGGGCCGGGCCCGGTCCCTTTCGGACGTCATGGGCCACGACTCCATCATCAACCGGTTCGACCAGGAGGCCCAGCTGACTACGGATGCCGAGGATCCGTGGTACGCCGAGCAGGCCGATTCGCTGGGCATCCGTCTCTGGTACGACCTGGCGGAAGTCGGCATGTCCGACGCCCACCAGCGGGCCACGGCGGAGATCGACTCGGTGCGGCAGTGGGCGTCGCGTCGGCTCAGCCAGCTCCGCTCGCAGCACGAGGACCTGACCGAAGAACTGGACGGGCTCTACCGGGAGCAGGCGGAGCTCGCCGGTGCCCTCTACGACCTCTACGACCGGTTCTCCCTCTGGGTGGCGGCGGACACGGCCACGTCGAGGATCTCCCAGGGGCTGTCGACGCCGGGGCCGGAGCCCACCGGGCAGGGCGTGGATCTCGGGGAGCCCGCCCAGGGGCCGACGCTGGCCGACCGGGTCGACCAGGCGAAGAGCCGGATGTCCACACTCCTGGAGACGCCCGCCTTCGACAACCTGAACGTGTACTCCGCCACCGAGGGCTACCTGGTCCGGGACTTCTACAGCTGGTGGGGGACCCACCCCTCGGGTGGTGAGCCGTACGAGTTCCTCTACGACAGCCGCGCCGGCGACATGCCGGTCCTGGGTCTCCTCGGGATGCGGTCCAACGGGCGGCTGAGCGCCCGGAAGGCGTATCTCCTGGCGCCGGACACCGGCACCACGCAGCAGAGCCGGACGCTCCGGACCTCGCTACGGGCGGGCGCCGGCTACGTCCAGACCCGGAAAGTGGAGTACGTAGCCGAGTTCGGCGATACCAGCTCGTGGGGGAGCCAGAACCCGGTGCGCGAGTACAGCCTGTCCGCCGACACCACGCCGCCGACCTGGCCGCCATCGGTGCGGGTCCCCGGCTGGAGCTCGGCCGCCACCGCGTGGGTGGCGGACTCCACGTCGCTGGGCGAGATCACCTGGTCATCGGGGTGGGACCCCGAATCGAGCATGAGCGAGTTCCGCTACGCCATTGCCCGGACGGCGCCGGGGGCATCGGGGCCGGGCGCGTCGTGCCAGTTCGCCGACACGGTCCAGGGCTGGACGTCCACTGGTGGCAGGCAGAAGGCGCAACTGCTGGGGCTCGAGCTGTCGCCCGACAGCGCGTACCGGGTCCTGGTCCGGGGGTACAACGCCAACGGGCTGGCCAGCGACTGCGGCGTCTCCCAGGAGATCCGATACGACGCCTCGCCGCCCACGTTCGCGGGCTCCCTCGACGTGCTCCAGCCGTCGGACACGGCCGACCCGGGGCTCACGCCGCCCTCCGCCTCCACACTGAACCAGCGGGCGTACGAGGCGTGCGTGGAGGAGGGCGATGGGATCAGCGCGAGCCTGCAGATCGCGTCGGCCATGGAGACGTTCGAAGACGCCGTCGATACGGGCGATACCGTGCGGCTCCGGGTCCAGACGCCCACGGCCTCGGACGCCCAGAGCGGGCTCGATGCCTACTACTGGGCTGTGGCCGACCAGCCGGTGGAGGGCTACCAGGCCGGGAACGGGCTGTGGACGGAGCACACCCCGAGCCAGCCGCTCTGGATCGAGGGCGAGCCGCTGACCTATCGGGACAGCTTCTACGTCTCGTACGTGGCGGTGAACCGGGCCGGGATGCCCTCGGAGTCGGAGGTCTACGGACCGTTCCAGCCCGGTGACCCGACGCCGCCGGTGGCGCCGAAGATCTGCGGTGACATCGGGACCAACGGGCGCCTGCTCATCGAGTTCGCGAACCGGGGCGGCGATGGCGAGACCGGCCGGGCCGGCTACCGCTACCGGGTCCGGACCCGGAACGGGACCGTGGTCCGGGACTGGGGCAACAGCGACGACCTGGGCCCCGACTCCATCTCCGCCGGTACGGTTGTGGCAACGGACTCCGTGGGGACGCCCTCGAGCACGCCGTTCTACATCGACATGATGCTCCGGAACGGTCAGGACATGCGGGCGTACGCGTCCACCGGGCCGATCCAGACCGACGCCTCGCCGCCGTCGGGACTGAGCATCCTCCAGTCCCAGACCCAGCCGGCGTCGGGCGGCGGGAGCGACGTGTTGCTGACGCTGGACGTGGCCAACGATCCGCAGTCCGGAATCGATGCCATCCGCTGGATGCTCATCGACAAGAGCCAGGGCGGGCAGGTCGGGGCCGGCCAGCTGCAGAACCCACGGTCCGGGCAGTTCACCACGGTGCTCCAGCTGGACGGCCAGCTCGGGATGCAGCCCGGCCGGCAGTACATGCTGATCCTCATCTCCGTCAACGGGGCGGGGCTGGAAGGACCCGGGCAGCACATCGAGTTCACCAAGCAGTAGGCGGATGAGACCCACGCGAGTGAAGACGACGATCCTTGCCGCAGCGGTCGTGGCCCTCGGGGCCGCGCTCCAGGCTACCCCCGCGTCCGCTCAGGACGGCCCCCCGCCGATCTATACCGCCGTCCACGGTGACACCGTCAGCCTCTATGTCACGCAGCCGCCCCGGCGGGGCGGGGGCTTCGTGGTCTATCGCGCGGGGCCCGATGGCGTGGAGGACCGACGGAGCGGCGTTGTCTCACCGCCGGTGAGCCCGGCGGCGTTCACGGCCCGGCTCGGCCCCGTGGCCGACCGGATCATGGCCCGGCTGGGCGTGGAGGGGGAAGTGGCGCTCTATCGCCGGATCGATGGCGACCCGTTCACCGCCTACGCCGTGGGGCTCCTCTACCCCCGGGCCGCCGAGGCGCTGGGCCGCGTGTACACCGACGTGGGCGTGGCGCCCGGCGCCGTCTACGACTACCGGATCGTGTTCCTCGACGCCGTCGGTGAAGAGACCGACGAAACCCGTTCGGTCACCGTCGAGGCGTCGCCCCGGGATGTTCCCGCGCCGACCGGGCTGACGGTGGACGAGCGGCCGTACCGGGTCACGCTGCGCTGGGACTACCCCGAGCACTCCGGTGAGCCCGACGACGCCGTATTCGCGTTCGCCGTGGAGCGGGCCGCGGGCGCCGACGAGTTCGAGCGGGTGAACCAGCAGCCCGTGGCCCGGAATGATGCCGGCGCGCTGGAGTGGGTCGACCGGAACGTGGAGCCGGGCGGGTCGTACCGCTATCGGGTGCGGCCGGTGGACTTCACCGGCCGGGCGGGCCCGGCCAGCGAGGTCGTGGCCGGGAGCGCCGCCGACCGGTCGCCGCCACAGCCGCCGCTGGACGTGGGCACCACGGCCGGCGAGGGGCGGGTCACCGTGGACTGGCGGGTATCGCCCCAGGCGAGGGTCACCGGCTACCACGTGGAGCGGTCCCAGGGGCTGTCGGAGCCGTTCACCCGCCTCACCGACACGCTGGTGGCCCTCGACCGACCCACGTACCTGGACAGCACGGTGATCGGGGCGCAGCAGTACTTCTACCGGGTGGTGGCCGTGGATACGGCCGGCGTGGAGAGCCGGCCGAGCAACCCCATCGGCGCCGTGCCCACCGATACCACGCCGCCGGCCGTGCCCGGGAGCGTGGCGCTGGCGACGGAGGCCCGGACCCTCCGGGTCGCCTGGCAGCCGTCGTCCTCGGATGACGTCACCGGGTACCACGTCTTCCGGGGCGAGGAGCCCGATCGGCTGGTGCGGGTGACGGAGCTGCCCGTGGCGGACACCCTCTTCGTGGACTCGGGCGTCCCCGGGGAGGGCGGGCTGCACCCCGGGCGCCGGTACCACGTGAGCGTGCTGGCCGTGGACCGGTCCGGGAACGCGTCCGAAGGCGTACGTGACAGCATCACCGTCCCCGACGACGTGGCGCCCGAGGCGCCCACGGCCGTTCAGGCCACGTCGCACCACGGCCGCTGGGCGCAGGTCCGGTGGTCGGCGAGCCCCAGCCGCGATGTGGTCCGCTACGCCGTCCGACGCTGGACCGCCGGGACGGTGGCCCGGGCGAGGCAGGAGGCCGTGGACGAGGCCGGCGCCGAGGCGGCCCCGGAGACTCCGGCGGCCCCGGCCACCGATACGGTCAGCCTGGCTGAGCGGGCCGCGTCGGCCGAGTATGCCATCCGGGACACCACGGTCCTCACGGGGAACCGGTACGTCTACGCGCTGGTGGCCATCGACCCGGCCGGCAACGAGAGCCCGGCGGCCGTCGACACCCTCGACTTCGGCGACCCCACGCCGCCCCCGCCTCCCCGCCACGCTACCGTGCGGATCACCGACGCCGGCGTGGAGGTCCGCTGGGAGCGCGTGGTGTCCCGGGACCTGGCGGGGTACCGGGTCTACCGGGCCGTGATCCCCACGGGCACCTACGAGCCGGTCTCCGACCTGATCGCGGCGGACGCCGAGCGGATCTTCGTCGACCCGGAGAGCGATGGGACCCACTACTACCGGGTCCGGGCCATCGACACCTCCGGAAACCGGTCATCGCCCACCGACCCGCGCCGACCGTCCGGGGAGGGCTCGTGAGGCACGCCGCCATCGCCCTGGCCACGGGGATGCTGTTAGGGGTGGCCGCCGCGGCCGCGGCGGCCGTGCCGGCCGGCCCGGCCGTCCCGTCGGGGGCCGCACCCGTGACCCTCGGCCCGACCGCCCTGCCGCAGGACACCGCCGTGCCGCCGGCCGAGCGGGCGCTCCGGGACTCGCTCCGGGCGGCCGTGCAGCGGGTGGCCCGACTGGAGCGCGGGATGCTCCGGGCCCTGGAAGCCGGGGACAGCGTCACGCTGGTCGATGCCGACCAGCGCCGCAGCCGGCTCCGGGCCACCCTCGACTCGCTGCTGGACCGCGCGGTGCTCGGCACCGCGTGGGGGGCGGCGGAGCTGGCGCGGCTCCGGGACCGATACCCGGGAAGCCGGGTCCTCGACACGTACGCCGTGCGGCTCCGCCTCCAGCAGGGTGACGCCCGGGGGGCGCTGGCGCTGGCCGACCGGCTCCTGGGCCGCGAAGCCGATGACGCCCCGCTCCACGCCCTCCGGGGCCGGGCACTGGACGCGCTCGACCGGCCCGAAGACGCCTGGCTGGCCTACCTCCGGGCCTTCGATCTCGACCCGGCGGCGGAGGCCCCGTTCCGCGGCCTGCTCCGGTTGGCACGGCGCGAGGCGGTGCCCGATGCCATGCCACGGCTGCTCGAGCACGTACGGCGACTCCGGCGGCTGTTGCCGGACCAGCCGGCGCTCCTCGACCGCGAGGTGGAGCTGCTGCAGCGGATGGGGCGTCTCGAGGAGGCCCGGGCGGTCCAGGATACTGCGGGAGGCTCACTATGAACGCCCTGATCGCCGGACTCCTGAGCGTGGTCCTGATGGCGCCGTGGGCCGACAGCCCCGCCACCGGGTCCGCGTTGAATATCGCGGCCCCGATAGCGGACACCACGGCTGCCGATACCGCCGCTGCCGACACTACCGCTGCAGATACCACCGCTGCCGATACCACCGCTGCCGATACCACCGCTGCCGATACCGCTGCGGGCACCAACGGCGGTGACCCGGCGGCCGGGAGCGGCGGCGCGTCCAGCGAGTCGTCGGCTCCCGAAGGCTGGTGGCCGGAGGCGGAGCAGGAGCCGGTGGCGCAGCAGGCCGGCGGCTTCGACTTCCCGGCGCGGGTATCCGGCTCCGCCCGGATGGTGACCGACGCCTACCTGAGCCACGGGATCGACCCGCGGCGGCCGGGGGCGCGCTGGCGGATGGTGCTCTCGCCCCGGGCCACGCTCTTCGGGGAGGTCTCGGTGAGCGCCGAGCTGCTGGTCTCCACCGAGGAGACGGAGTTCCGGCAGAATATCGGGCAGATCGGGCTGAACCCATCGTGGCGGTGGGTCACGCTCCATGTCGGCGATTTCACCAACGACTACACGAAGTACACCGTCCAGGGCTCCCGCGTCCGGGGTGGCGGTGTGGACCTGGAGCCCGGCGATGTCCGCTTCTCAGTCCAGGGCGGCCGCGTGCTCCGCAGCGCCTCACCCGCCGGCGGGACCACGTACGCACGGGACATGGTCGCGGCCCGGCTCGGGTACGGCGACCAGGGGGGCAGCCACCTCCGGCTGACGGTGGTGGGGGGGCGGGACAGCTTCGACCAGGCGGAGCAGGGGCTGCCGGACCCGGACACGCTCCTGCTGGACACGGTCCCCGAGGATCTGCGCCCGGAGATGGCGCAGACGCCGCAGGAGGGGATGACCGCGTCGATGGACGGGCAGCTCGTCGTTCTCGACCGGCTGGTGACGCTGAAAGGCGAGATCGCGGCGTCGGTGATCAACCGGGACCGCCGCTCCGACGTGGTGGAGCTCGGCTCGCTGGACCTGGGCGTGCCCGGGTTCGTGGCCGACGCGCTGACATCGATCCAGGAGCCCCGCACCTCCGCGGCGGCGGACTACGCGTGGAACCTGGAGGCCGGGGTGCGGGAGGGCGGCGCCCGGCTGCGGGGCCGCTACGAGTACGTCGGTCCCGGCTTCGGCTCCCTGGGGCTGCCGTACCTGGTGGGCGACCGGAAGGGGTACGAAGTCGACGGTGGGCTCCAGCTGCTGGACGGCGTGCTCGGGCTCCAGGGTCGCTATCAGCACCGGACCAACAACCTGGCGAGCCAGCGGCTGAATACGGTGGACCGGCAGACCGTGAGCTCCAGCGTGAGCGTGCGTGCGTCGGAGGCGTGGACCGCCGTGTTCACGGGGGTGCTCACCGACATGACGAACGACGCGGCGTCCGACAGCGTTCGACTCGACAACCGGTCCACCACCTTCGTCACGAATCTGGTGCACCAGCGGGAGCTGTTCGGGAAGACGAGCACCATCACCCTGGGCTACAACCTCCAGCGGACCACCGACGGCCGGGCGGGCGCGGCGGTGCCGGAGGTGACCACGCACCAGCTGCAGACCAGCGTGCAGGTGCCCATCACCGAGAACGTGAGCGGGGCGCCGTCGGTTTCCGGCGTGTTCACCACCGGGGATGGCGTGGATGACCGCACGGACATCTACCTGGGCTTCAACGGGCAGGGCCGGTTCCTGGACGGGGACCTGCGGACCACCGCCGGTGCCTCCACCAGCGTGAGCCGCGGCCGCAGGATCTTCAACGCCAACGTGCGGGCCATGTACCCCATCGGCTGGGGCGCCGACGTGGTGGCCCGGTTCCGTCAGGCCGAGTACAGCGCCTTCGGAGACCGGCCGGCCTTCGGCGAGTCGTTCTTCACCCTGTCCGTAAACCGGAGCTTCTGATGGTGGTGGTGGCGCGCATACGGCAATTCCTCTCCAGGCTTGCGGGCCGCTCGACGACGGCTCGGACCGCCGCGGGTACCGGCCGGGCCGGCGTCCTGGCTCGGGCCGTCCTCGTGGCGGCTGGGGTCGCCGTCGGGATGGTGGCGTGCGACGAGTACATCGCCGACAGCGACGCGCCGCTCCCGCCCCGGATCACCGACTTCGCCGTCGAGCCCGACTCCCTCGACCTGACCGACGCGGGGGACACCGCCGTGGCCCTCGTCGGCGCCCGCGCCGGCCTCGGTATCGACTCGGTGCGGGTCCGGTTCCGGGGCCCGTTCGACGAGCTGGACCGCCAGTGCGTGGCCCGGACGCCCACCGCCGGTGAGCCGACGGACGGGGAATGGTCGTGCGCCCTCGCCCTGGACCGGTTCGACCCGACGGGCCCGTGGCGAGTGAGGGGGCTGGCCGTGCTCCGGGACACGGTAGTGCTGGATGTCGACAGCGCGGCGCTGGCCGAGGCGGGCTATCCCCGGGTGCTCGATGTGATCCGGCGACCGGTCACCCTCGACTCCATGGCCGTGGGGATCGATACCGTGAGCGCGTACCTGGATACGGCACACGTGCCCGTACGCGCCGCGCTCACAGGCCCGAGGCTGGACTCTGTGGGGTTCCGCGTCTCTCTCGGCGAGGTCGCGACCCGGTGCACCACCGCCGATCCGCTGGCGGGGACCCGGGGCGACGGGGTGTGGGGGTGCGACGTGGTGATCCCCGAGGCTGCGCCGGCCGGCGACTGGCAGATCTCGGAGATCCGGGCGTACCCCATGGGTCTCGACCCCACCGTCTTCGGGCCCGACACCCTCGCCGTACTCGGGGCGCCGGCCGTGACCGTGGCCGAGCCGCCCATCAGCTTCGTCATCGTGACCACACCCCGGGACACGCTCGTGGAAGTGGGGGACACCACCCGGGCCACCGCCACCGCGTACGACGACCTGGAGCGGGTGGTGGAGGACGTGCCGTTCGACTGGTCATCCTCCGACACCATGGTGGTCACGGTGGTCCAGGGGCTGATCACGGCCCGGGGGGAGGGGAGCGCGTGGGTACGGGCGGCCACCAGCGGCGTGGCGGACAGCGCGGAGGTCGTGGTGCGGTTCCCGTCGCCGATCGACTCGGTGGCGCTGGAGCCGGCCGCGGATACCATTCTCGACCGCGGTGACACCACCCGCCTCTCGTTCCGGGCCTTCACCGCCACCGGCGTGGAATCCGACGAGCTGGCGGACTCCTGGTGGAGCAGCGACCCGACGGTGGCCACCGTGGACAGCGCGGGGCTCGTGACTTCGGTGGCCGGCGGGATGGCCACCATCGGCGCGGCGCTCCAGGACGACACCGCCACCGCTTCGATCTACGTGCCGCCGGTGGACTTCCTGGTGGTCTCGCCGTACGCCGACACCCTGTACGGGGCGGGCGACACCACACAGTACGAGGCCACCGCGTTCACCCGGTTCGAGCGGGTCATCGCCGGGGTCGAGATCGCCTGGTCGAGCACGGACACCACAGTGGCCACCATCGACAGCGCAGGGGTGGCCACGGCGGTTGCGGCTGACAGCACCGATATCGTGGCCACCGCCGAGGGCGTGAGCACCGCCCGGCCACTCTGGGTGGTGGCCGTCGACAGCGTGGCCGTCTCGCCGTCGAGCTACTTCTTCGAGTTCCTCGGCCACGAAGAACAGTTCACCGCTACGGCGATGGGGCCGGGTGGCGACACCATCGATGCCGAGGTCAGCTGGTCGAGCAGCGATACCACCATCGTCACCATCGACGCCTCGGGACTGGCCACCGCCGTGGGCCATGGGGAGGCGGAGATCCGGGCCCGGGTCGGCGCCGTACAGGGCGTGGCGCCGATCACGTCGGACGTGGTCACCGATATCATCGTGACGCCGTCCGTGGACACGCTGACGGCCGTCGATGAAACCGCCCAGTACACAGCCACCGCGTTCGCTGGCGAGACCACCGTGGTCGAGAACGTGGACTTCACCTGGTCCACCGGCGACGAGTCCATCGCCACCGTGGACTCCACCGGGCTCGTGACCGCCGTGGACAGCGGCACGACCCAGGTCACCGCCACCGCCCTCTTCGATCAGGGCAGCGCCACCGTGGAGGTGGTGACGCGCCCCGCACGGTTCAGCCTGGTGGACCTGGGCTGGCTCGGGACCGAGCCCGGGGCCCGCGACATCGCCCTGGGCATCAGCGCCTGGGGACAGGTGGCCGGGATGGCACAGAACGACGCCGGCGACTACGTACCCTTCTGGTGGAACGCCGACCAGGGGATGCTCGAGATCCTGACCCTCGGGAGCGCAGACTCGACGTACGGCGCGGCGTACGACATCAACGGCGCCACCTTCGCCATCGTGGGCGAGTCCACCCACGAGTCGGGCACCCTCCAGGCGTTCTACTTCATCCCCCACGACAGCCTCGTGGCCATCGGCGACCTCGAGGGGCTGGGGAGTCGGGCCCGGGCGCTCAACGACTCCCTGGCCATCGTCGGTGGCTCCATGACGTCGGCCGGGCAGGAGCACGCGTTCCTGTGGACGGCGGCGGCGGGGATGCAGGACCTGGGCACCCTCGGCGGGGACCAGTCCATGGCGCTGGATATCAACAACCGCGGCACCGTGGTCGGTCATTCGTGGGTGGCGCCCGAACAGCCCCACGCCTTCGCCTGGACCCCGGAGGACGGGATGCAGGACCTGGGCACCCTCGGTGGAGCCACGTCCTACGCCACCGGGATCAACCAGGACGACTTTATCGTCGGGCACGCCCAGGACGCCGAGGGGAACATGCGGGCCGTGGTCTGGGTGCCGCCCTACGATGACGCTCCCGTGGACCTCGGCACCCTGGGCGGCGCCCAGAGCTTCGGCTGGGACCTGAGCAGCGATCGGGTGGTGGGTCTCTCAGAGACCGAGACGGGCGAGATGGTCCCCACCGTTTACTTCGGCGACGGTGGGGTGACCGCCGTGGAGATCGAGGGGGCCATCGTCGAGGCGCTCCGGGCCATCAACGGGAGCCAGCAGATGGCTGGTGCCGCCACCATCGACGGGGTGCGGCGGGCCGTACGGATCGACGCGAACTACTGACCTCACCGCGGCGACGCGACGGCCAACAGAACTCACCGCGACGACGCGACGAACGCGACGAACTGCGTCGGGTTTCGCGAACGCTGAGTTCGCTCCGAAGCCCGGAACTCGCCGGGAGCTTCACGCCCACCAGAAGAAATACCGGTTCGTCGCGTCATCGCGCCGTCGCGGTGCCGTTCGCTCCCCGGCGTGCCGCTTGCAGCGCTTCGAGGTCACCATGGCTATCGAAATCACGACCCCGATCGAGCTGAACCACGGCGGACCCATCCCCCTCTTCGGCCTCGGCACGTTCCGGAGCCCGGAGGGCGAGCCCACCCGCAACGCGGTGCGGTGGGCGCTGGACGCCGGCTACCGACACATCGATACCGCCGCCATCTACGGCAACGAGGAGAGCGTCGGCGCCGCGCTCCGGGAGCACGAGGTTCCCCGGGACGACATCTTCGTCACCACCAAGCTTGCGAAGGACGACCACGGCTACGACAGCGCGCTCCGGGCCTTCGAGGCCAGCCTCGACCGTCTCGGTCTCGACTACGTGGACCTCTACCTCGTCCACTGGCCCGGTGACGGCCCGCGGCGAGAAAGCTGGCGGGCGCTGGAGGAGATCCATGAGAGCGGCCGGGCGAGGGCCATCGGCGTCAGCAACTACACCGTGGACCACATGCGCGAGGTCTTCGAGCAGGGGAGCATCGTGCCGGCGGTCAACCAGTTCGAGCTGCACCCGTTCAACTACCGCAGCCGGAATGACATGGTGGACTTCTGCCGGGAGCACGACATCGCCGTGGAGGGATACAGCCCGCTGACGAAGACCGAGCGGCTCGACAACGACGTGGTCCAGACTGTCGCCGGCGATCACGGGAAGACGGCCGCCCAGGTGCTCATCCGGTGGGCGCTCCAGCACCACTTCATCACCATCCCCAAGTCCACGAACCACCAGCGCATCGAGGAGAACGCCGACGTCTTCGACTTCGTCCTCGCCGAAGAGGAGATGGACAGGCTGGACGCCCTCGACGAGGATTTCATCACCAGCTGGGACCCCCGGGAAGTGGACTGACGGGGTCCGCGGTGTGCCCTCAGGGCACCGGTGCGGTCTGAATCGCCGGAAGAACCCTCAACAACGTCGCGTTCGTAGCGCCGTCGCGGTGAAATCTCGTCGCGTCGGTCGCGGTCCCTGCCCTTCGCGTTCGTCGCGGTCACCGGGGCGGTGGACCGGTGCCGGGATGCGGAACGGGGCGACCCCGGAGTCCCGGAGCCGCCCCGCTCGGCGAGTCTGCGCTGAACGCTGGCAGCGCGTCGTCGTCGCTCAGCCCTCGCCGCCTTAGTCACTGGAATCGGCCACGGCCTGCGCCTCGAGATGGATCTTCACCTCGTGGCCCACCAGCACGCCGCCGGTCTCCAGCGCCTGGTTCCAGGTCAGCCCGAAGTCGCGACGGTCGATGGTGGTGTCGGCGCTGAACGCTACCCGCTGGTTCCCCCACGGGTCCTGGCCCCGACCCTCGAATACCGCGGCGAGCTCCACTTCCTTCGTGGTGCCCCGGATCGTCAGGTCGCCGAGTACCTTGAACCGGGCGCCATCCTCGAGCTCGAGCCCCCCGACCCGCTTGCTCTCGAACGTCAGCTTCGGGAACTCCTCAGCGTTCAGGAAGTCCTCGGACCGCAGATGCGCGTCCCGGTCTTCCTCCCGCGTGTCTATGCTCGCCGCGTCGATCTCCACCTTCACCCGGCTGTTCTCCGGGTTCTCGGCGTCCAGATGGATCGCGCCCTCCACGTCCGCGAACCGGCCCCGGACCTTCGTGATCATCATGTGCTTGACGGTGAACTCGGCCTGCGAGTGGCTCGAGTCGATATTCCACCGGGTCTTCTGCTGCGTCTGTGTCTCCGTCGTCATCGCCATCCTCCATGGTTGGGTCATGCGCCGCGGCTGCTGCGAGCGCGGCGGTGTTTCCTTTGGTCAAAGTATCTCACTTCAAAGATTATGCCAGGAGGCTGTCAGCGATAGGAATGCCCGCGAGGGACGGGCCCGCTTCCGGACCGGGCCCGCCGGACCGGGCCCGCCGGACCGGGCCCGCGGCTCAGGCGTTCGCCGCCGCTTCCTCCTCGTGGGGCAGAGGCGCGGCCGCGGCGGCGTGGCCGAGCTTCTTGAGGAGGGCGATGGCCTCTTCCTGCTCGGCGGGAGTCAGCCCCTCCTCGGCGGCCTCGATGCTGCCGGCGTGGCCGGGGAAGATCCGCTCCATGAGCGCCTGACCCTCGTCGGTAAGCTCGGCGTAGACGGCGCGTCGATCGGTCTCACACGGCCGGCGCTGCACGTAGCCCTTGTCTTCGAGCCGGTCCAGCACGTACGTCATCCCGCCGCTGGACTTGAGCACCTTCCGCTGGAGCTCCCCCACCAGGAGCGAGCCCTTGTTGAAGAGCGCCTCCAGCGCGCCGAACTCGGCCAGGGAGAGCCCGTGGCGGGCCACGTCGGCCTCGGCGTGGGCCGTAAGGGCGGAGTGGGCCCGGCTGAGGACCACCCAGAGCTTGAGCGCGGTGTCACGATCCGTCGGCATGGGGCGTCCTTTCCGGGCGCGGCGATATCTCAATTTCAAGATAAATCCCCCGGCCACGATGTCAACCGGCGGGGTTGGCTCCAGGCGCCGTCGCCTGCCATCTTGACCTTATGACAAACGACGGCGATTTCTGGGAGGCCCCGGAGCGGGTGGAGCGGTTCGCGGGGCGAGAGGCGGACCATCGGCTGACGGAGCTGGTGGACCGGTATGAGGAGCCATCGAGCGTCCGGGTCCTGGACCTGGGGTGCGCCGGGGGCCGGAACGCGGCGTTTCTGGCGGACCGCGGCTTCGATGTCCGGGCGCTGGACGCGTCGGAGGCCATGGTGGCGCGGACGCGGGAGCGGCTGGCGGACCGGCTGGGAGAGGCGGAGGCGGAGCGCCGGGTGGTGCGGGGCCGTATGGACGACCTGTCACGCTGGCCCGATGGTCACTTCGACCTGGTGGTGGCGCTGGGGGTGCACCACAGCGCGGCGAGCTGGGTGGAGTGGCAGCGGGCGGCCGACGAGACCGCGCGGGTGATCGCGCCCGGTGGCCGGCTGCTCTTCAACCAGTTCACGCCGGGGGTGGACCTGACGGGCGAGGGGGTGCGGCCGGTGGAGGGCGAGCCCCACGTCTACGACGGCTTCCCCGCCGGGCGGGCGGTGCTGCTCGAGGCGGATACGCTCGACGCCGAATGGGCGGCGCGGGACCTGGAGCCGGTGGTGGAGAGCGAGACGGTCCGGGTGGATCTGGAGGACGGGACCCGGCGGGTGAGCGTGAACGCGCTGTACGAGAAAGAGACCGTTAACGGGGGTTGACATTCGTGGGTTGGTTCCGCATAGACAGGGGAGAACGGTTCCCTCCCTTTTGTCAGGATCCAGAACCATGCAGAGACGCCATGCAATTCCCGTTGCGCTCGCTTTCTTTTTCGCTCTTACGGCCTCCGAATGTGAGGATCTGACCACGCCCGATCCGGAACCTTCCGTGCTGCAGATCGTGTCGGGCGATGGCCAGGAAGCGGTGGTCGGCCAGTCGCTGGCGGATGCCCTCGTGGTGGGGGTCCTCGATCAGAACGACGTCCCGATGGAGGGGGTGGCCGTTACCTGGGCGACCGCGTCGGGTGATCTCGTGGACAGCGGGCCGACAGACGCCTCGGGGCGGGCGAGCGCGGACTGGACGCTGGGGACCGAAGCCGCCGCGGTCACGGCCACGGCCTCGGTGGGTTCGATGGAGGTGACCTTCGACGCGACGGCGCTGCCGGGCCCCGTGGCCGATCTCGCGGCATCGCCGGACAGCCTGACGTTCGATGCGCTGGTCGACACGGCCATCGTCACGGCGGCGGCGACGGATGAGTACGGGAACGCGGTGTCGGCGGTGGCAGCGACCTGGGTCGCACGGGACACGGCGGTGGCTACCGTCACGGCGGCCGGGGTGGTCACGGCGGTGGGGAACGGCACCACCTGGGTGGTGGCGGAGGCGGACGGCGAGACCGACAGTGTGAAAGTGATCGTGGCCCAGGTTGCGGCCACGGTGGTGGTCACGCCCGACTCGGCCACACTGGTGGTCGGCGACACCATGCCCCTGTCCGCGACGGCCGAGGACGCCAACGGGCATGTCCTGACCTCGCCGTCGTTCAGCTGGAGCAGCAGCCTGACGGACGTGGCCAGGGTGGACGGTGCCGGTCTGGTCACGGCCGTGGCCCGGGGCACCGCGCTGATCTCGGCGGAAGCGGACGGCGGGGCGGACACGGCCCTGGTGGTGGTGGAGAGCGACAGCGGCACGGTGACGAATCCGGTCTGTGCGGCCGGGAACGACACGGCGCTGGTAGGCCACTGGAGCGCCCTGGAGTTCTGGGACGGCGGTGAAGACGGCATCGCCCGGGGGAACCGGCTGCTGGTCTCCATGGCCGCCGACAGCGCCGGCCGGATCCTGCAGCTGGTGCCGGAGGAGGTGGCGCCGGGCGACACGGTGATGGCCACTGACAGCGCACACGTCGAGTGGGTGGGGTGCAGCGGGCAGATGACGGTCACGCTGGTGGATCAGTGGATCGAGAGCAGCTCCGGCGAGTTCGGCTCTGCGGAGATCGACTACACGGTTTCGGGGGACACGCTGGAGCTGGTGATCGAGGCCGACGTGTACGGCACGTTCGAGAGCGTCACCACCGGCACGCTGGACGCCGACCTGATGGGAGACTGGATCCTGATCCGGGATCTCTACCAGAGCCAGAGCAACCCCGCCGACACCATCGACACCGTGGTGGAGGAAGGGCTGCTCACGCAGCTGATGGCCGGGAGTGACGGGACGCTCCTGTACTCCGAGACCGACTCGCTGGCCGAGCGGTACGAGGACATCGGGGTGTGGTCGGTGCGGTCGGACACCATCATCTACTACTCCATGCGGGACGGCCTCCTGCTGATCCCGTACACGAAGCCCGCCGCCGACCGGTGGGTCTTCACCTTCGACGACGCGTCATGGGACTTCGACGGTGACGGTACCGACGAGGCCGCCATCGAGACCGGGACGCTGGCCCGTCCCGACACCACGGGGCTGGTCGGCACCTGGGTCGCCACCGCGTACGTGGTGACGAACAAGGCCGATACCACCCAGAGCGTAGACCGGATCGACGACGGGGCGTCGCTGGAGGTGGCCTACGGCGCCGACGGCAGCTACACCGTCGACTTCTCCGACCCGTCCGGCTCCGACCTCATGAGCGGCACGTACGAGGCGGCCGGCGGGTACGTGTGGATGATCGAGACCGGCGAGTACCTCACGTTCATCGAGGTCACCATCAGCGGGGATACCGCCACGGTGACTGGCACCGACTGGTACGATTTCGACGATGACGGCGAGGACGAGGAGGCGTACATGGAGATCACCCTGAGCCGGCAGCCGTAGAGCCGGGAGCGAATCGAGGAACCAGGAACTCAGCTCTCAGAGATCCGCTCCCACCGGATCCGCTCGCACGGGTCGGCCAGGACGCGGTAGGCGGTGAGGCAGAGCAGGATCGTGCCGACGGCGGTGGCGCCTGCGATCATGAACATGATCAGGATCTGGTAGGCGACGGCGTCCACGGGATCGGCGCCGGCCAGGATCTGGCCGGTCATCATCCCGGGCAGGCTGACGAGCCCCACCACCATCATGGCGTTGATGATGGGGATGAGTCCGGTACGGACGGCATCGGCCACCCAGGGCCGGACGGCGGTCCAGAGTGACACGCCGAGGGCGAGGCGGGCCTCGACGGCATCGCGGCGGTCGACCAGGTCGTTCAGGAGCCGGTCCATGGAGAGGCTGATCCCGGTGAGACCGTTGCCGAGGAGCATGCCCAGGAGCGGGATCACGTACTGGGGCTCGTACCAGCTCTCGACGCCGATGATGAACTCGGTGGAGACGAAGGTCACGGTGCCGGTGGCCAGGACCAGCGCGCCGAACGAGGCCAGGTAGGCGCCGCCGAAGCGCCGGTCGGAGCGCTGCACGGCGGCCCGGGATGCGGCGATGAGCATCACCAGGAGCACCGGCAGGACCCAGTACCAGCGGTCGAGGGCGAAGACCCACTCCAGCACGAGCCCGATGAAGGCGAGCTGGAGCACGGTCCGGAGCCCGGCGATGCCGAGGCGCTTCTCGAGCCCCAGCTTGAGCGCCACGCTGATGGCCGCGGGTACCAGGAGGAAGAGGGCCGCCAGCGCCAGGTCCCACGGCGAGAGCTGGATGGCGCCGACCTCGGGCGTCATGCCGTCAGCTCCTCGAGGGTGACCGACCGGGTGGCCAGCTCATCAACCTCGTGGGACTGGTGGCTGACCCAGAGGATCGCCCGGTCGCCTCGCTCCTCCACCCACTCGGTGATGAGCTCCACCACCGCGTCCACGTTCTCCGGGTCGAGGCTGGCGGTGGGCTCGTCCAGCAGGAGCACCTGCGGCTGCACCGTGAGCGTCCGGACCAGCGCCATCCGCTGCTGCTCGCCGCCGCTGAGGGCGTCGAACCGCCGGTCCCGGTCCAGCCGGTGGATCCCGAGCCGCTCCAGGAGCGACTCCTGGGCCGCCTCGTCCAGCGTGTCGCCGCAGGCGTCCCGGGCGAACGCCAGGTTCTGCCCGATGGAGCTCTCGATGGCCACCGGGCGCTGCGCGAGGTAGCCCAGGCGACGGCGCAGCTCCCGGACCCGGTCCGGCCCGACCTCCTGGCCGTCGAGCCGCACCGTCCCCTCGGTGGGCTCCAGGCGGACCATGCAGCGGAGGAGGGTGGACTTGCCCGAGCCCGAGGGGCCCGTGAGCACGATCCGCTCCCCGGCGGCG
>CAZSBL010000016.1:29174-38530 GCA_964605205.1 uncultured Gemmatimonadaceae bacterium
GCGATGGTCAGGGAAACGCCCCGGAGAATGGGCTCCCCGTCGTCGCCCGGTCCGGTGGTCAGCTCCTCGACTTCGATGAGTGGGCGGCTCATGGCGGTGCAAGCTACCGTCCGCGAACGCCGGGTGCGAGCGGTCGACACCGATGCCGACGACCGGCGAGCGATTCCCACAGAGGCGGGCCCCCGTCCGGCCGTTGCGATCCCGGGACCCGCCACCGACCTTACGCCCGCGAACGTGGGGGTCCACAACAGAGAGACGGGAAATCCAGCGCATGACGGACAGGGACCAGCTGACCATCAACACCCTTCGCTTCCTCGCCGCCGACGCCGTGGAGGAGGCGAGCTCGGGACACCCGGGCATGCCCATGGGCGCCGCGCCCATGGCGTACGCCCTCTGGACCCGGTTCCTCCGGTTCGACCCGGGCGACCCGGACTGGTTCGACCGCGACCGCTTCATCCTCTCCGCCGGCCACGGCTCCATGCTCCTCTACGGGCTGCTGCACCTGGCCGGCTACGACATGCCGCTGGACGAGATCCAGGACTTCCGGCAGTGGGGAAGCATCACGCCGGGGCACCCGGAGGCCCACATGACGCCGGGCGTCGAGGCCACCACCGGCCCGCTGGGCCAGGGGTTCGGCAACGGCGTGGGGATGGCCATGGCCGAGCGGTTCCTGGCCCACCGATACAACCGCCCCGACCACGACGTGGTCGGCCACCACATCTACGCCATCGTCAGCGACGGAGACCTCATGGAAGGCATCGCGTCGGAGGCGGCGTCGTTGGCGGGGCACATGAAGCTCGGCAGGTTGGTCTACCTCTACGATGACAACCACATCTCCATCGAGGGGAGCACCGACCTGGCGTTCACCGAGGACGTCGAGAAGCGCTTCGAGGCCTACGGCTGGCACGTCCAGGGCGTGGACGACGGCGAGGACGTCGAGGCCATCAGCGCGGCCATCGAGGCCGCCCGGGCCGATGACCGGCCGTCGCTGATCCGCGTCCGGACCCATATCGGGTTCGGCAGCCCGAAGCAGGACCACGCCTCGTCCCACGGCGCGCCGCTGGGTGGGGACGCGCTGAAGGCCACCCGGGAGAAGCTGGGCTGGCCCGACGAGCGGTTCCACGTCCCCGACGAGGCGTACGAGGCGTTCGCCGAGGCGGCGGAGCGGGGCAAGGCCGCCCACCGGCAGTGGAGCGAGCGGCTGGGCGCCTACCGGACCGCGCACCCGGACGCCGCCGCGGAGCTGGAGGACGCCATGGCCGGCCGGCTGCCGGACGGGTGGGATGCCGGGATCCCGACGTTCGAGGCGGGGGAGAAGCTGGCGACGCGGGCGGCCAGCGGGAAGGTGCTGAACGCCATCGCCCGGCGCGTGCCCAACATCCTGGGCGGCTCGGCGGACCTGGCGCCGTCGAACAAGACCATGATCGACGACGAGGGCAGCCTGGCCAACCCGGCGGAGCCCGGCCGCAACATCCACTTCGGCGTCCGGGAGCATGCCATGGGCGCCGCGGTGAACGGGATGGCGCTGCACGGCGGCGTGGTCCCGTACGGGGGCACGTTCCTGATCTTCAGCGACTACATGAAGCCGTCGATCCGGCTGGCGGCGCTCACCGAGCTCAGCGCGCCGATCTTCATCTTCACCCACGACAGCATCGGCGTGGGCGAGGACGGCCCGACGCACCAGCCGGTCGAGCAGCTCGCCGGGCTCCGGGCGATTCCGAACCTCGTCACCCTCCGACCCGCCGACGCCAACGAGACCGCCGCGGCGTGGCGGCTGGCCATGACGCTGGACCGGCCGGTGGCGCTCTCGCTGACCCGGCAGAAGCTGCCCGCGCTGGACGCTTCGGCATACCCCATCACCGAGGGCGTGCCCAGGGGCGGCTACACCCTCGACGGCGACGACGGCGACCTCGACCTCCTCCTCCTGGCCACCGGCTCCGAGGTGTCACTCGCGCTCGACGCCGCCAGGGTGCTCCGCGACGAGGGCCGGGCCGTGCGCGTCGTCTCCCTCCCGTCGTGGGAGCTGTTCAGAGAGCAGCCCGAAGACTACCGGGCCGACGTGCTCCCGGCCGGCGTGCCCCGCCTGGCCATCGAGGCCGCCAGCCCGCTGGGTTGGCACGAATGGACCGGCGGCAACGGAGACATCATCGCCCTCGACCGTTTCGGCCACTCGGCCCCCGGCGGCGTGGTCATGGAGAAGCTCGGGTTCAACGTCGACAACGTCGTGGAGCGGGCGAAGGCGCTGCTGTAGGCGACGAGCGGGGCGGGCTGAGCGACCGGCTCGGGTTCCGGCGGGCTGAGCGACCGGCTCGGGTTCCGGCGGGCTGAGCGACCGGCTCACCCCTGCTCCACAGCGATTCCCGGCTGGCGGGCGTGCGTCGTGCCCGTTCGGGATAAGTCCCCAAATAAGGTGGGCTCGGGGCAAAGTATGGGGAATTTTCTACGGATATCGTATGGAAGTCCCCAAACAACGCCTCGCCCCCTCGGATCTTTGGGGGATTGCATACACATATCGTAGGAAAGTCCCCAATCAACGCTCGGCGCGGCCATTGTTCGGGGATTTTTCCCGTTCCCGGCGGCGTCCAGACGCTGCGGGCCGGTCTTTCGCGCAGGACCCGCGGGCGCTGCGGGCCGGCTCTTTCGCGCGGGACCGTCCGGGCGCTGCCGCCCGGCCTCCTGCACCAGCCGCCGCTGGGCACGCTCAGACCCGGTAGACCGAAATCCGGCTTTCGCCGAGAACGCGGCTCGTCGCCGCCGTAGGCAGCCGGTGGTCGGCGGCGTGCTCGATGGAGAAGACCGCGCTGTAGCGTCGGGTGAGCCAGTCGTCCACCAGCCGGTCGGCCTGCCGCGAGCCGTATGGCGGGTCGGCGAATACGATGTCGTAGGCGCCGGGCTCCAGGCGGTGGACCCAGCGCAGGGCGTCCTTCTTGAAGATCCGGGTCCGGTCCGTGGCCCGGAGCGCGGCCACGTTCGCCTTCAGCGCGTGGAGCGCCGCCGGGCTGTTCTCCACGAAGTCCACCGTGCGGGCGCCCCGGGACAGCGCCTCGAGCCCGAGGGCGCCGGTGCCGGCGTAGAGATCCAGGACCCGGGCGCCGTCGAGGCGGTCGGCCAGCAGCTCCATCCAGGCGACGCGGAGCGCCTCGGCCGTGGGGTGGACCCGCCCCCCGGGCGAGGTCAGGTCCGTCCCGGCGTGGATACCGGCTACGATGCGCACGGGTGGATCAGCGGCCGTGCCCTGTCGGGGCGCATGTCGGGTTCGGGTCGGCCGGCTCGCTGGGGGCCGGCTCGGTGGGGCCGGCTCACCCGCCGGACATCAGCGGCCCGATGATGGGCGGGATCGCGGCCAGGAGCCAGACCAGGATCGCCACGGCCCACGCGCTCCCCTTCGGCAGCCTGGTGGTGACGGCCAGGCCGATGGCGATGAGGGCCGTGGCCCAGAGGGTGAACACGTCCAGGCGGGCGGCCAGGTTCACCGTGAGCGCCGACGTTTCCGGCTGGTCGAGGAACCGGGCGGCGCTGAGGCTGATGTCGTGGACCGAGTCCATCGGCTCCACGTCGAGCACGAAGCCCTGGAGGATCCCCACCAGGTACTGGAGGACGCGGACGATCTGGCTGTAGACCACCACGCCGAACACCGTGGCGAAGCCGGCGGCGGCGCCGAACACCCTCGCCAGACCCCAGCCCACCAGCGCCGTGACCAGCACGCCGAACGGGAAGGCGATGGCGATCCCGATGGGGCCGAAGATCCGGCCCATGGAGCGCATCTGCTCGATCTGCTCGGGGCCCAGCTCCGGATTCTCCGCCATGGCCTCGGCCATCCCGCGCTGCATCTCCACGTCCATCACCGGCCCCAGGAGGTTCTGCCAGCCGATGAAGAGGACCGCAAGCGCGGCGGTGGTGATCAGGAGGATCGGCCACGCCGACCACCCCTTCCGGCGCTCGAAGACAGCGGCGGGCGCGAAGAAGATATCGATGAAGTCTTCCCACACGGCCGGCGGGGGCTCGGGCGTGGGGGAGGTGGGGGGACTGCCGCCTTCGACGTCCATGGTACGCCTCCATGGGTGGGGTGGGCTCTGCCCTCGGCACCGGACCGTACGACGGGCCGGGGTGGGGTGTCAACGTGTTGGGCCTCCTACGCGGTGGACGGCGGGGTTCTTCGCGGCTCAGACGTCCGGATAGTGCTTCCTCCGGCACAGACGAACCGGCTGCGGCCGTCGGGCCAGCGGACGTACGCGTACAGCGCGCAGGGGATCGTGTCCACCAGGGATGCCACCTGCGGCTCGTCGGGCGCGGGCCCGTTTTCGGGGGGTTGGGGCTCGTGGTTGCTCATCGCTCCTTTCCACAGCGTAGAGTCGACGAGGGAGTCGGAGTTCTTCAGGGGGTCTCCAGCTGGAACCTGGAGCGGCTGCCCGGCGAGATCGTGCGCTGCTCGCCCCGGACATTGACCTCCACGGGGGAAGCGGAGCTGGGCTGGGTGTGGATGGTCAGGTGGCCGGGGCACAGATCGACGTCGAGCCAGTTGTTCCGGTACTGGATGGTGAAGTGGAGCTCGCCCAGGTCTTCGGGGAGGAGCGGGTCGAAGCGGAGCACGTCACCCCGGGCGTCCATGCCGGTGTAGCAGCGCTGGAGGAGGTCGACGGTGCCGGTCATGGCGGCGAGGTGGATCCCTTCCGGCGTGGTGCCGCCCTGGATGTCGGAGAGGTCGCTCTCGAGGGCGCGGCGGAAGAACTCCCAGGCCCGGTCCCGGTCGGTGCGGGCGAGGACCCAGGCGTGGACCACGCCGCTGAGCGTGGAGCCGTGGGACGTCCGTTCCATGTAGTAGTCGGTGTTGCGCCCGATGGTCCGTTCGTCGAACGGGTAGCGCAGCTGGTGGAAGATGGACCGGAGCTCGTCGGCCGAGAGGAGGAAGAAGAGCATGAGGACATCGGCCTGCTTCGACGCCCTGTAGCGGTTGATGTCGTCGTCCTCGGCCTCGAGGATGCGGTCCAGCCGCTGGATGTCGTCGTACTCCTCCCGGTAGGCCTCCCAATCGAGCTCCTCGAGGGTCTCGTAGCCCTGGAACTGGCTGATGATCGGGTCGCCCCGGTAGTCGTGGAAGGGGACGTACATCTTCCGGGTGATGTCCTCCCACGCCTGCAGCTCCATCCTCTGGATCCCCAGCTTCTCCCAGAGCAGCTCGCGGCGCCGGCCCGGGAGCACATCGGCCAGCTCCAGCGCCCGCATCAACACCCACACCACCATGACGTTGGTGTACGCGTTGTTGTCGAGGCCGGGCTCGTCGGCGTCCGGGTAGCGGGTGTGGAACTCATCGGGGCCGAGCACGCCCCGGATCTCGTAGCGGTCGCGGGCGCGGCTGTATTCGACGAGGCTGGCCCAGAAGCGAGCGCACTCCAGGATCATCTCGGCGCCGTAGAACGCCATGAACTCCAGGTCGCCCGTGCTCTGGTAGTGCTTCCAGATGCTGTACGGGATGGCCACGTTGATGTGGCGCTGGAGGTGGGTGTTGTCGGGCACCCAGTTCCCGGAGCGAGGGTTCAGGTGGAGCGTCTGGGTCTCCTCCCGGCCGCTGCTCCCGCTCTGCCAGGGGAAGAGGGCACCTTCGTAGCCGGCCTCCTCCGCGGCCCGGCGGGCTGCGCGCAGCCGGTTGTAGCGGTACTTGAGGAGAGAGCGGGTCAGCTCGGGGAACCGGAAGTCCAGGACCGGGAAGACGAAGAGCTCGTCCCAGAAGACGTGGCCGCGGTAGGCCTCGCCGTGGATGCCCCGGGCGGGGACGCCCACGTCGTGGCCGACGGTGTTCTCCGACACAGTCTGCAGGGTGTGGCAGAGGTAGAGGTTGGTGGCCCGGTCGGTGTGCTCGTCGGTGCCGATCCGGATCTCCGACCGGCGCCAGTACTGGCTCCACGCCAGGAGGTGTGGCCGCAGCAGCTCGCCGAACCGGGGCGTGGCCCGCAGGTGGCGGCGCGCTTCGAGCCCGCTCTCCGAGATCGCCTTGTCCATGGAGGTGTAGAGCGCCAGCACCTTTTCGAACGACACGGTCTCGCCCTCGTGCAGCTTCACCGTCATGCGGTGCGCGATCCGCTGGTCTTCCTCGATGAGCTGCCGCTCCACGTCGAGCTTGTCGTCATGGGAATGGACGCAGGTGCGGACGGCCTCCGCGATCCGCACCCGGGACTGGCGGGTGCGGGCCAGGAGGAAGACCGACTCGTCGTCGTCGAGGGCCTCCGTTCGGAGCACGTCGAGGTGACGGCCTTCGAGCCGCCGGTAGCGCTCGACGCCGGAGTTCTCCACGCCGCCGTCGATCCCGGACTCGACCTCGAGCCGGCCCGACCAGTTCTCCGCCTTGAAGGTGGTCTCGAGGGCGCCGACGTGGGCGTCCGCCATGCTGACGAACCGCCGCTGCGTGACGGCGGTGATCCGGTCCCCGGACCGGAACCGGAGGTGCCGGGAGAGCACCCCCTCCCGTATGTCGAAGCGCTGCTCGTAGTCCAGGAGGTCGGCCTCGTCGGGTGAGAACCAGGGGTCGTCCCCGATCCGGAACCGGAAGTCCAGCCAGTTGGGGAGGTTGACCAGGCTCTCGTTCGGGACCGTGGTCCCCTCGATGGTGGTCTCCTGGCGGTCGTACAGACCGATCCGGTAGGTGGCGGGGTAATGGGTGCCATCGGCGGCACACTCGGGGGCGGCGCCCCGGGTCGCCATCACCCCGTTGCCCGTGGTGCACAGCGCTTCACGCAGCCCTTCCCCGTCCGGGTCGTAGCCGTCGTAGATGAGGAGCCATTCACGCATCGGTGCTCCCCTCGTCGGGTTGCAGGAGCGGGATCCCGGCGAGCCGGGCCACCACCACGTCGGCCCCGGCCTCCTCGAGGGCGTGGACGCGGTCGTCCTCCGCGGCGACGCCGACCACGAGGCCGAACTCGCCCCGGCGGCCGGCCTCCACACCGGCGGCCGAGTCCTCGACCACCGCGGCCTCCTCCGGCTCCACGCCCAGGTCGCTGGCGGCGGCCAGGAAGTAGGCTGGGTCCGGCTTGCCGGCCAGCTCTCGACGCTCGCCGTCCTCGCCGTCGATCCGCGTGTCGAAGAGCGCCTCGATCCCGGCGGCCCGGAGGACGCGGCGGCCGTTCCGGCTCGACGTCACGATCCCCGTCCGGAAGCCCTTGTCCCGGGCCAGCCGGATCCAGGTGCCGGCGCCTTCGATGGGCTCGACCCCCTCCTCTTCCAGCAGCGCGCGGAACCGGCGGTCCTTCCGGTTGCCGATCCCGCATACGGTCTCCCGGTCCGGCGGATCGTCGGGTTCGCCCCGGGGCAGGTCGATGCCCCGGGACTCCAGGAAGGTCCCGGCGCCGCGGTAGCGGGGCTTGCCGTCCACCCAGCGGCGGTAGTCGCGGTCGGTGAACGGGGAGAAGTCCTCTCCCTCACGGGCCTCAAGGTACGCGTCGAACGTCTCTTTCCACGCTCGCCGATGGAGTGCGGCCGTGTCCGTCACCACGCCATCCAGGTCCAGGATGAAGGCGCGGATCCCGGTCAGACGACCGGCCCAGCCCGGCATGGTGGTGGCGTCCTGGCCCGGGAGGCTCATGCGGCGGCTTCCCGCGCCCGGATCCGCTCGAACAGGCGCTCCACGTCGTCGGACCGGCAGAGCTCGGTGCCCGGCGTCATGACGGTGGCGGCGCCGGCGGCCACGCCCATGCGCGCCGCAGTGGCGACGTCGTCGCCCCGGGCCAGCCGGTGGACGATCCCGCCCACGGCGCTGTCACCGGCCCCCACCTTGCTCCGGATGGGGACGGTGGGCGCAGGGATTCGCTCGATGCCATGGGCGTTGGCCAGGAGCGCGCCGGCGCGACCCAGGCTCACCACCACGTGCAGCGCCCGATCGTCGTCCACCAGCTCCAGCGCCGCCGCCTCCTGCTCCGGGTCCTCCGTCACATCCCGGCCGGCCAGCTGGCCGAGCTCCCGGAGGTTCGGCTTGAGGAGGAATACGCCGGGACCCACGCCGTCCCGGAGCGCGTCGCCCGAGGTGTCGAGGATCATCCGCACCCCCCGCTCCCGGGCGGCGCGGGCGAGGGTGGCGTAGAAGTCCGTGGGCACGCCGGGCGGCAGGCTCCCGCTGGCCACCAGGTAGTCGGGGTCGTCCCGGAGGGCCCGTTCCACCAGCCGGTCCCGGGCCGCTTCGTCGAGCTCGGCGCCGGGCATGAGGAAGCGGAACTGCCGATCCGAGTCCTCCTCGGAGATGAAGAGGTTCTCGCGCGTGAAGCCGTCCACGTCCACGGGGTCGTTGTCCACCCCCTCGTCCTCGAGCAGCGTGCCCAAGAGAGCGCCGCTGCTGCCGGCGGCGGCGAACACCGCGCGGGCATCACCGCCCAGCCGGCGGACCACCCGGGCCACGTTGATCCCGCCCCCGCCCGGGTCCCGGCGGGGCGCGTCGCAGCGGAGCTTGTCCTCGGCCGTAACACGGTCCACCCGGGTGGACACGTCCACCGCCGGATTCATGGTCAGCGTGGTGATGGTCGCCATGGCGGTTCCCCCCTGTCGGTGCTCCCTGCCGAGCCGTGGACGCAAGGCCCGTGCGCCCGACCGACCGGGCCGGCGCAGGCGTGCTCTTCACGCTGGACACGGAGACCGGGTTCCCGGACGTGGTGACCATCGATGCCGCGTGGCCCTGACCCGGTACGACGAGGTCCAGGACTCCGACGTCCGGGACGAGATCGACAGACTCACCGCCCGCTACGACGACCGGACCGACTACTTCGTCGACCATCTCGCCCGGGGGATCGGGACCGTGGCCGCCGCCCGCTATCCCGACCCGGTCATCGTGCGCACCAGCGATTTCAAGACCAACGAGTACCGCGACGGCTTCTCCATCGGCACCAACGACCTGACCCAGCTCACCCTCGGCGTGGGCCGCGACAGCGATCGCCTACAGGACCTCTTCGATAAGCGGCAGGCGTCCGTGAAGCGCCTGATCCGCCAGCTCATCGACGACGCGCACCAGGCCGACCGGCCGGTGGGAATCTGCGGCCAGGCACCGAGCGACCACCCCGAGTTCGCCGCGTTCCTCGTGGACGCCGGGATCGACTCCCTCTCCGTGAACCCCGACAGCGTCCTCGAAGTCATCGAGCAGGTGGCGAAGGCCGAGAGCTGAAGGTCGGGGGTGGGGCCGAGAAGCAGCGCGGGCCGCCCCGGGCCGCTGAGAACGCCCGGACAGGCACGGCCCCATCAGCAGAACAGCCCCCGATAGAACGAAGCCCCCGCAAAGCCGAACTCCTTGCGGGGGCTTCGTTTACCCTCAGTCGGGACGGTCGGATTCGAACCGACGACCCCTGCAACCCCATTGCAGTGCGCTACCGGACTGCGCCACGTCC
>CAZSBL010000017.1:0-36894 GCA_964605205.1 uncultured Gemmatimonadaceae bacterium
GTCCGGGACCGGGCGGCGTACCTCTCGGAGCTCGAGGCCCGGCGGACCACCATCCTGGAGTCCATCGAGGAGCAGGGGAAGCTCGACGACGCGCTCCGGTCGAAGATCGCGGCGGCGTCCACGAAGCAGGCCCTCGAGGACCTGTACCTGCCGTACAAGCCGAAGCGCCGGACCCGGGCCACCATCGCCCGGGAGAAGGGGCTGGAGCCGCTGGCCGACGCCATCTGGAGCGGCGCGCTCGATGATGCCGGCGCCGAGGCGGCCGCCGCCGACTACGTGTGCGGCGGGTCGGAGGTGCCCGGCGCCGAGGCCGCCGCCGCGGACGCGGACGGGGCGGACGCGACCCCGTGCGCGGACTCCGTGGACGCGGCGCTCCAGGGCGCCCGGGACATACTGGCCGAGCGCGTGTCGGAGGACGCCGAGCTCCGGGGGTGGATCCGCGGCCGGTTCCGTGCCGATGGCGTCGTCGCCTCCCGGGTCCTGAAGGGGAAGGAAGACGACGACGCGGCCGCCCGGTTCCGGGACTACTTCGAGTTCTCTCAGCCGGCCTCGAAGATCCCGAGCCACCGGATGCTGGCGATCCGGCGAGGCGAGGCGGAGGGCGTGCTTAGCTGGTCGGTGGAGGCGCCGGAGGAGGAGATCGTGGCCGGCGTGGTGGCCCGGGTGGTGAAGGACCGGCCGGCGCGAGACCAGCTGACGCAGGTGGCGGAAGACGCGTACAAGAGGCTGCTGGCGCCGTCGATCCAGACCGAGATGCGGCTGGAGCTGAAGGACCGGGCCGACGCCGAGGCCATCGACATTTTCGGCCGCAACCTGGAGCAGCTCCTGCTGGCGGCGCCGGCCGGGGAGCGTGCGGTGCTCGGCCTCGACCCCGGCTTCCGGACGGGCGCGAAGGCGGCCGTGGTCTCGAAGACCGGCGCCGTCCTCGCCACCGACACACTCTACCTGCACAAGGAGGACCGGTTCGCCGCCGGACTCCGTGCCCTCCTCGAGGCCCACGCCCCCGAGCTGGTGGCCATCGGGAACGGGACGGCGTCCCGGGAGACCGACCAGGCCGTACGGGCGGTGGTGGGCGCGCGGCCGGAGGGCCAGGCCCCGGGCGTGGTCCTGGTCAACGAGTCCGGCGCCAGCGTCTACAGCGCGTCGGAGGTGGCCCGGGACGAGCTGCCGGAACTGGACGTCTCGCTCCGGGGCGCCGTCTCCATCGCTCGCCGGCTCCAGGACCCCCTGGCCGAGCTGGTGAAGATCGACCCCAAGTCCATCGGCGTGGGCCAGTACCAACACGACGTGGATCAGCCCGCGCTGAAGCGGCGCCTCGACGAGGTGGTCCAGATCTGCGTGAACCGGGTGGGCGTCGAGCTGAACACGGCCTCGCCCTCGCTCCTGGCCTACATCGCCGGGCTCGGGCCCACCCTGGCCCGCAACATCGTGGAGACCCGGGACGTGAAGGGTGGCTTCGAGCGACGGGCCGAGCTGCTGGACGTGCCCCGGCTCGGGCCGAAGTCGTTCGAGCAGGCCGCCGGCTTCCTCCGGATCCGGAACGCCGACCATCCCCTCGATCGGACCGCCGTCCACCCGGAGCGCTACGGGCTGGTGGAGCGGATGGCCGCCGACCTGGGCATCTCCCTCGATGAGCTCATCGAGAACGAGGAAGCCGTGGGCCGGCTCGAGCTGGACCGCTACACCTCCGACGACGTGGGCCGCCCCACCCTCGAGGACATCGTCGACGAGCTTCTCCGCCCCGGCCGCGATCCCCGCGACGCCTTCGAGGCGCCCGCCTTCCGGGAGGACGTGAAGGAGGTGAAGGACCTGAAGAAGGGGATGCGCCTCGACGGGGTGGTCACCAACGTCGTCGCCTTCGGCGCATTCGTCGACATCGGTGTCCACCAGGACGGGCTCGTCCACATCTCCCAACTCGCCGACCGGTTCGTGAAGGACCCCGGCGAGGTGGTCAAGGTGGGAGACCGGGTGAAGGTAGCTGTCCTTTCCATCGACCTCGACCGGAACCGGATCGGGCTGTCCATGAAGTCGGACCCGTTCGGCGAGGGAAAGGCCCCGAAGGGCAGAGGCGCCGGCGGGAAAGGGGCCGGCGGGAAAGGGGCCGGCAACACACCCGAGTCGGGAACGGTGGCGCCGAACGGGATGCGCTTCAGCTGATGGTGGAACCGCCCCTTCCCACCACCCACCCCTCCCACCACATTCCCGGCGGGAGCACTTCGAACGCGAACCCGAAACCACGTGGAGCGATAGCATGAAGATCGGACGGACCATGGCGCTGGCCGGGGCCATGACTCTGGCGGCCGCGGGGACGGTGCTGGCGTGGGGCTTCGTGGGGCACGGGATCATCAGCCGGATCGCGGCGGAGGGGCTGCCGTCGGACATGCCGGCGTTCTTCACGGACGCGGCGGACCAGCTGACGTACCTGGGCCCGGAGCCGGACCGGTGGCGTGACGACGAGCTGGTGGTCATGGACGAGGCGTGGAAGTACGACCACTACATCGACATCGAGAACGTCCCCGCCGGCGCCCTCGACGCGCCGGACCGGTTCGAGTACCTGGAGGCGCTCTACGAGGCCGGTCTCGAGGAGCCGGAGCAGAGCGCCGGGTTCCTCCCGTTCCGGATGCTCGAGGTCTACCAGCGGCTGACCACCGGATTCGCCCGCTGGCGTATGGCCGGATCACCGGAGGAGCGGGCGTGGATCGAGGCCCGGATCGTAAACGACGCCGGGATCCTCGGCCACTACGTCGCCGACGCCGGGAACCCGCACCACACCACCATCCATTTCAACGGGTGGGCCGAGGACGCGCCGAACCCGGAGGGCTACACCACATCCCGGGACTTCCACTGGCGGTTCGAGAGCCCGTTCGTGGAGGCCCATATCGAGGCCGACCCGGTGCGCGCCCGGGTGGCCGAGGGCGCCGAGGCGTTCCCGGACGCCCGGGTCGCCATCTGGCGCTACCTGATGACCACCCACGAGCAGGTGGTGCCGCTGTACGAGCTGGAGAAGGCCCACGGATTCGACCCGGAGCGGGCCACGCCGGAGACCGAGGCGTTCGTGATCGACCGGCTGGCGGCGGCCGCCACCATGCTGCGGAGCCTCTGGTACACCGCCTGGATCGAGAGCGAGGCCATCGCGGCCCGGGAGGATTGAGGCCGGAGTCGAGGCAGGGCCGGGCTCGAAGCCGAGGCAGGGGGCGGCCGGCCCGCGGCACCTGCCTTGCACCACTGGGCGGTGTACCCGATCACCGATCCGAAGGAGCCATGGACCGCCCGCACCTCAGCCGGACCCGCACGCTCTCCCGTACCCTGCTCGCGCTCATCGCACTCCTCGTGGGAGCCGCTCCCGCTGTGGCTCAGCAGGCCCACAGCTACATCGTCCGCGACGCCGGCGGCGGCTACCGAATGGGCGGCGAGGCCCCCGACAGTTTCGACTTCTCCGCGGATCGGGATCCGATGCGCGTGGTCCAGGGGCCCGAATGGACCTGGGTGGTCCACGAGGGAGATTCGCTGACCCGCGACAACGCGGTCATGATCCTGAACCGCGGCGTCCCCGTCAGCCCGGGGGTCGGCGATGTCGTGGTCCGGGGTTGGCGACCCGCCCGCGTCGCCAGCTACGACAGCTTCACGGTCACCTTCGAGCGCGGCGACGCCGACCGTCAGGTGGCGGGCCACGCCGCCGAGCACTACCGGGTGCGTTCCTTCATCCAGCGCACCAGCACCTTCGGCGATGTCCAGCGGTACACGTGGGACGCGGACCTCTGGGTGCTCCCCGACCTCCCCCACAGCTGGGCACCGTTCGGGTTCGGGACCCAGTCGCTGACCGCCCTGGCGCCCCGGCTCCGGGACAGCCTGGACGTTCGCCTCGCGGAGCGGGGGCTGGTGGGACGGGCCGTGATCCGGATGGACTTCGCCATGATCCGCGACGGCGAGGAGGCAGGAGGCTCGGAGCTGACCGGGGCGTTCCAGGTATTCGACATCGCCACCGCGGACCCGCCACCGGCGCCAGGCCCCGCGGTGGACCGCTCGGTCATGGCGTCGCTGGAGCAGCTGATCCTCCAGGAGCCCGCCACCACGTGCGCCGCGGCGGCGGAAGGTCGGGTGCCGGACGCCGTCGGGGACGTGCCTGAGGCGGCCCGCGGAGCCGTCCTGAGCACCATCACCGAAGGCTGCAGGAGCCCGGAGCTCTACTTCGGGATGCTCGAGGACCGGCTCGAATCGGAGCCCGAAGCGGTCTGCCAGGAGATCACCTCCGCCGACGACCCCACCGCCCTGGCCGAGGCCGTCTTCACCGAGGGTCAGCGGGCGGCGTTCATGGAGTTCGTGCCCGAGTCCGACCGGATCCGTTTCCACGGCGAGCTCCGGAGCTACTGCGAGAAACATGGCGGCTGAGCCGACGCCCTCGCCGTGGGCCGGCTTTCATGGCTCCGCCCGCGTGGGTATTGTGCCCCGGGGCCACCGCCGAACCTGAACCGAGCTGCGAGCAGACCATGACCGACTTGCGACCTCCCGCCGAAGTGGCCGCCGAGAGCGGCGAGACCGCCACCATCCGGGCCCGGTTCCCGGCCCTCCTCCAGGAGGTGGACGGGACCCCCATCGCCTACTTCGATGGACCCGGTGGGACCCAGGTGCCCACCGAGGTGGCCGACGCGGTCCGCGACTACCTCCTCCACCACAACGGGAACGCGGGGTGGAACTACCCCACCAGCCAGCGGACTGTCGAGATCCTGGCGGAGGGCCGGCGCGCCCTGGCCGACGTCTTCGGCGGACGCCCCGACGAGGTGGCCTTCGGACCCAGCATGACCACCCTCACGCTGCGGGTCAGCCGGGCCCTGGGCCGCACCCTCGAGCCCGGTGACCGGGTGGTGGTCACGGAGCTCGACCACCACGCCAACGTCGACCCGTGGAAGGCGCTGGCCCATGAGCGCGATGCCGAGATCCGGACGGTCCGGCTCGACCCGGATACCGGCACCCTCGACACCGAGGACCTCGCCGACGCCATCGCCAAGGCCCGGATCGTGGCCATCACCGCCGCCTCCAACGCCCTCGGCACCATGCCCGACCTCCAGGCCGCCATCGCCATGGCCCGCGACGCCGGCGCCACCGTCTACGTCGATGCCGTCCACTACGCGCCCCACGGGCCCCTGGACGTGGAGACCCTCGGCGCAGACTTCGTGGTGGTCTCCCCGTACAAGTTCTACGGGCCCCACCTCGGCACGCTCTGGGGCCGGAAGCAGCGCCTCGAGGCGCTGGAGCTGCCCCGGGTCGCCTCGGCCTCGAACGCAGCCCCCGAGCGCGTCGAGACCGGGACCCTCCCGTTCGAAGCCATCGCCGGCGCCACCGCCGCCGTCGATTTCCTGGCCTCCCTCGCCGATGACGACAGCGACGATCACCCGACCCGGGCGGCCGGCGCATCCGAGATGGCCGGCGCGTCCGAGACCGCCGGCGCGCTCGAGACCGCCCGTGCGTCCGGAGGGAAGGGCTCGGCCGATCGCCGCAGCCGGCTCCTGACCGCCTACCGAACGCTCCACGAGCGGGGCGAGGCCCTCTTCCGACGGCTGTGGGAAGGGCTCGACGACGTGGACGGGGTCACCCTCTACGGCCCGCCCCCGGGCGCCCGGCGCACCCCCACCCTCGGGTTCACCGTCGACGGCGTCACGCCACGGGACGCCGCCGGCCGCCTCGCCCGGCGAGGCGTCTTCATCTCTCACGGTGACTTCTACGCCACCAGCGTCATCGACCGGCTCGGGGTCCGGGAGGATGGCGGCCTGCTCCGGGCGGGGATCGTGGCGTATACGACGACCGAGGAGATCGACCGGCTGGTCGAGGGGGTTCGGTCGCTGGCAAGCGACTGACGGACCGCGCGGGTCGGGTCGGCCGTCGGGGTAGCGCGGCGGGAGCGCCGCGCGGGTAGGTCGGCCGCTTCGCGGCCTCCCGTGTAGCGGCCTGCGGCCGCGTTTAGCTCGCTGCGCTCGCGGGGGGCCTAGTTCGCGGCGTCTTCTTCGTTCGCGGTGTCTTCGTCGTTCGCGGTGTCTTCGTCGTTCGCGGCGTCTTCGTCGGGGCCCGCGTCCTCCGCGTCCTCCGCGTCCTCCGCGTCCTCCGCGTCCTCCGCGTCCTCCGCGTCAAACTGCCTCTGGGCGGTGGGGTGGAGCTCGAGGATCCGGTTCTGGATGCGCTCCAGCTCGGGGACGATCAGCTCGTCGTGGCACGCGGGGCACAGGTAGAAATACCCGAGGTCGGCCTCCAGCTCGATCAGGGGGCCGAACCACAGGCTCATGAGCCCGTGCATCCGCTGCGGGTTCTGCTTCCCACATCGTGTGCAGGACGGCAGCGCCACGAAGATACTCCCGTTGAAGTGACTCCCGGAGGGTGGCGTGGCCACCGCTCCGCCGCGTGACAGAATGTGGGGTGGGGAGCGCCGGAACGGAAGCCGGGGCGACCCATGCCCGTCCACCGTGCACACGCTAGATTGCCCGACACCGAACCCGATCCACCGAGGAGGCCCGCCATGCGCCGTATCCCGGTCCTGGCTCTGACGCTCGCAGTCATCCCCACCGCCCTTCACGCCCAGGAGGGGATCGCTCCGTCGTTCCGCGACGTGATCTCCCTGGAGCGGGTGGGCTCACCGGCCATCGCTCCCGATGGCCGGCGGGTAGCCTACACCGTCCGTACGACCGACTGGGAGGAGAACGGCTACGACACGGAGATCTGGCTGCACCGGCCCGGGAGCGATCCGGTCCAGGTCACGCGCACCGCCGATGGGAGCAGCACGTCGCCGGCGTGGTCGCCTGATGGTCGGTGGCTGGCGTTCCTGGCCGACCGGGGTGACGGGCGCCAGGTCCACGCGCTGCCTGTGGCCGGCGGGGAGGCGCTGCCGGTCACCACGGTGGACGGCGGCGTGAGCGGGTTCGCGTGGTCGCCAGACGGGACCCGGCTGGCGCTCCTTCGCACCGAGGCGGAGAGCGATTCCGCCAAGGCCACCGAGGCAGCGTACGGCCGGTTCACCATCGAGGACGAGGAGTACCGGAACACGCACCTCTGGGTGGTGGCGTTCGACCCCGCGGTGGAGCCGGGCGAGCCCAGTCGGCTGACCGGAATCGACGATCCGGCTGCCTTCACGGTGGGTGGCTTCGACTGGTCGCCCGACGGGACGGAGATCGCCTTCGACCACCGCCCGGACCCGCTGATCAACTCGTGGACCCGTACGGACCTCTCGGTCGTGGATGTGACCAGCGCCGAGATCCGACCGCTGGTGGTGGCCCCGAGCTACCAGTCCGGCCCGATCTGGTCACCCGACGGGGAGTGGATCCTCTTCGGCGCCGGGGCCCTGGACACCACCCGGGTCTTTTTCCTGAACAGTGAACTGGCCCGGGTCCCGGCGGCCGGCGGCGAGCCGCAGATCCTGACCGGCTCCTTCGACGAAGACGTGAGCGCCGTCGCCTGGCTGCCGCAGGGGATCGTCTTCACGGCGTGGCAGCGGGTGCGGCGGCGGGCGTTCCTCCTGGACCCGGACCGGCAGCAGATCCGTGAGCTGGGGGCCGAGCCGGCCAGTGTGTTCAGCCTCGCCTTCACCCCCGACGGCCGGCACGTGGCCTACACGGCCGATGACCCCACCGCGCTCACCGAGGTGTTCCGGGCCGAGACCCGACGGTGGGACCGGGCCACGAAGGTCACGGACATGACGTCGCAGATCGCCGGCTGGGAGCTGGGGAGCAGCGAGGTCATCACGTGGACGAGTGAGGACGGGGCCGAGATCGAGGGCGTGCTCCGCAAGCCCGCCGACTACGACCCCGACCGGGCCTATCCGCTCCTGGTCACCATCCACGGCGGCCCCACGGGGATCAGCCGCCCATCCGCCGTCAGCGGGTACGTCTACCCCCACGCCCAGTGGCTGGCGAAGGGAGCCGTGATCCTCGAGCCGAACTACCGGGGCAGCGCCGGCTACGGCGAAGCGTTCCGCAGCCTCAACGTCCGCAACCTGGGCGTGGGCGACGCGTGGGACGTCATGAGCGGGGTGCGGCACCTGATCGACGCCGGGATCGCCCATCCCGACAGCCTTGGTTCCATGGGCTGGAGTCAGGGCGGATACATCTCGGCGTTCCTTACCACCACCACCGACGCGTTCCAGGCCATCAGCGTGGGCGCCGGGATCAGCGACTGGGTCACCTACTACGTGAACACCGACATCCACCCGTTCACCCGGCAGTACCTGCGGGCCACGCCCTGGGAGGACCCGGAGATCTACGCCACCACGTCACCGATGACCTACATCACGGACGCCGGCACGCCCACTCTCATCCAGCACGGGGAGTTCGACCAGCGGGTGCCGATCCCCAACGCGTACAAGCTGTACCAGGGGCTCCAGGACATCGGCGTCCCCACCGAGCTCATCGTCTACGAGGATTTCGGCCACGGGATCACGCGGCCGAAGGAACAGCTGGCCGCCACCTGGCACAACTGGGAGTGGTTCGGTCGCTGGATCTGGGACGAGACCGTCGAGATGCCGGTGGAGGTGGATACGGACGCAGGCGACGCCGGGGGCTGACCCCGCCGGCGAGTCCGCAGCCCCCCCGGCGGCTCAGAACCCCCGGGGGCCCGGCCAGCGGGCAGCGCGGTGGGGGCGGGCTATGGGGACGCCGCTCGGATCTACCCGTCCGGCTCCGCCAGGTAGCCCACGGCCTCGCCCACTTCGCCGTTCATGACCACGCGCAGCACCCGGCCGTCGGCCACCTCGGGCACGTGGATCACCCGCACCACGTCCGCCAGCCGCGCCTGCTCGGGGAGCAGCTCCGGCAGCGTGTTCGGGGAATCCATGAGGAAGGCCTCGTTGAAGGCCGTGCCGGAATCGTCGGGGTAGAGCGGGAGATAGCGGATCTCCGCCTCCACCAGGTCCTGGAAGAAGTGGGTGCCGAAGGAGAGGTCCGGCACGTAACTCCCCTTCTGCCGGGCCACCTCGCACAGGAGCGAGGTGTTGTTGATGTCGGCGTAGGTGACCGGCACACCCAGGTGGATATCCCCGCGGCTGCCCCAGCGCCCGGGGCCGATGAGGACGAAATTGCGCCGGGGCAGCACGGTGTTCAGGCGACCCACTAGCCGCGCCACCGCCCGCAGATCCTCCCGCTCGGGGAGCTCCGTGTACCGCTCCGGCACCACGTAGACCACGTGGGTCAGCTCCGGCACGGTACCGCTCGAGATGTGTCGGTTCGCCGAAAAGACCACGTCGTCGGCGGGCAGATTCCGGGGGATCGGCGCCGGAGTGACGGCGGCGCTATAGCTCTGGGATCGGCACTGGAGCAGGTACAGCTGGTTCCCATCGGCGGCGAACTCCAGGTCCACCGGCATCGCCAGGTCGCGCTCCAGGATATGGAGGAGCGTGGCCGCCTGACCGATGAACGGCGAGTCCGCGGCCAGCCCCTCGAAGGTGAACAGGGCCTCGACCTCCTCGAAGTCTTCGCCCAGCGCCCGGGGCGGACGGAGGTGACCGTCCTCCACGATCGACACCGTCCGCTTCAGCAGCGGCAGCTCGTTTCCGTATTCCCTCAGGAGCGCTCCGGCCGAGATGGTCTCGAACTCGTTCGTCTCCAGGTTGATCACGTCCACGCTCCGCGGCGTGTACCGGATCTGCTCTTCCGGCGTGGGGTTCACCCGAAGCCCGGGCTGGCCGGGCGCCAGCAGGACCGGGTAGTCGTCGCTGAGACGGTCCACCGCCCGGGTGCCCAGCCCCGGCACGAGCCGGAGCAGCCCGTCCTCCCGCCGGATCCGGGGCGACCACCGGAACTCGTTGGTGCTCAGCGCCACCCCCGAGAAGGCCGGCAGCCAGTAGCGACCGACCCTCGTCCCGACCACTTCCTGGATCATCAGCCCCATCTCTTCGTGCACATCCAGGAGGTTCCGTTCGGCACGGTATTCCAGCGGGTCGGGACCGAAGATCGACGCGTAGACCTCGGCCACCGCGTCCTTCAGTGCCTGAAGCCGGTCCGGCTTCGTGCCCTGGTTCGCCAGGAAGAGGCTCTTGTACTTCCCGCTGAACGCCGAGCCCGTCCGGTCCTCGAGGAGGCTCGAGCTGCGCACGATCAACGGCACGTCCCCCAGGTCGTCCAGGATGGCGGCCAGCCCTTTCTCCAGCTCCGGCGGGAACTCGGCGCTCTTGAAGGTCTGGACCACGTGGGGGTACTGCTGACGCACCTGGTCGATGTCCAGGTACTTCATGTCGTAGATCTCGTCCAGGCCGTTGTAGCGGACGAAGGCGAGCACGGCATCCGACGCCACATACCAGGTCCGGGGCACCCCGATGTCCTGCAGCACATCCTTGTACTCGGGGGAGTTCCGCACCACCTGCCACGCCAGGAACATCCCGGCGCTCTTGCCCCCCAGCCGGCCGTGGCTGCCCCGGGGCGCCAGGACCCGGCGGCTCAGCTCGTAGAAATCGCGGATACTCACCACCGACTTGGCGGTATTGATGAACCCGATCTGATCGGTGAACAAGCGGCGCAGCAGCGCCACCCGGAGCATGGTCTGGGTGGAGTGGGGCAACTCCACCTCGGACACGCCGATGGCCTCGAACCGCTCCAGCGCCTCCACGGTCTCCAGGAGCGACGTGCCCGGATCCTCCAGTGCGTGGACCAGGAAGCTGGCCTTGTCCTGGCTGATCCACATCTGGATATGGCTGAGGATCTCCCGGTCCGACAGCGACGCACCGGCGATCTCGAACACGTCGTCCGTGGTGGGCTGGAGCGCGCTCGTCGCCACCCGCGTGAGTGGCCGGTTCTCGTCACCCGGGTCCATCTCCGACTTGCGGGCCGACGCCGGGACCAGGTGCTCGGCCTCCTCCACGCCCCGCCACCGCAGGTGGTTCAGCATCCTGCGGGTGATCCACTGGAGCAGCCTCGGATCGGTGCGCCGCAGGAAGTCCAGGATGATCCGCCACTTCCCTTCCCCCGGGTCGCCCGCCGGCTCCGGATCGGCGCCCTGGGTCCGGAGCACGTACGCCCCGATCCGGTCGGCCAGGGCCCGGAGCAGCTGCCCCTCCTCCGTGAGGAACGGTCCGTGGTCCTCTTCCGGCCGCTCCTCCGTGTAGTAGATGGCGAGCTCGCCCACCGGCTCGCGACCGGCACGGATCGACGCACGCTGGACCCACGGCGTCTCGTGGAAGCGAGGAGGCTTGTAGACCTGGCTGCCAACCTCGAGACGGGGCTGCGTGATGCCCGGGTACTGCCACCCCTTCGGCAGCGCCTCCACCACCCGGCGGAACACCTCGCCGGAGGGCGTATCACTGCTCAGGATCGCGTCCACCCGGTACAGGCAACTCAGCTCCTTCGCCCGCTCCCGGAGCGTGCCGAGCACATCGTCGAACGGTTGAGATTCCACTTCAGACCTCCCCATCCACCAGAATCACACCGCGCCCCGTCCGGCCGTCGACCCGCACCGCCAGCGGTGGCGTACGCACGTGACGGAGCCAGTCGGTCTCCTCCTCCGCCTCGCACCCGTCCAGCCAGCCCCAGTCCACACCGCTCCCCCGACTGTGGTGCACGGACAGGTACAGGGCGCCGGTATTGGACAGGTTGTGGAAGAAGTGCGCCCCCTGGCTCGGCTCCACGTCCAGCGCCGGGAGCGTGGCTTCCACGAGGACCCGGGCGCCCGCCACGTGGCCCCAGAGCACCGGGATCCCCAGCCACGGGTCCGAGCTGCCCCAACGCCCGAAGCCGATGAGGACGTAGGGCCTGCCGACATCCACCAGGCGACGATTCGTCCGGGCCACCTCTCCGGCAATGGCCTCCGTGTGCCGGGCCTCGAACCCGTCCGGCTTCACGTACACCACGTCGGTAATCGAGTCCAGCGCGCCGTTGCCCATAGTCCGATCCGAGGAGAGGAGCACGTGCCCTACCGGGTCCTCCGGCACCTCCACCGCCTCAGAAGGCGCCCGCATCGGCCGGATCTGGACGAAGCCCGCCCGGCTCGGCGCCTCGCTATCGTCGAGCGTGATGGCCAGCTCGATCTCCACCGTCGTCGCCAGCGACCCCTCACCCACCTCGAGCAGCGCCACCATCAGGTCATTCAGCGGCAGTGCGCGGTGCTGGAGCAGCGGCGCGAAGTCGAGCACCCGCGGACCATCCAGCCCGATGCCCGGACGCAAGCGGTCGGCGCCGGCGTCGTAGGTCGAGGCCAGGTGCCGCAGCGTGTTGTCGTACTCGGCGTCTTCCAGCGTCCCCTCCAGAAGGTACTCCGTCTCCGCGATGGGATCGTACGCCGGGGGACGTCCCATGTTCACCGCCCAGAATCTCGACTGCGTCTCCTGGAGCATCTGCCGGGTGGACGTGAACGGGCGCGGCGCCTTCGGCCGACTCGGGGCGTACGACCAGCACAGCCCGCCATCCACGATGGTCTTCCCGAGCCCCAGCGCCAGGCTGACCACGCCATCCTCCCGCTTGGCCCGGCCGATGGGGTAGTAGCTGTACGACCGGCAGACCGCGGAGATATGAGGGTAGAACCGGTCCCCGTAGCGCCGGCCCACGATCTCCTGGATCATCACCGCCATCTTCTCATCCCCGTCGGGGATGCCGGCCACCTTCCGGTACACCTTGGCGCCGTCGAAGAAGGTGGACGCCCAGACCAGCTTGATCGCCTCCACGAGCCGTTGGTACCGGGTGGAGGCGTCCGGTTGGTTGTTCGGGATCATCTTGGTCTCGTAGACCCCGGCGAACGGCTGATCGAGGGCGTCCTCGAGCATGCTCGAAGAGCGGACGGCCAGCGGCCGGTTCACCTCGGCCGCCAGCGACCGCAGATCGCCCACCACCCTCGTGGGCAGATCCGTCTTCTGGAAGCCGTGGGCGATCCGGTCATCCGACGCGTCACTGAGCGCCAGCTCCCAGAGCTGGTTCTTCTCCATGAAGCGGTCGAACGCGTCGGTGGCCACCACCACCACCCGCGGGATCACCACCTCGATCCCGTCCACCCGGCTGTCGAGCTGGTCGATCAGCGCGTCGTGAATCCGGATCAGCCCCTCGGCCTTCCCGCCCAACGATCCGTCGCCGATCCGCGAGAAGACCGCGTCCGATCGGAAGAAATGCCGGTCGAAAGACGGGACCTCGTCCATCAGCTCAGACCCACCCCCGGTCCCGGCACGCCTGGGCCACACGGTCCACGGCGATTACGTACGCGGCGTCCCGGGAGAACATGTCCCGCTTCCGGGCCAGATCGCTCACGGCGATGAAGGCGGAGGTCATCTTGAGATCCAGCTTGCCGAGCACCTCGTCACGCTCCCAGAAGTAGTTCATGTTGCTCTGGACCTGCTCGAAGTAGCTCGCCGTCACGCCCCCGGCATTGGCCAGCAGGTCCGGGATCATGAACACGCCCCGCTCGTGAAGCACCCGGTCGGCGTCCGGGCTCGTGGGGCCGTTGGCGCCCTCGGCAATGATCTGCACCCGCTCCGGGATCCGCTCCACGTTGTCGACGTTGATCTGATTCTCCAGCGCCGCCGGAATCAGGATGTCCACGTCCTGCTCCAGCCACGCGTCGCCATCCAACCGCTCGTAGCCCAGCTCCTCGGCCTTCGTCTTGTCGATCCCGCCGAACCGGTCGGTGATGGCCAGCAGCTCCTCGAGGTTGACCCCCGGCTCCTTCCGGAACGCGTAGCTCGTCTGGTCTTCCTGGTCCCACGAGCTGACGCACGTCACGGTGCCCCCGAGCTGATCGTACAGCTCGATGGCGAACTGGGCCACGTTCCCGAAGCCCTGTACCGACGCCGTAGTATCCTCCGCCCGCATCTTCAGCTCCTTCAGCGCCTCGCGGATCGTGAACACCACGCCGTAGCCCGTCGCCTCCTTCCGTCCCAGCGAGCCGCCCATCCCCACCGGCTTCCCGGTGATGAAGCCCGGCTCCCGGGCACCGGTGATGGCCTCGAACTCGTCCAGCATCCACAGCATGTGCTGCGGTGTGGTCATCACGTCGGGCGCCGGCACATCCCGATGCGGCCCCATGTCCCGGGCGATCTGGCGGACCCAGCCCCGGGCGATCTGCTCCTGCTCCCGCTGCGTCAGGTCGTGAGGGTCGCAGATCACGCCCCCCTTCCCGCCGCCCAACGGGATATCCACCACCGCACACTTCCACGTCATCCACATGGCCAGGGCCCGGACCGTGTCCAGGCTCTCCTGTGGATGGAACCGGATCCCGCCCTTGCTGGGGCCCCGCGCGTCATTGTGCTGCACCCGGAAACCGCGGAACACCCGCACGCCGCCGTCGTCCATCCGGACGGGTACCGCAAAAGAGTATTCCCGCAGGGGCTCGCGCAGCAGCTCCCGCGTGCCCGTCTCCAGCTCCAGGAGGTCGGCGATCCGATCGAACTGCGCCTGCGCCATCTCGTACGAGTTGTACGCCCGTGAGCTCTTCATATGTCGATATCGACGATTCGATGTAGTCGTGTGAATGACTGCACTCCTCAACCACCCCTCCCCGACCCGCCCCAAACATAGTGGAGGGCGCCGTCGTTCGCACCGCCCCCGTCTTCAGGTATCGGCGCCGGGGCCGCCAGCACAAACCGCCCCACCCGGCGGGGCCGGGAGGGGCGGCCGTACAGCCGTGCCGATCGGCTTAGAACAGAACGAATCCGAACAGGTTCTCCACGAACTCGAATATGTCCCCGATGGCGTCCCACATGTTGTTCAGCGCGGTGCGCTGCTGCTGCGTCAGCTCGTTCCCGTCCATATCGGTGAACGCCGGGTTGTCCAGCGTCCCACCGATCAGGACCACCGCCGTGCCATCGTCGTAGATCGTCCCGTCCAGCACGTCGTCAGCATAGCTGATCTCCAGGCTGACGGTGCGGCTGCCGGTCGAGATCTCCGCCTCGGCGTCCATCGTCTCCGGGCCCTCGGACTCCGATTCCGGATCCACCGTGGCCGTGGCCGAGAACGAAATCCCCTTGCCGGTCCCCTCCAGCTGCAGGCTGTACGCCTGGCTGATCGTGAACTCCGTCTCCGTCCCGGACAGGTCCTGCGACAGGTCGAAGTCGAGCTGGTCCGTACCGTTCGACAGGTACCCGACCGAGGAGACCGCAGCCTCGAACGAGCTCTGAGTGAAGGTGAACGAAAAGTCGAGGTAGTAGTCCGCCAGCGTCACCTCGTCGGTGTACCGGAACACCGTGATACCGAGCCGATTGGACTCCATGGTGCTCTGGTCGCGCAGATCCACGTACCCCAGCGCGTTCAGCGGCTGCGCCGGCGTGCCCGTCGTGGGATCGATGGCGTAGTAGATGATCCGGACGCCGTTGTCCGGCGCGCCCGCCACATCCGCCACCACGTAGCGCATGGAGTCGGGGTTCCACTCGTACGTGTTGCCGTGGAAATCGCCCGGGATCACCTCCGCCGCCAGGTCGGCCTCCGACTCCAGCTCGGTGACTTCCAGCGTCCAAGGGAACTGCGCCACCTGGTCCAACGCCATCGAGCCGCTGAACAGCATCCCGGCGTTATCCAGGCTGCCGAACGCGTCTTCCAGCGACTCCGCCTCGACGGCCGAGGTCAGGCTCTCCATCGTCTCGGCGGCTTCCTGGGGATCGAAGTCCGCCGCGGGGCTCGTGCCCTCGTCACACGCCGTGCCAGCCAGCGCCACGACCAGCACCAGCGCGCCCAGGCGAATCCAACGGATCGGTCGCATAGTTCCTCCCTCGGTGTGAATGGGTACTCCACGTGCGGAACAGCTGTCCGATACGGGCAAAGTGCGTACCGCCAATCATGACACCCGCAACCTACGCGGCCGCCACGGTTTTGCCACCATGGCGGCCGCGCGGGTCCGGGCCATTCGCGCTACGGATGTGCCCGACTCGCTACAATCTGCGGAGTGCGTTCATCCCCGGGGGCGGTGCCGCTGGAGCGGGATGATGTCCGCGTTCCAGTGGTCGTCGCCGAGCAGGTGCTTCACGAAGTACTCGGCCCGGAGCCAGAACCAGTAGTCGCTCATGGTCCCGTAGCCGTGCCGCTGGCCCGGGAAGACGAAGTAATCGAACCGCTTGTTCGCCTTGATGAGCGCCTCCACCATCCGGAGCGTGTTCGCGTGGTGCACGTTGTTGTCGATGTCGCCGGTGGTCAGCAGCAGGCGCCCCTTCAGGTTCGCCGCCAGCTCCGGGTTCGTGTCGATGTCGTACTCGAAGTCCACATGCCCCGAGTCGTCCACCACCTCCTTCACCCCGTGGTGCGTCTCCGACCACCACCGGTTGTAGACATCGTTGGTATGGTTACCCGAGCTCGAGACGGCCACATCGAAGAAATCCGGGTAGACCAGCATCGCCGCTGTGGACATGAACCCGCCACCGCTGTGGCCGTAGATCCCGACCCGGTCCAGGTCGATGAAGCTGTGCCGGTCGGCCAGCTGCTCCGCCGTGACCTTCTTGTCCGCCAACCCGTAGTCCCGGAGGTTGCCGTACCCGTAGTTGTGATACCACTTGCTCCGGGCCGGGTGGCCGCCCCGGTTCCCCACCGTGATGACGATGAACCCGAACTGGGCCAGCCCCACCTCGTAGCGGTTGGTGGAGAAGCTCTTCGAGACCGCCTCCGTCTGCGGACCCGGGTACACGTACTCCACGATCGGGTAGACCTTCGTCGAGTCGAAGTCGAACGGCTTGTACATCACGCCGTAGAGGTCGGTCACCCCGTCGGCGGCCTTCACCGAGAACGTCTCCGGCATCCGCCAGCCGGCGGCGAAGAGCTGCGAGAAGTCGGACGCCGCCAGCGAGGCCGTCTCGTTCCCCCGCGCGTCCCGCAGCACGGCCACGGGCACGGTATCGATCCGGGAGTGGGTTTCCACGAACCACGATGCCGACTCATCCATGGAGACCCGATGGTCGAAATTACCCGGCGTCAGCAGCGCGAGCTGCGACCCGTCGAGCCGCACCCTGTAGAAGTTGTTGTAGTACGGGTCCTCGCCGTCCTCGCGGCCCGTAGCGTTGAAGTAGACCCAGCCATCGTCGCTCACCGCCTCCACGCTCCGCACGCTGAACGGACCCTGCGTCAGCCGGTTCCGCAGCGTGCCGTCGGCCCCGTACCGGTACAGGTGCGCCCAGCCGTCGCGCTCCGACCACCAGATCAGGTCCCCGTTCTCGAGCCGCTCGATGCCTCGGGTCTCCATGTACGTGTTCATCCGGTCGCCGAAGAGCGGTCGGGCCTCGCCCGTCCCGGCGTCCGCCAGCATCACGTCCGTGCGGTGCCGGTCACGGCTCACCCGCACGTAGTGCAGCGCCTCCGACCCGGGCGCCAGCCACATCGGCGAGTACGGGTCCTCCGAGTCCGGATAGCGGAACTGCCGCGCCGTGGCGATGTCGAGGTTCTGATCCTGCCAGGGATCCTCCTCGGTGACCTTCACACCGTCCTGCGAGGCGACGTCGAAGATCCAGAGTTCCTCCTGGGTCACGTTCTCCTCACCCGGCATGTCGTACTTGTACGTCTCCAGCTCCGGGCGCTCGTTGCCCACCGAGTGGATCACCCACAGCTCGCCCACTTCGCGCTGGTCCGACCGGACCATGGCGAACTTCTCGGAGTCCTGAGACCAGACGATCGGGGCGGGCTTCCGCTCATCCGCGTTCTCCGCTCGCTCCTTGTCCGTGTCGCCTCGATCCGCCCACGCGCTGGCCCAGCTGTAGTGCTCTTCACCGTCCTCGGTGATCTGGACTTCCTCGACCTCCACGTCTTCTTCCGCCTCGTCGGCCTCATCGCCGCTCAACCCGCGACGCGCGTCCAGGATCTTCTCGTAGTCCTCGCCGCTCATCATGTGGAGGTCGTGGTTGCGGGCGAAAATCACCGTGTTGCCGTCCGGCGACACACTCGCCCAGCTCGGGTGGTTGTCCGGGGCCTCGTAGTCTTCCAGCTCCCGGAGCGTCTGCGTGTCCACGTCGTACTCGAAGTGGTGGACCTTCTTGTCCGGCTTATCCGGGCGACGCTCCTCCTCTTCCATGTCCTCGTCCTGCTCCTCCTCCACCTCGGTGGTGTCCTCCGCCGCCTCCTCCGGCTCCTCGTCCTGCGACGAGGTGACCTCGAACTGGAGCGTGTTCGCGTCGATGAAGCGGATCTTCTCGATCGGCAGGTGCTCCGCGTCATACGGGTCCCCCACGATCTCCGTCAGCTGCGCCGCGATCCGATCATTGTCGAAGATCTGGCGCTGCGTACCCCGGGCCATGTCCACGATCCGGTAGAACGTCCCGTCCGACGTCTCCCACTCGTACCAGAACCGGCTGCTCCCCTCGATCCAGCGGGGGCTCACATACGTGCTGTAGACCAGGTCGCCCAGGCGGTACGGCGCCCACCGGGCCGCCAGCTCGTAGTTCGCCGAGCCGGGGCCGCCCACCACGTTCGGCCCCTCGGCGATGGGCGCGCCCACCGCCGGGCTCTGGGCCGCGGCCGGCGCCGCCAGGCCGGAGAACGCCACGACGGCTACCGTCAGGGCGAGAGTCAACGCGGCCAGCGTGGCCAGGCGATGGAAAGCTCGGACTTCACCAGGGTTTTGCATCAATCGTCTCCGGTATTCGCGAATCGTTCGGGTCCCCTTCATTGGACGCCTCAGCCCGCCGGAGCGATGGAACCCGGCAGAACCGTCACGACACCCTACCGTCACCGATCCCCCCGGGCAACCGGATGTTCAGGAGCCGGCAGTTCAGGCCGGCGGTGAGCCCACCGGCGGTGCCACCCGCCCCCACCCTTCCATCTCGCCGACGCTCTCCCGATATTGACGGCCGCACGAACGCAGGACGCGCCGCGCTGCAGCCACTCAAACGACCCGGACGGACACCATCGACGCACTGACCTCGAAACAGAGGGCCCACCTCCGCTCCCTGGCCCACCACCTCGACACCATCCTCCACGTGGGCGTCGACGGCGTGACCGACGCCGTGGTCGAGAGCATCGACGAGGCCTTCAACACCCGGGAGCTCCTCAAGGTGAAGGTGCTGGAGAACGCGCCGATGGATGTCGATGAGGCCGCCGCGGCCATTGCCGCGCGGATGGACGATGTCCACGTGCCACAGACCATCGGCCGCGTCGTCGTCCTCTACCGGCCCTTCGACGACCCCGATATCCGGCTCCCGGGGTAGCGGTCAGGCCCGCAGCGTGAACGGCGGGTACTCGTCCCGCAGCAGCAGGCAGTAGGCTTCCACGCGCGTGGTCCACGCCAGCACCCCCAGCGCGAACCCGTACAGCTGCTTCGGGTAGCGCCCGGTGAACAGGATCACCGCCCACGCCAGCGCCGTCACGAACGACCACGCCAGCCCCAGGAACGCCAGCACGAAGTAATGCGGGATCGCCAGGATCAGCCGGAAGAACACCGTGAGCCGGCTCCGGCGACCCGTCGGCTTCGATACCACGATTTCCGCGGGGTAGTCCCCCGCGCCGAACGGCGGGTACTCATCGCGCAGCAGCGTCATGTACGCCATGGCCTTCACACGCCAGCGCAGGTACCACACAGACGCCTTCCACAGCCGATCCGGGGTGCGCGCCGTGACGACCGCATACACCCAAGCGAACAGCACCACGAACGCAATCACCGCGCTCACCAACCCACCGGATGAGCCCATCTCCCAACCGCCGCTGTCCGACGTGTAGCTCCACGTCGCCACCGAAGCCACCGGCGCCCCCACCAGAATCATATGCGGCAGCGCCAGGAAGAACCGGAAAAACGCCGTCAGTCGATCCCGGCCCTCCAGCTGTGGCTTCACACGTACCTCCACCGGGTAGTCCACCGACTCCGCTCGCACCTCGCCCGCTTCCGTCATTCGACTCTCCTCTGTGGATTCGCTCTCAGCTCGGTCCCCCGAAGTACGCGCCCGCACCGACTGGCCTTCGCGCGCACCACCAACCGCACCAACGGACCTGGTTTCACTTTTTACTTTTCGGTTCCGGCAGAGGGGGGCGCCCCGGGCAAACGGACCGGGTCGCCATGGTTCTCCGGGACGTGCGGATAGCCCATCGCGCCAAATCGTAAAATTTCAAACCAGGTCCGTTAGAAATTGCCCCCTGGAACTCCTGCCCGCTTCGGTGTATTACTAATCAGTAATGCAGTTTCGGAAACGACCAGGAATGATCATAGACACCCAGACAAGCGAGGAACACGATGGCTGCAGTAGCAGAGCTTCAGGATGACACCTTCGCCACCCAGGTGGAGCAGGGCGAAGGGATGACCGTGGTGGATTTCTGGGCGCCGTGGTGCGCCCCCTGCCGGATGGTGGCGCCGGTGATCGAGTCGCTGGCCGAGGAGTACGACGGGAAGGTCAGCTTCGCGAAGGTGAACGTGGACGAGGTCCCGAGCGTGGCGTCGAAGTACGGGATCCGGTCGATCCCGACCATCGGCATCTTCAAGAACGGTGAGGCGATCAACGGCGTGGTCGGCGCGGTGCCGAAGCAGGTGCTGATCCAGGCGATCGAGGAGGGGCTCAGCGCCGACTGACCACGGCCCGGGGGAACCACCGCTCTCCGGCAGATGTATTGACCCGGTAACGCCGGCCTCCTGAGTGGAAACGGCCGGGCCCCGTCGGTGTATATTCATCGGCGGGGTTGTTCTTTATCATGAGACCGACGAGGACGGAATGCGCAGGATCATACAATACGTACTGGCAGGGGTGTCTCTGGCCACGGGGATCATGGCGATCGTACACGCACTGCAGTTCGATCGCAGCATGAAGCGGGCATTCGCCCTGACGGCGGACGATCTGCCCTAGAAGCGGGCGGTGAGGCGGAGCCCCAGCATTCGGGGCGGCCCGGCGATGTAAGTGGGGGCGTAGAAGATCAGCCCGGTGTTCCCGGCATCGACGATGAAGCGGGTGTCGAGGAGGTTGGTGGCGTAGATTTCGAGGGTGGCGCGTCCATCGGTGGTGGTGAGACCGGCCCGCGCGTTCAGGAGCCCGTACGGGTCCTGAAAAAGCCCCGGCGCCTCGCCGTCGAGGAAGTGCTCGTCCTGCCATTCCTCCTCGAAGTAGACCCGGGACTTCCAGGTGTAGGAGGGACGCAGGAACGCGGTCCCCACGGGCATCGGCACGCCCAGCCCGAAGCCGCTGGCCAGCGAGTGCTTCGGGGTGAGGCGGAAGGTGTTCCCCGCCAGGTACTGGGGGGTGCCGGTGGGGGCGGTCTCGTCGAACGCCGCGTGGATGTAGGCGTAGCTGCCGAACAGCGACAGCGCGTCCCCCAGCCGTCCGACCAGGGCCAGCTCGCCGCCATAGGCCGTGGCCTGACCCACGTCGGTGTCGAAGACGATCCCGGTGCCCGTCAGCTCGGGGTTCACCCGGGTCTGGAAGTCCCTGTAGTCGTAGTAGAAGGTGGCGACATCGTACTGGAGACGACGGTCGAGGGCGAAACCCTTCGCGCCGGCCTCGTAGCTCCACACCACCTCCTCGGGGAGCACCTCGAAGTTGACGATGGGGTTGGTCTCGTACTCCTGGATGACCGGGGGTCGCCGTCCCCGGGCCACGGAGCCGAAGACCGTCAGATCATCGGAGACGGCGAAGTCGAGGGCGAGCCGGCCCACGGCGGAGAGGAACGTACCGGCGTCGCTTACGAGGGCCTGGTTCCGGGTGGGTGGGAAGAGGGCGTTGGGCGACGCGCCGGTCAGCGCCCCGAGGAGCGTGGGCTGGTCGCTCTCCCGTACCCGGATCCCGGACCAGAGCCGCTCGAAGGTGCCGCGGACGCCGGTGGTCAGGTTGATCCGGTCGGTGAGCGCCAGCGTCCCGTCCACGAACAGCTCCACCGCGGTGTTGCGGCCGTAGTTGGTGAACGCCTCCTCGTGGTACGGATTGAGGGGCGTGCCGACGAGGCTCTCGAGGATCGGCGTGTAGAACGCCACGTTGTCGGGCCAGAAGATCGGGGCCAGCTCCACGATGTTGGCGGGCAGCGAGTCCACGCGGTTCGGCGCGCCATCCACCACCGCCGGGATCTCGGGGAACGCCCCGTCGCTCTGCACCCGGATCACACGGGTCAGGAGCGGGTAGAGGCTCCGCTCGTCGGTCCGGAATCGGATGGCCTGGGCCGCGGCCTCGTGGAACGCGCTGACGCCGGCGAACCCGTTGAATCGACCGCCGTTGAAGAGGGTCCGGAGCTCCACGCTGTACTGGTCGCCGTAGCCGGTCTCGGCGAGGTGGATCGCCGGCGCGGCGGTGCCGTCGGCGTCGGCCATCTCGTAGGCGTCGAAGCGGCGGTACGCGGCGATCCCCTGGAGCGTCCAGGCGGGCGACAGCATCCGGTCCGCCAGCACCGTCGCATCCCATACCGTGCGCTCGACGCCGGGCTCCTCGAAGCCGTGCCCGCCCAGCATGGCGGGGGTCCACGGCGTGGTGGTCCCACCCGGCGGCGCGAAGATGCCGCTCTTGAACGCGGTGCCCGGCGGGGTATCCCGCTGCCAGTTCACGATCAGGTCCAGGTCGGTCCACTCGTTCGGCACCCAGCGGAGCGCGCTCCGCAGGGCGAGAGTCTGCTTCCCGTTCAGATCGGTGCCCCCGAGGTTGTGGACGTACCCCCGGCGGGTGTGGTACACGCCCGCGAACCGGGCGAAAAGGCCATCGGCCACGGGAGTGTTGGCATGCCCCTGCGCGAGCCACTCGCCGAACGATCCCGGCCCGGCCGTGAGCGATGCCGTTCGCTCGTCCCGCGCCTTGGTCTGGATCACGTGTACGGCGCCGATCTCCGCGCCCCGCCCGAAGAGGGTGCCCTGCGGCCCCTTCAGCACCTCCACCCGCTCCAGGTCGAAGAGCTCCACCACCGAACCTCGTGCCTTGGAGATAGAGACGCCGTCCCGGAAGACAGAGACCCGGGACTCGAGGCGGGCGTCGCCATCGTCGCTGGTGATCCCCCGGACCACGAACCCCGGCGTATTCGGGCTCTGGATCTGGACCTCCAGCCCGGGGGTGAAGGCCGAGAGGGCGTCGAACTCGCCGATCCCGCTGGCGTCGAGGAAATCACCGTCGTGCACGGTGATGGTGATGGGGACGTCCTGGACCGCCTGCTGCCGCTTCTGGGAGGTGACCACCACACCCTCCAGCGCCAGCGGGGCCCGCTCGAGGATGACCGTGACCGGGGTGAGGACACCGGCCTCGAGCGTCAGCTCCCGCACCGCCGTCCGGTACCCGAGCGTCTCGAAGGAGAGAGACCGGAGGCCCGGCTGGAGCCGGTCGAGCCGGAACCGGCCGGCGTCATCGGTGAGAACGGCCCGGTCGGTTCCGAGGACCCGCACGGTGACGCCGGCCAGTCCCGCGCCGCTGTCATCGGTGACCCGTCCCTGCACGGCGGCCTCGCCGGGCGCCTGGCCGGCCACCGGCGCGGCCGCCCAGGTCAACGCCAGCAGAAAGGCCAGCAGGCTGCCGCGCACTGTATGGGGCATTCACCGTCCTCCCTGCCGAAGTCGGAGCGTGGCCGCGGCGTCGGCCCGGGGGTGGACCGATCACGACACTCCACGTTAAGCTCCGGTCCGCGACCCCGAAAGCCGGAGAACCCCCATGCGCGTACCCCTGAAGCTCGTCCTGGCCGTCCCCGTGCTCATCGCGGGATGCGACCGGGCGAACGCCCGCCCCGCCACCGATTCCGCGGCGGCCGAGACCGCCCCCCCGGCAGAGACGGTGGTGGCGGAGACCACGCCCACGCCGGCGTCCGGGGCGGTAGCCCCCGGCACGGTTGCGGCGAGGGCCGCCCAGGAGGGGGGCGTCATCGACATGGGCTTCACCCTCGGCGACCCGGATGCCCCCATCAAGGTGGTGGAGTTCAGCGATTTCGGCTGCCCGTACTGCGCCCGATTCGCCCGTGCCACGCTCCCCGCGCTCGAGGAGGAGTACATCGATCCCGGCACCATCCGGTGGCGGTTCGTGCCCGTCGTCTTCGGGTTCCCCGGCGGCCAGCTCATGGGTTCGGCGGCGGTCTGCGCCGCGGAGCAGGGCGGGCCGGAGGCGTTCTGGCGGGTCCACGACATCCTCTACGCCCGGCAGCAGGCGTTCCGGGGCGAGGGGGTCCGGCCGCAGCTGCTGGACTGGCTCGCCGAGGCAGGGCTCGACCGCGCCGCCCTCGACGCCTGCCTCGACGCGCCCTCCACGGCAGCGACGCTGCGGGCCCATACCGAGCGGGCCCGGGATTGGTACGTGCGGGGCACCCCCACCTTCGTGGTGAACGGCGTGCCGATGGCCGGGGCCGCCCCGACGGACTTCTTCCGGCAGGTCTTCGAGACCGTGCTCGATCCGTCGGGGCTGTAGCCACCGCTTCGCGGCCCTACCTCGACGTAGGGTCGACCGCCCCCCATCTTCAGGGGACCCTCGACCCGCACACGAGAGCACCATGCACCGATCCATCGCCGACCTCCTCGAGAAAGCGGCGGACAGCGGCTCCCTCCCCGAGGTGGTCCTCGAGGCCGAGATGAACGAGAGCGGCCGCTCGGCGCAGGAGATCCGGGCCCGCATCCGCAAGACGCTCCGGGTCATGCGCGACGCCATCGACGAGGGGCTGAAGGGCGACGTGCGCTCCCCCTCCGGTCTCACCGGTGGCCGCGCCGCACGCCTGTTCGCCGACGGCCCGCGCCTCATGGGCGACCGGGTCACCTCCATCCTTTCCCGGGCCATCGCCACCCTCGAGGTGAACGCCGCCATGGGGCTCATCGTGGCGGCGCCCACCGCCGGCGCCGCCGGGGTGCTCCCGGCCATCATCACCTCGGCCGGCGAGATCCTCGAAGAAGACGACGAGCGGCTGGTGGACGCCATGCTGGTGGCCGGCGGGGTGGGTGGGGTGATCGCCCACCGGGCGTCGCTGGCCGGCGCGGCCGGCGGCTGCCAGGCGGAGACCGGCTCCGCGGCGGCCATGGGAGCGGCGGGCGTGACGTGGCTGGCCGGGGGCTCCCACGAGCAGGTGGCCACGTCGGTGGCGCTCTCGCTCCAGGGGATGCTGGGGCTCATATGCGACCCCATCGGCGGGCTCGTGGAGATCCCGTGCATCTACCGGAACGCATCGGCGGCCATGCAGGCGCTGGCCGCCGCGGAGATGGCGCTGGCGGGGCTGGACTTCCCCGTCCCCGCCGACGAAGTCATCGACGTGATGGGCGAGGTGGGGCGGAAGATGCCGGTGGCGTACCGGGAGACGGCCCAGGGCGGGCTCGCCGCGGCCCCGTCGGCCCGGAAGCTGGTCCAGATCGAGCCCGCCCGGAAGCCTACGGGGATCAGCGTATGAGGCGCGCATGGTAGGGCTCTTCGACATCCTGGGCCCCGTCATGGTGGGCCCCTCGTCGTCGCACACGGCCGGCGCGTGCCGTCTGGGACGCATGGCCCGGGCCGTCCTCGGTGAGACGCCGGAGGAGGCGACGATCCTGCTCCACGGCTCCTTCGCCGCCACCGGCCACGGCCACGGCACCCACCGGGCCATCGTGGGCGGGCTCCTGGGTATGTCGCCCGACGATCTCCGGCTCCGGAGGGCGTTCGAGGAAGCGGAGAAGGCCGGGCTCGACTACACCTTCGACGAGGTGGACCTGGGCGACGACGCTCACCCCAACAGCGTGGCGTTCCGGGTGCGCAAGGACAACGAGAGCGTGACGCTCCGGGGTGCATCGGTGGGGGGCGGCCGGGTCGAGGTCACCGAGATCGACGGTTTCCCGGTGCAGCTCGGCGGCGCCTACGACACGCTGGTCCTGGTGGCGAAGGATCGGCCGGGCACTATCGCGGCCATCAGCGCCGTGTTCGCCGAAGACGACGTGAACCTGGCCACCATGCGGGTGGACCGGACCGGCCGGCACAAGGAAGCGCTCATGACCATCGAAGTGGATCACCCCATCTCCGACCGGGCGCTGGAGGAGATCCGGGGCTTCGACTGGGTCATCCGCGCCCGCAGGATCGAGAAGATCGACTGAGCGAATCAACGGCACAACACCGGAGACGACGATGCACGACGCAACCCTGACCCGTACCGGACCGCTACGGCACCTCCAGCGAGGATTCACCGCGACGACGCCACGGACGGCTGTCGGACAGACACTGCGCGGCCTCGCCGCCATTGCCACCCTCGCCGCCCTCGCCGCTCCCGCCGGCGCGGCCGCCCAGGAGCCGCTCCAGCGGCCGTTCGGCACGGTCCGCGACCAGGCCCGGATCCAGCAGGAGTGGCTGAAGCTGCGGCTCGAGCGGGTGATGCCCCGGCTCATGCGCGAGCACGGGGTCGACATGTGGATCATCCCGACCCGGGAGTACAACGAGGACCCGGTCTTCTTCTCGCTGGTCTCGCCTACCACCCTGGCGGCGCGCCGGCGCACCATCTACGTCTTCCACGACCGCGGCCCCGAGGAGGGCGTCGAGCGGATCGCCATCGGCGGCACCTCCCAGGGCGGGCTGTACGACGTGATCCGTGCGCCCCGGGCGGCCGACGGCCCGGCGGGGCCCGAGGAACGGCAGGCGGAGCCGTTCGGCCCCGAGCAGTGGCGGCTGCTCACGCCGATCGTCGAGGAGCGGGATCCGGCCACCATCGCAGTGAACATCTCCCACACCCACAGCTTCGCCGACGGACTCACCGCCGGGGAGTGGGAGCAGCTCCAGGAGGCGCTGCGGCCGGCGTACCGCGATCGCGTAGTCCGGAGCGAGCTGCTGCCGATCCAGTACATCGAGGAGCGGCTGCCGGAGATGCTCGGGATCTACCGGCGGATGCAGGCGGTAATCCACGAGCTCATCGGCATCGCCTTCTCGAACCAGATCATCACCCCGGGCGAGACCACCACCGAGGACGTGGTCTGGTGGCTCCGGCAAGCGGCCCGCGACATCGGCGCCACCGTCTGGTTCCAGCCGTCGGTCAGCGTGCAGCGGCAGGGCGTGGCGATGAGCGACTCCACCAACCCGGTGATCCGGCGAGGCGACGTGCTGCACACCGACTTCGGGATCACTCTCTTCCGGCTGAACACCGACACCCAGCACATGGGCTACGTGCTCCGGGAGGGCGAGTCGGCCCCGCCCCAGGGACTCCTCGACGCGCTGGCCGTGGGCAACCGGCTGCAGGACATCGTCCTCGAGGAGCTGGTCCCGGGCCGGACTGGCAACCAGGTCCTGGCGGCCGCCCGGGCCCGGATGGAAGATGAAGGGATCGACGGGACCATCTACAGCCACCCCGTGGGCGACCACGGCCACGGCGCGGGTCCGCTGGTGGGGCTCTGGGACCGCCAGGACGGCGTGCCCGGCCGTGGCGACGTGCCCGTCCGGCCCAACACCTGGTTCTCCATCGAGCTCCAGGCCACGAGCCCCGTCCCTGAATGGGATCAGACCGTACGGATGGCACTCGAGGAAGAGGCGCTGGTGGACAGCAGCGGCGAGCGTCGCTGGATGCTGCGCCGCCAGGAGACGCTCCACCTGGTCTGGTAGGGGGGACGGGCCGGCCCTCGCACCGGATAGGCGCAATGGGCACGAGTCACGAGACCGACCACGAGACCGACCACGAGACCGTTCTCGATGACCGGGCCACCGGCGGGCTCCGCACCCTCCGGGTCCGGCATCCGCCCGGGACCTTCGCCCTCACGCCGGCCAGCCGCATCACCGTGGCGGCCGTGGGCGCCGAGCAGCGGCGTCTGGAGGGCGCCGGGATCGACTGGGGCAGCGGCGTCGGCTGCGTGGCCATCGTGGCGGGCCGGGCCCCGGCCGTGAACGCCGTGATCGGGCTGGAGCTCCGGGCGGCGAACGTGGAAACCGCCCGGGCCAACGCGGCCGCCAACGGCGTGGCCGACAGGGTGCGTTTCTTCCAGTCCGACTCCTACGCGCCGATCACGAAAGCGGGCCGGACGGCGCTGGCGCGGCTCGAAGGCCGCGCGGGCTTCGTGGTCGCCAACCCGCCGGCCAGCACCGGTGACGACGGCTTCGGCTGGCGCCGGGCCGTGGCCCGCGGGGCGACGGCCTACCTGCATCCCGGCGGGCGACTCCTGGTCCAGGTCTCCAGCCAGTACGGGGAGGCGCGGGTCCGGTCGCTGGAGTCGGAAGCCCCCGGGCTGCGCTGGGACGGCGTGGCCGCCAGCACCGGGTGGGTCCCCTTTGACACCGGTCATCCCCACCTGCTGCGGAACCTGGAAACCTTCGCGGCGGCGGAGGCGGACGGGTGGCCGGGCTACGCGTTCCGTTGGCCCGGCTCGGAAGCCCCGATCGGGGCGAGGGAAGCGCTGGAGCGCCACCGGGAGACCGGGACGAGCCCGCTCTCCCGGTGGCAGGTCCAGCGGTTCGTCTACGCGCCCAGCCAGTAGCTGAGCTTGACCATCAGCACGTTCGTGCCCTCGGCGCCCCAGAGGTCGCCCACGTCCCGGTCGAACCGGAACCGGCCGTCGCGTGTGAAATCGGTCCGTCCCTGACTCCACACCACGAACAGCGTCGAGCCGGGACGGTACTCCCAGCGGAGCACCACGTTGGATCGCAGCTGCTTGAAGTTGAAGCTCGGGTCGCCGAACGTGTAGTCGGCGGTGCCGTCGCCATCCAGATCGGCCGCATACTGCCGGTCATGGCCAGGGGTGCCGCTGGCCGTGATCTCGCTCCCCTCCAGCACCCGGACCCGGTCGGCGAACCGGTCCGCCAGCGGGTCGGTCGCCACCTTGTAGCTCGAGTACGTCCCGGCGCTGATGAACGGCTGGGCGTAGAGCTGCAGCGAGAGGGTGGGCGAGAACGTGTAGTTCAACCGGGCGGTCATGGCCACGGTGGTCTGGTCGACGGTGGCCAGGAGCCAGCGGCTCTCGCCCGCCGCCGTGGCCTCGTCCACGTACTGGATCGGGTTCCGATTCCAGGAGACCGAGGGCCCGAGGTAGAGATCGGCATTGTTCGAAGGCCGCACCGTCACGCCGGGATTCACGCTGAGGCTCCGGCCCCCCGCGTCCGGATTCCACGAGCCGTTGACGCTGGCGTTGAAGCGCACCGCCTGGCGGCTGTCACTGTACATGTGCGACCAGAAGTTGACGTTGGCCGGCCGGATGAACGCCGGTCCGCCCCGGAGCAGCGACGACGAGTAGCCCTCGGCGTTCAGGTTGATGCCGCCACCCCCGCCCCAGAAGTTGTTGAGCTGGACGTTCCCGGTGATGTTCCCGCCGGTGCTGAGCCGCTCCCCGCCGTAGTCCACGCCGCCCCAGAAATTGTGGTTGATGCTCCAGTTCCGGAACACGGGACCCGGCTCGTACTGCTGGTAGCCCACCCACCAGCCGCCCATGGCCAGGTCCGAGTTGGACTGGAAGCCCAGGTCGTTGGCCTCGAAGCCCGGCGACGCCGTGATCCCGAAGGCCATATAGCGCCAGTTGCCCTGGATCTTCCCGAAGCTCGCCTTCGCCGCGAACCCGGTCAGCGACGTGCGGGTCGGGTCGTAGTCGAGGTGGTCGGCATCCGGCCGCTGGAAGTAGTGCACCGGGGACGTCTGGATCCGGTCGATGGCGTCGGCCGTACCCGTGATGTGGCTTCCGACAAGCGACGCCTCGAACGCGTACCGGTCCTCCCCGAAACGGTGACGGACGTCCGCTCCGCCCGTGTACGCCGACCGGCGCAGCCAGTCCAGCTCGCCCGACGCAGGCAGCGATCGGTGTGTGGTGGTCACGATCCCGCCCACGGCGCTCCGGCCGTCCCGGAAGTCCTTGATCACCCGGACCACGCCGTAGTTGCTCAGCGGCTCGATGGGCGCCTCGCCCTCGATCCCGCTGTCCACGAACTGGCCCGTCTCCTCCGCGGTCACTGCGTCCAGCACACCGATCGACCAGCCGCCCGCCGTCTTACCGCTCACCTTGGCGGCGGCCAGGATCGTGGTGGCGTCCGGGGCGTCGGTGTACTCGCCGTCCAGGCTGCCCTGGGGGCGCCGGCCGATCCGCCGGGAGTAGAAGAGGGCCTCGTTGCCCAGGTCTCCGTCGCCGAGTCCGATCCCGAACCGGAAGATGTCCACGCCCTCCACGAAGAAGGGACGCTTCTCCGGGTAGAAGGTCTCAAACGCCGTCAGGTTCACCACGCTCGGGTCCGCCTCGACCTGCCCGAAGTCCGGGTTGATGGTGGCCGTCAGTGTCAGGTCCGACGTGAGACCCGCCTTGATGTCGGCGCCGACACCGCCGAACGGATCCACCTCGCTGTAGAACGGGTTCGCCGGATCGCCGGGCGCCGCCGTGGCGCTGGCCACCGCGTACGGCATCACCTCCAGCCGCCGGGGCGGCTGCACGTCACGCAGCCCCCGCAGCTCTCCGAAGAGCGAGACCACCCCCCCGCCGTCCGGCGGGATCGGCGCCCAGAACGCCTCCTCACCCGTCCGGGCGATGGCCCGCATGAAGTTCACGCCCCAGCGCTGCTCACCCTCCGAGGCGCTGAACCGCAGCTGGGAGAGGGGGATCCGAAACTCCGCCGTCCACCCCTCCTCGTCCTGGAGGGCCGCACCCGCCCACACCGCGTCCCAGCTGTTGTCTTCCTGCGTGTCGTTGTGGAGCAGGAGATCCACCTGCACGCCTCGCGGGTTCAGACCGAAGGTGAACGCGGTCCGCCGATCGTAGTAGCTGTCCACGGCCACGTAGAACCAGTCGCTGTAGACCTGGTTGTCCCGTCGCCCCAGCTGGGCCACCACCGAATCGGGCGCCGTGTCGTACAGCTTCGCCGCCACGTACAGCGCACCATCATTGTACAGGATCCGGACCTCGGTTCGTTGCGACGCGGCCTGCCCTGGATTCGGCCGGAGCTGGGTGAACCCGGTGGCGGCACGCGCCCGGGCCCACGCGGGCTCGTCGAGCCGCCCGTCGATCACCGGCGGCTCCTCGACACGCTCGGCCTGGAGCGCCGGCGGTCGGTCTTCGTCCCCGGTCGCCGTGCCGCGGGCACCGTTCTGGGTCTGATCGGACGGCACCGGTGCCGGATACGCTCCCGCCGCCACGGCCACCGGTGAGAAAGCGAGCGCCACCAGGACAGCGGTCAGGATCTGTTTGCAGCGGTTCATGGTCTTCTCTGTGCACGGCGTTGTCCGGGCTCCTCCGTGGAGCCTCGGTGTGGCATCCTCTACGGCGCCCGTGGCGCCATGGTTTCGCGAAGAGCCTCAACCGTGTCAGACAGGGGCATCCGGCCGATGGTTGCACGGCCGATCAGCGCGCGGCCCTGACCGGGGCCACGCAAGTGACATCAGGAGATTCGTGACGAGGCCGGAAGGAGTGGATCCCGGGAGGTCAACGCCCGTGCACGTAACGGCACGCCTGCTCGGCGCCATCCCGCTGCATCGAGCCCGGCCCCCATTCCCCGGGGATGTTCGCCAGGCATTCCTGGAGCGTATCGTAGTCCTCGGCCCGGAAGGTCGGGCCCTGATTCGCTTCCATCAGCAGCGCCACCGTGATGGCCACGATGGTCAGTCCGAGAAAGACCGCGGTGAGTACGGCTCCACGATTCACGTCCACCTCCAGCTCGCCGGATTCATAGGGGGCCGGAAGATGTCATGGAACCCGGCACGGGGCAATCCTCCGGCCGTCCGATATGCAGGGAGAACCATCACAGCGGTGGCCCGGGACTTCCCCACCTCGGAACCGGTGGATGTCGGGGGTTGCCCTACTGCGCTCCGGCCCGACCGTGGCTATCGTTCTCAAGGAAGCGAGGACCCCATCGAAGGGAGCGCATGGAAAGCGGGGCGAAGTCGGTGCAGTGTCGGTCGTGCGGAGCGGAAGTCGACGCGCGCGTGGCCGTGTGTCCGGAGTGCGGCCAGTGCTGCCCCGGGTGTAACGAGACGGGGCTCAGGCTGCGGAAGGGGAGCAGCACGCCCGAGAAGCGGGCCGCCCTGGCACAGTCGAGCCCGTGCGGGAAGCTGCTGGCGATGCACGACGAGCTCGGGCACGCTCTGATGGAGGCGATGTGGGAGATCGATAACCTCCCGCCTGAACCGGACGCGGCCATCAGCCGTATCTTCGCGGTCACGGACGATCTCGAAGACGCCATCAAAGCGACACGCGCCCTGGACGAGATCCTCGAGTAGCTTCCCTACAGCGGCTCCTGCTCCTCCTCGCCTCGTCGCATGGCGTGGAGCCTGGCCCGGGCGAGCACGCCCTTGAGCGCACGGGCCGTCTTCGGGTGGACATTGACCACGGAAACCTCGATCCCGGCGGCCTCCAGGTCATCGATCAAGCCTTCGAGCACCAGCGCCGCCGTCAGATCCACTCGCCCCAGCCGGTCCATGTGCAGCTTGACCTCCACGGCATCGGGGTGATCGGCCACCAGGTCCAGGGCCGCGGCCTTCAGCACCTCCGCCGACCCGAACCAGAGCACGCCCCGGGGGTGCAGGTGCAGTATCAGCTCATCGGCGTCGGCCTCCAGCTGGATCTGGAACTCCCGCCACAGGTGCACGCCCACGGAGAAGAGTACGCCCAGGACCAGCGCCTGCTCGATACGCGGCGAGAGGAGCACGGTCAGGACCAGCGTGGCGGCGGCCACGGCGAACTGCGGTCGTGAGATCCGCCATAGATTGATCAGCGGCCGGACCTCGAACAGGCTGACCACCGCGGCCAGGACAATGGCGCTCAACACCGCCGTCGGGAGCGCGGACAGGAGCCCGGCGAACGGGAGGAACGCCAGGACCACCGCCCCCGTCACCGCCCCGCTCCACCATGTCTTCGCACCGATCAGGTGATTCAGGCTGCTCCGGGAGAACGACCCGCCCACGGGGAACCCGCCGGTGAACGCGGCGGCCAGGTTCGCCACGCCCTGGCTGATGAAGTCCCGGTCGGGGTCCCAATGCGTGCGTTCACGAGTGGCGTAGGTGCGGGCGATGGTCGCCGCCTCCGCGAACCCCACCAGGGCGATCACCACTCCGGCCAGCGCCACCGCCGGGAGCCGGCTCCATGGCAGGTCCAGCGTCAGCGGTGGCAGTCCCTCCGGCACCTGGCCGAGCACCGCGCCCGGGTAGTCGAAGAAGAGCGTGGTGGCGAGCCCCGCCGCCGCCGCCAGCGGCACCCCGGGCACCATGCGGTGGATCCAGCGGCCGCCCAGCACGAGAATCAGCGTCAGGGCCGTCAGCCCCATGGCCCACGGCTCCCAGAGATCGGGGTGCCTGAGAGTGTGCACCGCGGACCCGATCACGCCTTCCTGTCCGGACACGCCAAGGGCCCCCGGCAGCTGCGAGGCGGTGATCAGAACCGCCGCGCCCAGCATGAACCCCCGAAGCACCGGCTCCGACATCAGGAACGCGATGTCGCCGGCCTTCGAGTAGCCGATGGCGATCCGGGTGATGCCGACGATCAGCGCCAGGACCCCACCCAGTGCCACGTACTCCGGCGACCCGGGCGGGGCCAGCGTGGACAGCGCCCCGAACGTCAGGAGCGATGTGAGCGCCACCGGCCCCGTCTGCAGGTACGGCGATGAGGCGAAGAAGGCCGCCGCCAGCGGCGGCAGCGCCGCCGCGTAGAGACCGATGTAGGGGGGCATCCCCGCCAGGTTCGCGTACGCCAGCGACTGGGGGACCAGGAGGACCGCGACGCTGAATCCGGCCACCACATCTGCCAGGGTCGGCAGCTTCCGCCGTTCCCGGCGTTGGTGCGGAAGTGGGTCTCGATCCAAGCCAACTCCCTTCACGGTACGGTCCGTATGGAGGCCGGGGGCGCTCCGTAACCCGTGATCACGGTACGGGATCGTCTCCGATTCGTCCACAGCCCCGACTGGCCGAAGCAGGGACTGCAGACCCGGTTCCGGGAGGAGACCCGTCGCCGCCGGGCTCAGTGGTGCGCCGGCACGATCCCCAGCCCCGGCCTCAGCCGAGGAGCGCCCTGGCCCGGCGTGGGAGCGCCCGGCCGAGCCGGTCCTCCACCTTGGTCGCCGCCATCCCATCGGCCCGGATGGGGCCGAGTGTGCGCAGCGATGTGGAATCGGCGGGACGCGTGCGAGCCACGAAGCCGCTACGGCGTGATCAGCTCGTAGAGCTTCGGCAGGTCCTGGATGGTGACGATCCCCATCACCTTCTCGGTGGCCTCGCCCGTGGGGGTCACGAGCACCGTCTCCAGGCGACGGCCCTCCCGATGCGCACCCTGGAAGAGGGCCACCACGTCCGTCACCAGGCGACGCTTGTCGACCACCTCGTAGCGGCGCTCCCCCTCCCCGTGGCGGAGCACCGCGTCCACCGGCTCCTCCCGCAGAAGGTTCGCCTCCCCCGCCATCCGCACCGCCACCCAACGGGCGATGGCGTTGGCCGTCAGCAGCCCCACGAAGGTGCCGTCGTCGGCGTAGACCGGGAGGCGGGAGAAGTCACCGTCCACCATCCGCTTCGCCGCGTCGGCCACTGGCTCGTCGGGCCTGCACGACACCACCGGCCGCGACATGGCCTCCTCGATCCGGGGCGGCTCCACGATCAGGTCCACGATCTTCTCCAGCCGCGCCACCGTTTCTTCGTGCGGCTCCGCCACCACGTAGCCGCCGCCCCGGTCATGCACGATGGCGTTCCGCAGCTCCGAGAGCTCCAGCAGGTCGTCTTCCACCGAGCCGACCAGCGGATCCCGTTTCGAGGCCTGCCGCACCAGCCAGCGGAACGAGTTGCCCGGACCCGTCCCGAGGAGGTCTTCCAGCGCCTCCTCGGCCCGGGCGAACGCGATCAGGAACCGCTGAGAAAGGGACAACGGGTCGCTCTCGCCTCTCGTCTCTCCGACCATCACTCGTTCACCACTCGGGTTACCGTGAGGTCCGGGCCCGGCGTCGCCTCGCCACTCGGCGGCAGGATCGGATATTCCACCTGCGGCTGGCGGCCGGTCAACGTCCCCAGGAACGCGGTGATGGCGTCCACCTCATCCGCCTCGAGCGCCGTCCCGAGCTGAGCCGTGCCCATCACCGACACCGCCTCATGCAGAGGCCACACCTTCCCGGAATGGAAGTACGGCGCCGTGAGCGCCACGTTCCGGAGCGCCGGAGAGCGGAATACGTATTCGTCGGACGGGGTCCGCGTAATGTCGTAGCGTCCGCGGTCACCCGGCGGCATGATCTCCGCACCCGGCCGCTCGATCAGGCCGAAGGGGTAGTACGCCTGCCCCCCGACGTTGACCCCGCTGTGGCACGCCGAGCAGCCCCGGTCCACGAACAGCTCGAGTCCTCGCCGCTCGTGGGCGCTCAGCGCCATCGTGTCTCCCTTCAGGAAGCGGTCGAACGGCGCGTCAGGGGTCAGCAGCCTGGCCTCGAACACCTCGATGGCCCGGGCCATGTTGTCGAACGTGACCGGGTCCGCCTCACCCGGGAACGCCGCCTCGAACCGCTCCACGTACTCCGGGATGCTCCGGAGCGTACTGACCACGCGGCCCGGGTCGCTCGCCATCTCCACACCCGCCTGGACCGGCCCCTTCGCCTGCTCCTCCAGGTCCTCCGCCCGGCCGTCCCAGAACTGCGCCACGTTGAAGACCGCGTTCAGCACGGTGGGCGCGTTCCGCGGACCCTTCTGCCAGCCGTGGCCCACCGAGGTCTCCAGCAGGTCCACCCCGGCCAGCCCCAGGTTGTGGCACGTATTGCAGCTGATCAGCCAGCTCGACGAGAGCCGCGGCTCGAAATACAGCAGCTTGCCCAGCTCCACCTTCTCGGGTGTGGCCGGGTTGTCCTCCATCTCCGGCGGCTCCTCCGGGATCGGCTCGAACAGACTGGCGTACCGGGCCACCGATTCCGGCGCCGCCTCGCCTTCACTCGATCGCTCCGCATCATCCCCATCCCCCTGGCACGCGATCAGCAGCCCCACCACCACCACCGCCGACGCCTGCAGCATCCTCCACATCGTTCGCTCCTTCGTTGCTCCGTTCGGACAGGGTCGTCGCCGCTAGGATAGTCACGCGACGCACCCCGCGCCGTGGGGAAATCCCTGATAATCGGCCACGCCCGGCGCCGCCCCCCGGGGCGACCGGGTTCCCATCGGTGGCAACCCGGGCACGTCCCCGGCGGGCCACCTGCAACTCAGTCGAACCGGTCGGGCGCGAAGGCGGCCAGCTCTTCAGCGCTGGTGCCGGGTCCCGCGGGCGTGGCGCCCTCCATCACCAGGTCGGCCACCACCTCGCCGGTGACGGGACCCAGCAGGATCCCATTGCGGCCGTGGCCGGTGGCGTAGAAGAGCCCGTCGAGGTCGGGGTCGGCGCCGAGGATCGGATGACGGTCCGGAGTCAGCGGCCGGAGGCCTGCCCAGTGCTCCGAGGGCACCGGGCCGCCGAGCTCGGGCACCAGCTCACGACACGTTTCCAGGATCGCGTCCCTGCCCTGTTCGGTGATCGAGCGGTCGAAGCCGGCTTCCTCCATAGTGCTCCCGGCCAGGATCGACCCGTCGCCGCGGGGCACGATGTAGCGGCCGTGATGGTTCGAGACGAGCCGCTCCAGCGACGGGCCCGATGGAAACCGGAGCATCTGCCCCCGCACCGGACGCACGGGCAGCTCCCGGGGCACGCCGTCGATCCCCGGGCTCCACGCCCCGGCGGCCAGCACCACGCGGTCGGCACTCAGGGTGCGCCCGTCGTCGAGCACCACCCCGGTCACCTCGCCGCGCTCCGCCCGCAGCTCTCGTACGCGCGCGCCCGGCAGATAGCGCAGGTCCGCCGCCCGGAGCGCGGCGTCGAACACGTCCACCAGCTGCTGGGCGTCGACCTGCCCCTCGTCGGGGAGCCAGAGCCACGATCGGATCCCGGACGAGAGGGCGGGCTGGAGCCCTGCCGCGTCCGCCGGGGAAACCAGCTCGGCGCGCTGGCCGGCCTCCGTCTGCCAGCGGATCGACGCCCGGGCATCGTCCTCCTCCGCCCCCGACAGGTTGGCCACCAGCATCCCGTCCCAGCGAATGTCCAGCTCCCGGCCCGCCAGCTCCGACAGGCGACGGGCGAACTCCGGCCACATCGACCGGCCCCGCACACCGAGGTGATAGAGCGGTCCCGGCCCCGGTGACTCGTACTGGGGGGCCAGCATCCCGGCGGATGCGCCGGTGGCCGCGGCGGCCGTTCGACCGGCCTCCACCAGGTTCACGGCCGCACCCCGCTCCACCA
>CAZSBL010000018.1:0-36398 GCA_964605205.1 uncultured Gemmatimonadaceae bacterium
GAAGTTCTCCGCGCGTGCTCCGCGCCTCCGCGACTCCGCGGTTAACGATGCCTCCTGGGCCGCCCAACAGACCCCCGGCGAAAACCCGCCGCGCCTTGTACGTTTCCCACGACCCGTACAGACGCAGCAGCGCCGATGACCACGCCCACCACACACGCCACCGACCCCACGGGACTCGAGCGGGAGCTCGAGGCCGCCGTCAGCGGTGAGGTCCGGTTCGACGCCGCCAGTGTCGGGATGTACGCCACCGACGCCTCGAACTACCGGGTCCCGCCCATGGGGGTAGTGATCCCCCGCGACGCCGAGGACGTGCGGGCGGCGGTCCGGGTGGCCCGGGCCTGGGGCGCCCCCATCGTGAGCCGGGGGGCGGGAACCAGCCTGGCGGGGCAGGCGTGCAACCGGGCCATGGTCCTGGACTTCTCGAAGTATATGAACCGGGTGCTGGAGGTGGACCCGGAGGAGGGGTGGGCGCGGATCGAGCCGGGGGTGATCCTCGACGATCTCCGGGACCTCGTCGCCGATTATGGCCTGACCTTCGGGCCGGACCCGGCCACCCACGACCGGTGCACGCTGGGCGGGATGATCGGCAACGACGCGTGCGGCGCCCACTCGGTCCTGAGCCAGTTCTACGGCCCCGGGCCCACCACCGGTGACCAGGTGCTCGAGTTGACGGTGCTGACGTACGACGGGCTGGTCCTGACCGTGGGGCCCACAACCGACGACGAGCTCGCCGCCATCCTCGCCGACGACGGCACCGCGGCCGACCTGGTCCAAAGCGCGGCGGACGGGACCGCGGCCGGGGCCGGCGGGCCGGATGGCCGGAAGGCCCGCATCTACCGGGACCTCGTCGACCTCCGGGACCGCTACGCCGACGCGGTCCGGACCGGATACCCCGACATCCCTCGCCGGGTCTCGGGCTACAACCTGCCGGCGCTGCTGCCGGAGAACGGGTTCGACGTGGCCCGCGCCCTGGTCGGCACCGAGGGCACGTGCGTGACGGTGCTGGAGGCGAAGGTGCGGCTGATCCCGAGCCGCCCCGAGCGCGTGCTCGTGGTGGTGGGCTACCCGGACGTCTTCCGGGCGGCCGATGGGGTCCCGGAGATCATGGCCCACGAGCCGGTGGCGTTCGAGGGTGTGGACGAGCGGGTCACCGAGTTCATGCAGCGGAAAGAGGTCTCGGCGCTGGACGCGCTCCCCGCCGGTGGCGCGTGGCTCCTGGTGGAGATGGGCGCCGAGACGCGGGCGGAGGCCGAGAAGTCGGCCCGGACGCTGAAGGCCGCGCTGGAGGCGTCTTCGGACCCGCCCAGCGGGATCGCCGTGCACAGCGACCCCGCGGTGATGCGCGAGATCTGGCGGGCCCGGGAGTCGGGGCTCGGCAACACCGGCTCCATCCCCGGCGACGACCCGGCGTGGCCGGGGTGGGAGGACGCCGCGGTGGCGCCGGAGCACGTGGGCAGCTACCTGCGCGAGTTCCGCGACCTCCTGGACGCGTACGACTACCATGCCACCCTCTACGGCCACTTCGGCCAGGGGTGCATCCACTGCCGGATCGACTTCCGGCTCGGCACCCGGGAGGGCGTCGACGAGTACCTCGCCTTTCTCGACGAGGCCGCCGACCTGGTGGTCCGCTACGGCGGCTCCCTCTCCGGCGAGCACGGCGACGGGCGCGCCCGGGCCCACCTGCTGCCGAAGATGTTCGGACCCGAGCTGGTGGCCGCGTTCCGGGCGTTCAAGGGCATCTGGGACCCCGACGGGAAGATGAACCCGGGCCGCGTCGTCGATCCCGACCCGCCGGGCGAAGAGCTGCGCATGGGGCCCGATTACCGGCCGCCGGCGCTGGATACCCACTTCGCCTTCCCCGAAGATGGCGGCTCGTTCGCCGCGGCCGCGGACCGGTGCGTGGGGATGGGCGTGTGCCGGCGTGGCGGCGGGACCGGCGACGGAGGCACCATGTGCCCGAGCTACATGGTCACGGGCGAGGAGCGGCACGGCACCCGGGGCCGGGCGAGGCTGCTCCAGGAGATGGTCCGGGGCGAGGTCGTAACCGATGGTTGGCAGAGCGAGGAGGTCCGGGAAGCGCTGGACCTCTGCCTGTCGTGCAAGGGGTGCAAGAGCGACTGCCCCGTGGACGTGGACGTGGCCACGTACAAGGCCGAGTTCCTGGCGCACTATCACGAGGGGCAGGCCCGGCCCCGGGCGTCGTACGCCATGGGGCTCATCGGGCTCTGGGCCCGGCTCGCGGCGAAGGCGCCCGGGCTGGTCAACGTCGTGACGCACGCCCCGGGAATCGAGCCACTCCTCAAGCGGCTGGCGGGGATCCACCCCGACCGCGCGATCCCGCGGTTTGCGCGCACCACCCTCAAGGCGTGGTTCCGCGAGCGGGAGAAGGCCGGGGCGCGGGCCGGCGCCGGCGAGCGGGTCATCCTCTGGCCCGACACCTTCAACAACCACTTCCACCCGGATGTCGGCAGAGCGGCGGTGGAGGTGCTGGAGGCGCTGGGGTACCGGCCCACCATGCCGCGGGCCGCCCTCTGCTGCGGCCGGCCGCTCTACGACCACGGCTTCCTCGGGCTGGCGAAGCGGCAGCTCCGGCAGATCCTTGACGCGCTCCGGGTCGATATCCGCCGGGGCACGCCGGTCATCGGGCTGGAGCCGAGCTGCGTGGCCACCTTCCGGGACGAACTGCTGGCCTTCTTCCCCGACGACCCCGACGCGCGGCGGCTCTCGGAGAACACCTTCCTTCTCAGCGAGTTCCTCGACCGGGAGGCGGGCCTCGATCTGGGCACGCTCCCGGGTGAGGAGGCGCTGGTCCACGGCCACTGTCACCAGAAAAGCGTCCTCGACTTCGACGCCCAGCAGCGGGTGCTCGATCGGCTCGAGGTCCGCTACCAGCTCCTCGACTCCGGCTGCTGCGGGATGGCCGGCGCCTTCGGCTTCGAGGAGGAGAAGTATGATGTGGCCCAGGCGTGCGGCGAGCGCGTGCTCCTCCCCGCCGTGCGCGCCGCCGACCGGCGCACACTGATCCTGACCGACGGCTTCTCGTGCCGGGAGATGCTCGAGCAGAACGGGCTCCGGCGGCCCCGGCACCTGGCCGAGGTGGTGCACATGGCGCTGGAGCGCGACGGCCGGCTCCCGTCCGCCGGGCACGTAGCCCTCGCCCCCGCGGCCCGGGTGCCCGACGCCCTTGCCCGACCCCGGAGCCTGGGCGCCCTGGCGTGGGGCACGGGGGTTGCACTCCTGGCGTATCGATTCGTCAGGCGATGGACAGGGAGACCATGACCGACCCGAACGACGGCGACGCAGGCGGCGAAGACTCGACCCCGACCCTCGGCCTGGCCCTGGGCGGCGGCGCCGTCCTCGGCTTCGCCCACATCGGGCTCCTCGATGCCCTGGAGGAGGCCGGAATCCACGTCGATTGCGTGGCCGGGACCAGTGCGGGCGCCATCGTCGCCGCCCTCTACGCCTTCGGCGTGGACCCAGACCGGACCCGGGAGCTCCTCTCCCCGCTGACATGGCGGAAGGTGTCCGGCTTCACCCGCACCTCGCTGGGGCTGCTCACCAACGAGCCGGTGGGTGAGCTGCTGGAGGACGAGCTCGGCGAGGCCCGGATCGAGGACGCCGGGATTCCCCTGGCCATCGTCACCGCGGATATCCACACCGGCGAGCGGGTGGTGCTCCGGGAGGGCCCGCTGGCCGACGCCGTCCGGGCCAGCGCCGCCATCCCCGGGATCTACACCCCCGTGGAAATGGGCGACCGACTCCTGGTGGACGGCGGGATCGTGGAGAACGTGCCCGTCACCGCGATCCGGGAGCTGGGCGCCGACGTGGCGGTGGCCGCCACCCTCGGCGACGCACTGGACTTCGAGGAGGTCAGCAACCTCCTGGGCGTCCTCACCAACGCCTTCCTCATCACCGTGAATACGGCCACCGCGCTGAGCCTCGAGCTCGACAAGGCCGATATAGTTATCGAGCCCGACCTCGAGCCCCACAACCACTGGGACATGAAGCAGCGCGACGAGCTGATCGAAAAGGGCTACACCGCCGGAAAGGAGGCGGTGGAAGCCATACGGAGGGCCATGGAGGAAGCGGGGGGATAGTCCTTCGTAGGTGTAGCCGTGGTTGCAATTGGGGCTCTTCTCTGCTCTTCTCCGAATTTGTTGAAGAAAGCAATGGGGCGGGGACAGGGAACAGCCTCTCACACCGGAATCCGCGGAAGACGCGGAAGGACAGCACGCGGAAGGCCGGGTCGTGGCATCCGCGAAGCCGCGGTCAGGCGTTGGGGAGGAGCACTACGCCGTCCACCCCGCCCGGGATGGCCATCTGGCGCGGCAGGGCCGGGTCAGCGGCGAACCTCGCTGGCTCCATTACAACTACAACTACGATTACGAGTACAGAACCCGGTGTTCGATCCGCACATTGTCGACTCGAGTACGGAGCCTTCTCAACAAATCTGGCGAAGACCCGTAATTGGATTGAGGGCCGGAAGCCGCCGCGAACACCGGATTCGCCCCGGGCCCTCGACAAACCCGATTCGCCGCCGCTCCCCTCGATCCCGGCGCGCTCCATCTTCAGTACGAGTACGAATCCAGATACGAATGACGAAGGGCTTTACCGCCCCGGGAGCAGGATCGATCCGATCCGGTCATTCGCCCGAGGGCGGAGGAGGGCCACCAGGAGCGTCTCGGTGGAGCCTGTAATGGCGACGGTCACGGCCACGTAGAAGAAGGCGGGGCTGTAGCCATCGAGGATGAAGAAGGAGACGGCGAAGAGGTAGCCGAGCACACCGGCGGCCTTGGCCGAGTAGAGGTGCAGATTGCCGAACCGGCCGAACCTGATGTAGGTGGCCACCACCGCCACCGTCCCGATCACGGCCCAGACCACCAGCGGGGTGGCGTTGTCGAGGAAGAACTCGGGCGTGAGGAGGACGAACCACCAGAAGATCGACGCCATCAGGAGGATGTCGGCCGCCGAGTCGAGCTGGCCGCCCCAGCGGGAGCTCTTCCCGGTATAGCGGGCCACCGGTCCGTCGAGCACGTCGGTCAGCCCGGCCAGCGCGAGCCCGACCCCGAGCCAGAAGGTGGAGCCCAGCGACGCCAGCGCCCAGAGCACCGGCACCGAGAGGAGCCGGGGAAGCGTCAGGTAGTCGGCTGGAGCGAGATGGGGTTTCTCCATGGCTCCTTCTACTCGATTCGGCCCAGCCGGGTTTCCTGCGCGTCTTCGATGGAACGGATCAGCGAGCGGTGCGACGCCGTCAGGTACGCCGCCATCCCCACCGCCGCCAGCACGCTGGCGACGAAGACCGACCAGGTCGGCACCGGGTCGCCGATCAGCACCATGGCCGCCAGCACCGCCGCGAAGCTGAGGAGCGTGATCCCGACGAAGAAGAAGAAGGCCAGGTACCAGAACTCCGGGTGCAGCTCCGTCTCATAAACCAGCCAGGCGGCGAAGAAGCCGAACAGGAGGTACGCGGCGATGTGCACGCCGTTGAACGCCAGGATCGGCCCCGGGGCCAGCGTGACGGCGGCCGGATCGCGGAGCCCGGCGAAGATCGCGTCCCCCATCAGCGATGCCGTGTAGAACGGTGAGTGCCCGGTCAGAACGTTGAGGACGACGAAGAACCCCGCCACCAGGGCGTATCCGATCAATCCGGCCGCGAAGCCGTCGGCGATGAGACGCTGTCGCTGGGCGTTCATGCTCCCTCCTCGGATCGGGTGTCAGGCCGTCGTGCGCCTGCGGCGCACACCTCAAAGGTGCCACGCCGGCCGGCGCTCCGCCATCGGGGAAACCCCGGAAACCGTGTGGGAGAAACGCTGAAATCGTTGACCCCCCGTCGGATCGGGACCATCTTTGATGGTGCAGGAAGGAGGCAGTATGAGCGGCACGTACAGGTACCTTACGGCAGGCCGCTACGAGCTCAGGGTGGATCAGGGGACGGGTCCCGCCGGGATCCGTCGACCCGATGGACGCGATGTGGTGGTCGGCGTCGAGGGCGGCCACCAGACGTTTTCCCTGAGGGAGTCCGAGCGGGTCTACTACTGGTGGCGCGGGCCCGAGCCCCGCCCCGGTGTCCGGCTGACCCCTACCCGCTACCGGAAGCTCGACGCAGCGACGTAGCCGGACTCGACCCCGGCGGAAGACCCACCAGGGTCCTGATCACGGCCCCGGCCTCCGCCTACGGCGTGCCGGGGGACGGATTCTCAGTGCCGGAACACCCGCCGCCCCGTGAAGACCATGGCCAGACCGTGCTCGTCGGCGGCCTCGATGACTTCCTCATCGCGGACGGAGCCCCCGGGCTGAATCACCGCGGTCACCCCGGCCTCTGCGGCGGCGTCCACGCCGTCGCGGAACGGGAAGAAGGCATCGGAGGCGAGCACGGCGCCCTCCAGGTCCACCCCCTGATCGCGGGCCTTCATCACGGCGATCCGTGACGCGTCGACCCGGCTCATCTGCCCCGCCCCGATCCCCACGGTGCGCCGGTCCTCGACCAGGGCGATGGCGTTGGACTTCACCACCGCCGCCGCACGCCAGCCGAAGCGAAGGTCGGCCCATTCGGCGTCGCTGGGGCCCCGGTCAGTGACCACGTTCCAGCCATCCTCCGGGAACCCCATGGACATCCGGTGCTGGGCCAGGAGCCCGCCCCGGACCCGCTTCAGGTCCAGCTCGCCGGCGGGTGCGGCGGCCACGGGCAGCCGGATGAGCCGCAGATTCTTCTTCTGCTGGAGCACCTCGCGGGCTTCATCGTCGAAGTCGGGCGCCACGATCACCTCGAGGAAGTGCTCGGCCATGACGTCCGCGGCCGCACCGGTCACGGGCACGTTCAGCGCCACGATCCCGCCGAACGCGCTCACCGGGTCGCCGGCCAGCGCCCGTCGGTACGCGTCCTCGGCGTCGCCGCCGAGGGCCAGGCCGCACGGGGTGGTGTGCTTGATGATGCAGCACGCCACGCCTTCGTCGGCGCTCCACGCCGACGCGCCCATGATGGCGCCCTCGATGTCCATGAGGTTGTTGAAGCTGAGCCCCTTGCCGTGGAGTTGCTCCATCTCCGGCAGCGAGCCGGCGGGCGGATCGGCCTCGGCGTAGAACGCCGCCGGCTGGTCCGGGTTCTCGCCGTAGCGCAGCTCCTGGACCTTCTCGAGCCGGAGCTCGAGACTCGCCGGGAGCGCCGAGGCGCCCGCGTCGTCGGCGCCGGTCCCGTCCTCGAGCCCGTCGAGGTAGCGGGTGATGGCCCGGTCGTACGACGACGTGTGGTCGAACACCTTCCGGGCGAGGTCGCGGCGCAGCGCGGCGTCGGTGCCGCCCTCGCGCAGCGCCTCCAGGACGCGGCCGTAATCGGCCGGGTCGACCACCACCACCACGCGCTCGTGGTTCTTGGCCGCGGACCGGAGCATGGTGGGCCCGCCGATATCGACGTTCTCCATGGCCTCCTCGAGGTCGGCACCCCGGGCCACGGCCTCGCGGAACGGGTAGAGGTTGACGGCCACGAGGTCGATGGCGGCGTAGCCCTGGGCGGCCAGCGCGGCGCCATCCTGGCCTTCCCGGGCCAGGATCCCGGCGTGGACCGCCGGGTGCAGCGTCTTCACCCGGCCGTCCATCATCTCGGGGTGACCGGTGATCTCGGAGACGTCCTGGACCTCGAGGCCGGCCTCCCGCAGTGCGCGGGCGGTGCCGCCGGTGGAGACCAGCTCCCAGCCCAGCTCGGCCAGCCCGGCGGCGAACTCGGGCAGCCCGGTCTTGTCGGATACGCTCAGGATCGCTCTCGGCATCGTGGTCTCGTCTCGCTCGCTGGGGTCAGTCCAGGCCGAAGATCCGCCGGATCCCCCGACGGTCGGGGTCGGTCCCCTCGTTCAGGCAGAAGCAGATATCGTCGCTGACCGGGAGCGGCATCGCCTCCCGGACGGCCGCGGCCTCGTCACCCTCGGCGGCGGCCAGGACCCGGGCGAGCCACTCCACGGCGGCCGGATAGAGGACGTGCTCCACCCGGAGCACCCGCTTCGCCAGCGTTTCGGGGGTGTCGTCATCCAGTACGGGGACCGGCCACTGGGCCACGATCCGGCCGCTGTCATACCGCTCGTCGAGGAAATGCACGGTGGGGCCGGTGATCCGGCACCCGGCATCCAGGACCGCTTCGTGGACCGCGTGCCCGTACATCCCCTTCCCACCGAACGACGGCAGCAGCGCCGGGTGGATGTTCAGCATCCGGTACTGGAACCGCTTGACCACGGCGGGCGGCACCAGCCGGAGGAAGCCGGCCAGCGCCACGATATCGGCCTTCGCCGACTCCAGCGCGTCGATCATGTCGGCGGAGACCGCCGCGATGGGCCGCTTGTGGACGGGGATGCGGTGGGTCGGGATCCCGGCCTCCTCGGCCCGATCCAGCGCGCCGCAGGCGGCCTTGTCGCTGACCACCAGCACCACCTCGGCGGCGGCGTTCTCGTCGAAATGGTCGATCAGCGCCTGCAGGTTCGTGCCCGACCCGGACGCGAATACCGCCAATCGCTCGCTCATGCTCGGCTCCCTGGGTGATGCGGGACCAGGAACGGGTTCGTGGTCCGCTCCCGCTCCACGGTGGTCACGGGCCCATGCCCGGTGTACAGCGACGTCTCGTCCGGCAGCGTCAGCACCTGCTCGCGGATCGACGCCATCAGCGCCTGGTAGCTGCCGCCCGGCAGGTCGGTACGACCGATGGAGCCGGCGAAGACCACGTCGCCCACGAACGCCGTGGCCGACGGCTCGTGGTAGAGGATCACGTGCCCCGGCGAATGGCCGGGCGCGTGGCGGACCTCGAAGACGCACTCGCCGAGCCGCAGCTCCTGCCCGCCCACCAGTTCCCTGTCCGGCGGCGGCGGGATCCGCACCTCGTAGCCGAACATCCGGGCCTGCTCGGCCACCGAGTCGTACAGCGGCCGATCGTCTTCGTGGAGCCAGATCGGGGCGGGCATCCGCTCCGAAACGTCTGCCACACCCTCCACGTGGTCAAGGTGCGCATGGGTCAGCACGATCCCCTCCAGCGTGCCCCCCTCCGCCTCCACCGCCTCCACCATCCGCTCCGCTTCACCGCCCGGATCGATGGCGAACCAGCGGTCCGTTTCGTCACAGCGCACCAGGTACGCGTTCTCGCCGAAGCCCGTCGATGTATACGTCTTGATCGTGATCATGATGGCAAGGTATTGACCGCCGTGGTCCACGTCCAACGGGACGGACTTCCCATGACAAGAGGGCCCGGCCGCGAATATTCGCGACCGGGCCCTCGCCGTCCCGCCGAGCGACGGAGCTTACGCCGTGAAGCTGCTCCCGCAGCCGCAGCCGCCCGTGGCGTTCGGGTTCTTGAAGGTGAACCCCGCGCCCATCATGGTGGTGACGTAGTCGATCTCCACGCCATCCAGGTACTGACCGCTGAACGGGTCCACGAACAGGCGGACCCCGTTCTTCTCGATGATCTCGTCGTCTTCCTGCGGCTCGTCCTCGATGTTGAGGCCGTACTGGAAGCCGGAGCAGCCGCCGGGCAGCACCGCGACCCGAAGGCCGGCCGTGTCCGCCGCGCCCTGCTCATCCATGAACTTCTGCACCTCTTCCACCGCGTTGGGCGTGACCGTGATGGTCATTCGGGCTCCTCCTGCTGCGTATCCGTTTCCGTTCCGTTCACCCCCATCTACCCGTCCCCGGGCCGGAGGTTTCGTCCCGAAGGATACCCGGGACCGGCCGGAGTGTCAACGTCTCTCGGATCCGAGAATCCGCCGCGCCGCGCCGGCCAGATCATCCACCACCAGTGCCCCCTCCGGCGCCCCGGCGGCCTCCTCCTGGCCGTACCCCGTCCGGACCAGCACGGCGGTGCCGCCGAGCCGGAGTCCGGGCGCGATGTCCCGGACCCGGTCTCCGATGTAGATGGAGTCTGCGAGGGCCAGATCGTGCTCGGCTGCGGCGTCCTCGAACATCCCGGGTTCCGGCTTCCGGCACCGGCACGGGCCGGTGATGTCGGGGTGGTGGGGGCAGTGGTACGCGCCCCGGACGTCCACGCCCTGGGCGCGCAGCCGGCGCTCGACCTCCGCGGCCACCGCCCGGTAATCGACCTCGTCGTAGTAGCCGCGGGCGATCCCGGACTGGTTGGTGACGATGACGATGGCGTAGCCCGCGTCCTGGAACGCCCGGAGCGCCTCCGCGGCGCCGGGCAGGAGCTCCACATCGGCGGGATCGGAGAGGTAGTCGCGCTCCCGGATGATGGTGCCGTCGCGGTCGGTGAAGACGGCCGGCTCAACCATCGGTCGGCTCCGTCGAACGCGTCGAACGCGTCGGACCCGTCAGGGCCGGGGCCACCACGGCAGCTTCCACGGCGGCGACCAGGCGCTCTTCGTCGCCCGGGGCCACCGTGCGAGGGTCGAGCCAGAGCCGGCCATCGCGGACGCGGCCGATCACGGGCGGGTCACCGTGCCGGAGGCGGCGAGCCAGGCCGTCCGGGTCGTCGACATCGAGGGTGACGGCGTGGCCCGGCAGTTCCACGCCCGGGTACGCGCCGCCGCCCACGGCCCCGGCCGAGGGCTCGACGGTGGCGGTGATGGCGTCGCCGACCAGGCCGTTCAGCGCGTCGGCCAGCGCCCGGGCCCGCTCCTCGAGCTCGCCCGGATCGGCGCCGAGCATGCGGAGCGTCGGGATCTCCCGGACCGGGTCCGGGCCACGGTAGAGGCGGAGGGTGGCCTCCAGGGCGGCGAGGGTCATCTTGCCGGGCCGGAAGGCGCGGCAGAGGGGATTGGTGCGCATGGCCGCCACTGCGTCGGCGGTGCCGATGATGATCCCGGCCTGGGGCCCGCCCAGCAGCTTGTCCCCGCTCATGGTCACCACGTCGGCGCCCGCCGCCAGCGCCGCCGTGGCCGTGGGCTCCGGCGGCAGCCCGAGCCGGGTCATGTCGTAGAGAGCGCCCGAGCCCAGGTCGTGGACCAGGGGGATCCCCCGCTCCGCCGCCAGCCCGGCCAGCTCCTCGACCCGGGCCTCCGCGGTGAACCCTTCCACCCGGAAGTTGGAGCGGTGCACCTTGAGGATCAGCGCCGCACCGTCGAGGGCGGCGGCGTAGTCGCGCAGGTGCGTCCGGTTCGTGGCGCCCACCTCGCGCATGATGGCGCCGCTCCGGGCCATGATCTCCGGCACCCGGAACGAGCCGCCGATCTCCACCAGCTCGCCCCGGCTGATCACCACCGGCCGGCCCTCGGCCAGCGTGTTCAGCACCAGCACCACCGCGGCGGCGTTGTTGTTCACCACCAGCGCGTCCTCCGCGCCGGTGAGGTCCCGGAGCAGCGACACGCAATGGTCGTAGCGAGAGCCCCGCTCCCCCGCCTCCAGGTCGTACTCCAGCGAGCCGTACGCCGCCGTCTCCACCACCGCCCGGATCGCCGGCTCCGCCAGCGGCGCCCGCCCCAGGTTGGTGTGCAGCACCACGCCGGTGGCGTTGATCACCCGCCGCAGCGACGGCGTGTCCTCCCGGTCCAGTACCTCGGTCACCCGTCCGGCGTACCACTCCGGCCCCAGCAGCTCCACGTCCGGCGCGTCGCCCTCCCCCAAAGCCCGCCGGAGCTCGTCCTGCACCGCCCGGAGCGTGCGCACCACCCGCTCCCGGCCCACCCGCTCCAGGAGCGGCCCGAACGCCTCGGTCTCCAGCAGCGTGTCCACCGCGGGGATCGACCGGCGAGGATCGCTCATGGGCCACCTCCCCCGCCCCACGGGCGCAGCATGGCGGTCACCAGGGGGTGAGCGGCCCGGGCCGCCGGGATGGTGTCCGGCGGGATGGTGTCCGGCGGGATGGTGTCCGGCGGGATCGTATCGCCAGGAAGCGTATCCGTGACCACGGTATCCACCGCGGCCGTATCGGAGTCGGCCGTGTCCGGTACCGGCGACCGGAAGGGCGCGGCCCCGCCGCCACGGGGTACTTCTCGTATGTTCACGACCCCATCGACCTCCAGGTAGTAGGTGGTATCCGGCGTGAGGGTACCGGGCAGGAGCAGCACGAGCTCCTGAGCCGGGAGCGGCTCCTCGCCCCGGGCCTGCTGCTGCGCGGGCCTCCGGGCCTGCTCTGGTCGGCGCTGCTGCCGGTCCGCGCCTGGCGGGCGGAGCTGGCCGGGGCGGGCCGGCCGCGCGGCGCCGGTGTCCCGGGGCACGGCCACGGTCTCGCCGAGGAGGGTGCGGCTGCTGTCGGCCGAGGGCCGGATCGAGTCGGGGAGGGCTTCGAGGGAGTCGCGCAGCGCCCGGATGGAGTCCTCGCGGGCAACGGCGGCGAGGGCCGAGTCACGTGCGGCGCGAACGGCCTCTTCGGCGGCAAGGATCGAGTCGAGCCGGGTGATGTGGATGAGCCGCCCCGACGTGGTGACGAGGGTGGTATCGGGCAGGAGGTAGAGCCGGGCTTCGCCTGCCACGGGCCCCGGCGCGAAATAGTCGTCGAAGACCAGGCGGAGCCTGGACGAATCGATGGGCTCCACCCGGGCCAGCCTCGCCGGGGTGGTATCCATCGGCAGGACGGCAAGCTCGACCACGGCGGTGTCGCCGACGCCGATGGCGGTGTCCGCGGTGTCCTGGGCCTCGAAGAAGTCCGGCTCCCGGTTCCGGTCCTGATCGATCCAGCTCTGGATGTCGTACGCCCCGGCCGGCACGAACCGGAGGGCGAAGAACCCGCCGGTGTCGCTCACGGCCACGTACTGCTCCCCGTCGATGCGCCGGGTGGCCCGGACCCGTGCGTCCGCCACGATCCGCCCGGTGAGGCGGTCGGTGACGAACCCGGCCAGCGCGCTCTCGGTGATGGGCGCTCCGGTGCTGAACACCAGGTCCACGGCTTCCTGGCGCTGGTTGCCGAACAGGTCGCGGAATACGGGCTGGATCACCACGCGATACACCTGATCCGGCTGCCAGCCACCGGCCAACCGCACGGTCATCCGGCGTCCGCTGTAGCTCGCGAGCGGCACGCCCGCGGCCGGCGAGACCAGCACGGCCTCGCTGATCTCGGAGACGCCCTGCAACCGGATGCTCAACCGTTCGTCGAACACGATGACCACGGGCTGGCTCAGGTCCGTCAGGGTGTCGAACGCCGCGGGCCGGGTCTCCACCACTCGGGGCGGTGACCGGTCGGTCTCGCCACCGGGCGGCCGGCCCGGCTGGGCGCAGGCCGCCACCGCCGCGGCCGCCAGCAGCGCCCCGGCCGCGGCCCGGCTCACGTCAGTGCCGCGAGCTTCCGGGAGAGGCGCTCCTGCTGGTCGCGGAAGCTGTCCGCCTTCTCCCGTTCCCGTGCCACTACCTCGTCGGGCGCCTTCTCCACGAACTGCTCGTTGGAGAGCCGCTGCTCGGTGGACGCCAGCAGCCCGCCGATCCGGTCGAGCTCGTCCTGCAGCCGCTCCCGCTCCCGCGCCACGTCGATGAGCTCCTCGAGCGGGACGAAGATCTCGGCCCCGGACTGGAGCACGGCGTGGGCCCCGGCGCCCCGATCGCCATCCTCGTCGTAGCGGATCTCACCCACTGTGGCCAGGCGACGGAGCGACCGCTCCTCCGCGGCGAGGGCGGCCTCCAGCGCGGTGCCGACATCCGTCAGCTCGACGGTCACCTCGGCCCGGGCGGGTACGTCGTACTCGCTCCGGATCGACCGGACGCTGGTGATGAGCTCCTGAAGCGCCTTCATCTCCTTCTCCGCCGCGTGGTCCTCCCGGTCGGGTCGGGGCGCCGGCCACCGGGCGATCATGAGCGAGTCGGCCCGCGGCTCGGCGTCCGGGCCCTCGGGCCACGGCAGCCGGCGCCAGAGGGCTTCGGTGATGAACGGCATGATGGGGTGCAGGAGCCGGAACACGCCGTCGAGGGTGGCCACGAGCGTCGCCTTGGCCGCCTCGCGGCTGTCGTCACCGGCGTCGCCGGCCATCCGACCCTTGATCAGCTCCAGGTACCAGTCGGCCACCTCGCCCCAGAAGAACGAATGAACCGTCTCCGCCGCCTCGTGGACCCGGTAGCTCTCCAGCGCCGCGTCCACCTTCCGGGTAGTGCGCGAGAGCCGGGACAGAATCCAGCGGTCGGCCAGCTCCAGGTGCTCGGCCACCCGCTCCGGCGTCTTCACCGGCTCGTCACCCAGGTTCATGAGGGCGAACCGGCCGGCGTTCCAGAGCTTGTTGGCGAAGTTGCGGCCGGGGGCGAAGGCTTCTTCCAGGTTCTCGTAGTTGAGCTGGATGTCGGTGCCCACGGCGGCACCGGCCACCACGGTGTAGCGGAGGGCGTCGGCGCCGAACCTGTCGACCACCTCGAGGGGGTCGATGCCGTTGCCGAGGCTCTTGGACATCTTCCGGTTGTGGTGGTCGCGCACGGTGGCGTGGAGGAGGATGTCGGTGAACGGCTCCTCGCCCATGAACTCGTACCCGGCCATGATCATCCGGGCCACCCAGAAGAAGAGGATCTCCGGGGCCGTGGACAGGGTGTTCGTGGGATAGAACGCCTTCAGGTCCTTCGTCTCGTCGGGCCAGCCCATGGTGCTGAACGGCCAGAGCCACGAGCTGAACCAGGTGTCGAGGACGTCGGGATCCTGCTCCAGGTCGGTCCCACCGCATTCCGGACACTCGGTGGGGTCCTCCCGGGCCACGATGGTCTCCCGGCAGTCTGCGTCCCGACAGTACCAGACGGGGATCCGGTGGCCCCACCAGAGCTGCCGGCTGATGCACCAGTCCCGGATGTTCTCGAGCCAGTTCTCGTAGACCGTCTGCCAGTGATCGGGCGTGAACGACAGCGTGCCGTTCCGGCTCGCCTCCAGCGCCGGCTCCGCCAGCGGCTCCATCCTCACGAACCACTGCTCGCTGAGCCGCGGCTCGACCACGGTATCGCACCGGTAGCAGCGGGGCACCGAGTGCTCATAGTCTTCCACGCCCTCGAGCAGCCCCAGGGCCTCGAAGGCGTCCACCACCGCCTGCCGGGCATCGAAGCGGTCCATCCCCCGGAACGCCTCCGGGGCCTGCTCGCTGATGATCCCCTCATCGGTCAGGATGTCGATCTTCGGCAGCCCGTGGCGCTCCCCGATCGCGAAGTCGTTCGGGTCGTGGGCCGGCGTGACCTTCACCGCGCCCGTTCCGAACTCCGGGTCGACCCAGCCGTCCTGGATCACCGGGATCGTGCGATCGGTCAGCGGCAGATCCACGGTGAGACCGGCAAGCCCCGTGAACCGCTCGTCGTCGGGATGCACCGCCACCGCCGTGTCACCGAGCATGGTCTCGGGCCGGGTGGTGGCCACGAGCAGGTACGGTCGGCCATCGGGGAGCGTCGGGAGGTCCACGTCGTCGTCGGCTCCCACCACCGGATACCGCAGGTGCCAGAGCTTGCCGTGGGTCTCCTCCGGCTCGGCCTCTTCGTTGGACAATGCCGTGAGACAGCGCGGGCACCAGTTGATGATATAGAGCCCGCGGTAGATCAGCCCCTTCTCATAGAGCCGGACGAAGACTTCCCGGACCGCCTGTGAGAGGTCATCATCGAGGGTGAAGTGCTCCCGGGAGAGGTCGAACGAGCACCCGGTGGCCTCCAGCTGCTCCATGATCCGGGGCCGGGTCTCACCGACCCACTCCCGGACCTTCTCCTCGAACGCCTCCCGGCCCAGGTCCTGCCGCGTCAGACCTTCTTCGGCCAGCTGCCGCTCCACCACGTTCTGCGTGGCGATCCCGGCGTGGTCGGTGCCGGGGATCCAGAGCGCCTCGCGGCCCTGCATCCGCCGCCACCGGATCAGCAGGTCCTGGAGCGTGTTGTTGAGCCCGTGCCCCATGTGCAGGACCGCCGTCACGTTCGGCGGCGGAATCACGATCACGTACGGATCACGCGCGCCCTCCAGGACGGCGTCGGCGGACGCGCTGAAGTAGCCCTTTTCGAGCCATTCCTCGTAGAGCGGCTTCTCGATGGCCGCCGGATCGTATGTCTTCGAAAGCGGTTCAGTCATAGCGGCTTAGGTTAAACGAATCGCGGTCCGACCGCCACCGGCCGGACCGCGGGTACGCGGGCTCGGGTCCGGCTCACGCGTCGGACACCACAATCCGGTTGACGACGGTGTCCACGCCCGGCGTGTTGTGGGCCATGGCCACCACCCGGGCCCGCTGGACGGGCTCGGCCACCGCCCCGGTGATCTCGATCACGCCCTCGCTCACGGCGTGGACCTGCAGGTCGAACCCGGCCAGCTCCAGGTCGCTGGCCAGCGCTCGGGCCAGGCTCTCGGCGGCATCGCCTTCCACTGGGATCAGCGGCTCGGCCTCGGCCAACTCCCACGCCCGCTCCATCCCTCGCCGCCAGAGCCAGATCCCGGTGGCCATACCCGCGGTCAATCCGATCAGCTTCCAGAGCCTGCGATCGCTCGTCGTCATCGGTCGCCTCCGTTACGCCATCCGCCCCCGGGAGCGGGCGGCTGCAAGTCGTACACCATGGGGCGGCTCAGCCGCCACCCTCCCCGCTGTTCTCCCCGCTGTTCTCCCCGCGGCGCTCGGCCCGCTCACGGTCCCGGCGCTCGCGGATCGCCTGTACCCGCTCCTGGAAGGTATCGAGGATCCGGGTTCGCTCCAGCGCCTGGTCCAGCTCGTACCACTGCCGCTGGTCCGCCGCGGCGTCAGGATCCACCGGGAGCCAGATCGGGAGCGGGAGCGTGACCTTCCCCAGATGGATCTTACCGGGGCTGATCCCCCACCGGCCACCGTCGTCGTCCACCACCGTCCAGTCCCGGGCCCGCATGGCGGCCTCGGCCTCGGCGAGCATGGAATCGTTCATCATCTCGATGGCGGCGCCCACCCGGGCCTCCACCTCCTCGAAGGTGGGCTCCACAGGGATCAGGACCATGGGCTCCCAGAGCCGTGGGTCCACCACCCTGGGGGCCAGCCGGTCCGCGGCCGTGAGGGTGTCCGCCGGCGCCCTCCCGGTCCGGACCGGCGCCGGTGCCGGCTCCGGCTCCTCCTCAGGCTCCGGCTGCGGCTCCTCGGGCTCGGTCGGCTCCTCGATCTCCGGCTCCGGCGCCACGGCGATCTCCACGGCACGCATGCCCGGCGGCGGCTCCGCCATGAACGGCTCCGGGCTGTGACGTGACGGGGTGGGATCGGGCTCGAGCCACGCCCCGATGAGCCCCACGGCCACCAGGTGCGCGACCAGGGAGACCGCCAGGCCTGCCCATAGAACGCGCCGCTCCCGGGCCCGGCGCTCGGGCAGGGAACGACGTCCGGCTTTCGAGGGCTGGCTGCGCGGCCGATCGGTCATCTCGTGCTGATAACCCGGGGGGAGGTCTCCGTTCCGCGGCGCGGTCCGGGCCGCGGACCGCTGAATGGCCCGTGTGAGTGGAATCCTGTGACGGCGCCGGGGAGCTGCCTGTCAATCCCGGAGCGCGGTCCGGACGGCCTCCATCAGGTCATGGGGGGTGAAGGGTTTGGGCAGGAAGTGCTCCGTGTCGCGATCGAGGCCCCGGGCCTCCAGCTCGTCGGCCACGTAGCCGGACATGAAGAGGCTGCGCATCTGCGGGTCCCGACCCCGCAGCTCCTGGATCAGCTCCGGCCCGCTGGTCTTCGGCATGATCACGTCCGTGAGCACCAGGTCGGCGGTATTGTCCTCCAGAAATGCCAGCGCGGGGAACGTCGAGCCGTCTTTCCGGCGCAGCCAGACCTCGTCGGTGAAGCGGTCACCCGCGCGCAGCCGTTCCATCACTTCTCTGGCCGCCTCCACCCGGTGCTCCTGGACCATCAGGTCCACGCTCCGGCTCCCGAGCGCCTCCTGGTGGCTTCAGCCGAAGATTTCTTCAGCGGCGTCGTTCCAGTAGATGATGCGGGTTTCGGCGTCAGTCACCACCACGGCATCGCCGACGTGGTCGAGCAGCCGCGCCCGGAACTCCGCCCGCTCCGCCTCCCGGGCGGCCTCGGTCACGTCCAGCGCCACTCCCACGGCGCCGACCACCTCGCCGTCCGACCGCATCGGGCGGATGCGGCTGTCGAAGATCCGGCCGGCGGTCTGCACGCGCACCTGCACGGCCTCACCCTCGAGCGCCCGACGCAGCTGCTCGAGTTCCTCCGGCGCCTCGGCGTAAACATCGAAGATATTGCTGCAGCACCACCGGCACATGGGCCACCACCTCCTGGAGCAGCACCCGGGCCCGGTCGAGCTCCGCCTCCGCACGCCTCAGCTCCGTCACGTCCCGGAGCGTGATCAGGATCCCGGCGATGGCAGGATCGTCGAGCAGGTTGAGCGCCGTGCCCTCCAGCACGCGCCACGCGCCGTCCCGGTGCCGGGCCCGGAACTCTCCCGAGAAGGCGGCCTCATCATCCTCGAGGACGCGGGCCAGCTGGACACGCTGCCCGTCCACGTCCTCCGGATGAATCAGATCATAGACCGAAGCCCCGATCCGCTCCTCCGGCTCGCAACCGAGGACCCGCACCGCAGCCGGTGAGCTGTACGTGAGCCGCCCCGTCTCGTCGGTCACGACGTACAGGGCGTCCGTGTGCGCGAGGATCGCCTGGCAGAGCTCGGGCTCGGTCGGGTTCTGCACCGGCGCTCCCTGCCCGCCTGCCTCCGGTGCACGGCGTGGTCGGGGGTCGTTACTCTTCTACCGGTAGGATCGGCTGCCCGGCCGCGTTCCTTTAACCCGCTGACCGCTTCACCTTCCCCAGCCGCTCCGCCGCTTCCACCAGCCGCTCGGGCCCCGCCGTCAGCGCCACCCGGAAGAACCCCTCCCCGCCATCGCCCAGCGCGGCGCCGGGCATGATCACCACACCCTCCTGTTCCAACGCACGGAGAGCGAACGGCTCCGACCCCTCCCCTTCCGGCACGGGCACCCAGAGGTACATGGTGGCCTTCGGTGGATCGGCGTCGAACCCATGGGCCCGGAGCGCGGCGACGGCGGCGTCCCGACGCTGCCGGAAGGTGGCCACGTTGCCGGGGACCCAGTCGTCGTAGGCATCCACGGCCGCCCGGGCGCCCTCCTGGACGGCCATGAAGTGGCCGGTGTCCACGAACGTCTTGACCCGCTTCAGCGCCGCGATGATGGGCGCGCCACCCACCGCCCACCCCACGCGCCAGCCGGTCATGTTGTACGTCTTCGAGAACGAGTGGAACTCGATGGCCACATCACGGGCGCCATCGATCTCCAGGATGGACGGCGGCCGGTAGCCGTCGAACGCGATCTCGCTGTACGCGTTGTCGTAGCAGAGCACGGCGTCATGGGAGCGACACCACGCCACGGCCTCCTCCAGGTAGGCCCGGGGCGCCGCCACGGCGGTGGGGTTGTTCGGGTAGTTCAGGTACACGATGCGGGTCCGGGCCGCCACGTCGCCGGGGATCCGGTCGAACGGGACGAGGAAGTCGTGCTCCGGGCGGAGCGGCACCAGGTATGGCTCGCCGCCGGCCAGCAGCGTGCCGCCCCGGTACGGCTGGTAGCCGGGGTCCGGGACGATGGTGGCATCGCCGGGCCCCACGTAGCCGAACGCCAGGTGCGCGATCCCTTCCTTCGAGCCCAGGAGCGGGAGCAGCTCCTCCATGGGGTCCACGGCCACGCCGAACCGCTCCTCCATCCACGCCGCCAGGCTCTCCCGCAGCGCCACGTGCCCGAGCTGGAACGCGTACTTGCCCAGCGACGGGTCTTCGACCGCCGCCTTCATGGCGGTCACCGCCTGCGGCGGCGGGGCCAGGTCGGCGTCGCCGGCGCCCAGGTCGATGACATCCACGCCACGGGCCCGCAGCTCGCGGCGGATGCGGGGGACCTCGGCCAGCGGATAGGCCGGGAAATCGTCGAAACGTTGGTGGACCACGGGCATGACGGAGCTCGGCGGTGGGGTGCATGGAAACGCCTGTCGGGGCGGACCTGCCGCAATCGAACCGTTGCGGAAGTCGGGGGCAAGTGGGACATTTCAGGGAAGCGGAACCCCTCCGGCGCTTTCCGGCGAACCGTGCGACTTTTCAGAACACGGGAGGGTATCCATGGCCCGACGCAGCTCGTTCGCCCTCGTCTCCCTCGCACTCTCCACGCTCCTGATGGGCTCGGCGTGCGACGCCGGGCCCGACACCCCGGTGGTGACCCGGGACTCCGCGGGCGTGACCATCACCCGCTCCTATCAGCCCGCGTGGACCCCCGAGACCGCCTGGCGGATCGGCTCGGAGCCGGAGCTCGTGGTGGGCGGGCTCGCCGGCCAGCGTCCCTACGAGTTCAGCGCGGCCGGTGACGCCCGGATCCTCGAGGACGGCCGCCTCCTGGTCACCCACTGCAGCAACCCGCCGGAGATGCGGCTCTTCGCCCGTGATGGCGGGTTCATCCGGAACGTGGCCGGTCCCTGGCGGGGGCCCGCCCAGTGCAACTTCATCCTGCACAGCTGGATGGCCAGCGACACCGTGCTGGTCTACGACCCCTCCATGGCCCGGATCACGTACCTGCACCTCGGCACCGGTGACGCACGGGTCCTCGACCTGGGCGCCGCGGGGCTCGGTGACGTAGAGGGCGCAGCCCCGCTCTGGATCTCCCGGTTCGCCGATGGCCACCTGCTGGGCCGACCCAACAACCCGGCGCCCGTCTCCGAGGGCCCAGCCAGGGTGCCGCTCCCGTACGTGGGCCTCGACCCCGACGCCATGACCCTCGACACCATCGTGGTGGCGCAGGGAACCGAACATGTAGTGGACGGGCTCGGCACCCCTCAGGAGGATGACCGGGTGGTGCTCTTCAGCCCGTTCGCCCACGCCCGGGCCTACGGCAACAGCGTCTACCTGGCCGACAGCGATGGGTTCTGGATCGAGGAGCACGACCGGGACGGCACGCTCCTGCGCCGCTTCGGACGGACCTGGGAGCCGGAAGAGATCGGCCGCGGCTTCCGCCGCGACTACCGGGAGCAGCGCGTCGAGGCCTCGCCGGCGAGCCAGCGGGCGGCCGTGCGCCGGGAGATGGCCCGGGCCGTCTTCGCCGACCACTTCCCCGCCCATAACGGTGAGCTCCTCTTCGACCCCGACCACCGCCTGTGGGCCGGCCACCTGGTGACCCCCGGTGCTCCGGATCGCGTCTGGTCGGTCTTCGACCCTGAAGGACGCTGGCTCGGCGAGGTCCACGTGCCGCGGGCGCTCCGGGTCACCGACGTCGGGGACGACTACGTGGTCGGCGTATGGCGAGCCGGCGACGGCACGCAGACCATCCGCCGGTACGCGCTGATCAAGCCGGCGGCGTAGCGGGACGCCGGGAAGACCGCGGGCGCCCGGAACCGGCCGGGCGCCCCTCGTCGCTCCGGACCGCCAGCGTCATGCCCGGAGGGGACTCCACGGCTGCGCGCCTTCCTTGGCCCACGCCCCCACCCCCGCCATATTCCGCCTCGGACCCGCGCCACACCAGCCCGGAAACGACATGGACGCCCTGCCCTTCAAAGCCGCCACCGAGGAGATGGACGGCACCTCGTACCGCTCCACCACCTACGAGGGCCTCCTCCGTCTCGAGGACGACACGATGGTCCTCGAGTACCGCGAGTCGGTGACGGAGGTGGGCGGCGAGACGGGGATGGAATACGCCCGGTCGCAGTCGGGCGTCACCGAGGTCCGGATCCCCCTGGACGCCATTCGCACGGTGGAGCGCAGGAAGCGGTGGCTCCTCCTCCCCATCCTGGACATCGAGCTCGCCCGTCTGGGCCCCGCCGAGGACATCCCTTGGGCGAAGGGCACGCGGATCCGCCTGAACGTCCCGTTCGGCGAGCGGCACCGGGCCGGCGAGCTGGCCACCGACGTGCGGCTCCTCCAGGCCGACAGCCGGTTGCGGGAGCTGGGTGAGGGGGGTCTGACGGGGTAGACCTACCCGTCCACGACCCGGTTCCGCACCGCCGACAGCACCTCGCCGCCGGCCGTCACCTCCACCACCACCTCAGCCCCCGCCTCCAGCGGGCCCACGCCCTCCGGTGTGCCGGTGGCGATGATGTCGCCGGGCTCCAGCGTCATGATCCCGCTGATGTAGCTCACCAGGAACGGGATCGGGAACGCCATGTCGCCGGCCCGGCCCCGCTGTCGAACCTCCCCGTTCACGGTGCAGATGACCTCCAGCGCGTCCCAGTCCACGCCCTCGGCCGAGGCCGAGATCGAGGGACCCACCGGGCAGAAGGTGTCGAACCCCTTCGCCCGGCTCCACTGGCCGTCCTTCCGCTGGAGGTCCCGGGCGGTGACGTCGTTCAGCGCGGCCACGCCGGCCACGTGCCCGAGGGCGTCCTCCTCCGCCACGCGCCGGCACCGCTCCCCGATGACGACGGCGATCTCCCCCTCGTGCTCCACCTGGCTCGACTCCGGCGGCCGAACGATGGCCTCACCGCTCGCGATGACCGCCGATGGCGGCTTCAGGAAGAGCAGCGGCGCCTCCGGCACCGTGTTCCCCAACTCCTCCGCGTGCCTCACGTAGTTCCGCCCCACACACACGATCTTCGTGGGCCCCGGCAGGTCTGTCGGCATTTGTATTCGTATTCGTATTGGTATTCGTACCTGCAGCTGCAGTCCTGCTCCTACTCCTGCTCCTCCCCCGGCTCCCGGTCCCGCATGGCCATGGTCTCCAGCCCGTCCCAGATGGGCGCTGGCGGCGACTCCGTCGGCTCCCACGACGACGGCTCCGCTCCCCCCGTCCGCGGCTTCCGCTTCCCACGGTACCCCTCCACCGGCGTCTCCCTGACACGGCCGAGCTCCGCGCTATCCTCCGCGCTCTCCGCGCCCCACTCCGCGATCTCCGCGCCTGAATAGAACGCCTCCAGCTCCTCCTTCAGCTCGTCCCACGGCCCCGTTCGCACCGGCGCCGGGGGGAGCGTCTCCAGGAAGTACTTCCCGTAGCTCTTCTCCAGCACCCGACGGTCGAGCAACACCACGGCGCCCCGGTCGGTGGTGGACCGGATCAGGCGGCCGAACCCCTGCTTGAGCCGGAGCGCGGCGTGGGGGAGCATGTACTGGAAGAAGCCGCTCCCGCCCTCCACCTCGAGCGCTTCCATCCTCGCCGCGGTCAGCGGCTCGCTGGGCACCTTGAACGGGAGCTTCGCGATGACCAGCCCCCGGAGCGGCTCGCCGGGGACGTCCACGCCCTCCCAGAAGCTGGCCACGCCCAGGAGGATCCCGCGACCGCTCTCGGTGAACCGCCGCACCAGCTGCGCCCGGGGCGCCTCGCCCTGCACGAAGAGCGGCCACTTCCCGTCCACTACCCGCTCCCGGAGCGCGGCCGCCACCGTCCGCAGCGAGCGATAGGACGTGAACAGCCCGAAGATGCCGCCGTCCGTGGCGGCGGCCAGGTCCGCGATAGCGTCGGCGGTGGCGCCATCGTGGGCCCGGCCCAGGTCGGGAACGTCGGTGGGGATGGCCACCATGGTCTGCGTGGAGAAGTCGAACGGGCTGGGGTGCGTCTCCTCGGTCACCCGCACGTCTCGTTCGAGCCCGAGCCGACCGGCCAGGAAGTCGAAGCCGTCGCGGGTGGTCAGGGTGGCCGACGTCAGGACCGCCGTGTCCACCGGCTCCCAGAGCGCCTCCCGGAGCACCTGCCCCAGCTCGATGGGGGCCGCCTTGGCCACGATGTTCGGCTCCTGCGTCCGCCCGCCGCCCCGCCGCTCCAGCCACCGGACCGTCGGCACCTCCTCGTCGCCGGGGACCAGCGCCTTCCGGAGCCCGTCGGCCTGGGCCCGGACCCGGCCCGCCAGCGCGTTCACCTCCACCAGCTGCTCTTCCAGCTTCTCGGTGGCCTGCCGGTCCGCCAGCACCGTCTCCCGGATCCCGTCGAGCCCCCGGGCCAACCGGTCCAGCACAATGAGCAGGTCCTCCTGCGCAGGCGACACCGACAGCTCCCACGCCTGCTCCTTGTCGAAGCCGTCCGCCAGCCGCAGCACCCCGTCCTGGCTCCGCTCCAGCTGACTCTCCAGCCGGTTGAACAGCTCCGCGGCCCGCTGCTTCGCGTTGGCCACGTCCGGCCGGATCTGGCGATCGATGGCCTTCAGGCACTCTTTTCGGGTCCGCCCCTCGCCCAGCATCAGCACCCGCTCCTCCACGGCCCGGAGCACGCCCTTCCCGCGACGGTCCAGCCTACCCAGCAGCCGGAACATGCCCCGTCGCGAGACCGCCACCCCCAGATGGCTCGTGGCCGCCTCCTCCAGGTTGTGCGCCTCGTCCAGCACCACCCGTCGGTACGGAGACAGCACCGCCGGCGCCGTCCAGTTGCCCGTGGCCCGGCGCACCGCCAGGTCGCTGAACAGCAGGTGATGATTGACGACGAGGACGTCCGCCCCCGCGGCGCCCCGCCGGGCGTTCTGGTAGAAGCACTTCTCGAAATGGGGGCAGCGGCTGCGGATGCAGACGTCGCTGTCGCTCTCCACCTCGTCCCAGACCTCGGCGCTGGGCTCGAACGGCAGGTCCTGGAGCGACCCGTCGTCGGTGCTCTCCAGCCACTCCTCGATGGCCTGCAGCTCCCGCTGCTCCGACCCCTCGATCAGCGCCATCCCCGTGTCCATGGCCAGCTTCGCCCGCCGGATCGAGATGTAGTTCCGACGACCCTTCACCAGCGCGTACCGGAACGGCACGTCCAGCGCCTCCCGCAGGAACGGCAGGTCCTTCGTCACCAGCTGCTCCTGCAGGTTGATGGTATTGGTCGAGACCACGGTCCGCTCACGGTTCTCCACCGCCCACCGGATCGCAGGGATCAGGTACGCAATGCTCTTCCCCGTACCCGTCCCCGCCTCCGACAGCAGAACCCCGCCGTCGTTGTACCTCGCCGCCACGCTCGCCGACATGTCCCGCTGCGTCGGCCGATCTTCATAGGCCCTATGCGACGACGCCACCGGCCCGCCCGGCGCCAGCAGACCCCGGACCTCCGCCTCGTCCAGGAACGTCAGCTCCTTCTGACGCGGTGGCTCCAGCACCAGGTACAGCTCCCTGGCCTCGTTGTCACAGATGGCCATCCCCAGCCCGCGGGCACTCAGCTGCGTCGCCACCGAGAAGTCCGCGTCGCTCGGATCCAGCTCCCCCGACGGATGGTTGTGGATCACCAGCTGCCCGTGCTCCGCCTCCTCCACCGCCGCCAGCACCGCCGACTTATGGCCCCGGGCCACCACACGAGGCTTCCGCACCGCGCCGTTCTCCGCCACCTCCGCCACGAAGCACACCTCGTTGCCACGGGCCTTCTCCACCTCCCGGCGGATCACGCCGGCAGCCGCTTTCGTGAGATGGACGACCCGGGGCATTCACACTCCTCGCGGGAACTCCGACCGGCGCGTCCGGCACCGATCCTCAGGGGCGAAGGTAAACCGAAGGGTAGGATAGCGGGATGGCGGGTGATTCACAACGGCGGCGGGGGCGAAGGGTTGAGGGTTGAGGACTGAGGGCTACGGTCGGAGACCAGGGCTGAAGGTGCAGGCGAAGGCGAGGGCGCAGGCGAAGGCGAGGGCGCAGGTCGGAAGGGGCCGTCGGACTGAACGCGTGTGGGTCTGACGGCAATAATCGCAGTCAAATGAACACGCGCGGAGGCGCCATCAACGCGTGTGGACTTGACGGCAATAATCGCCGTCAAAATCACACGCGTGGACCTCGCGACCCTCGCCTTCGACCCTCGCCCTGGCCTTCCACCCTCGATCCCGCGCCCCCGCCCTTCACCTCCGAGCCCTCACGCCGCAGCCCTCCGAAGCCCGCCCGGCCGTGCCGCTCCGCCTGCGCTGGAGCGCTTTCCATCGGTAGACCGCAGCCCCGAGCGCCCGTTGCAAAGCGCCGGCACCCGAGCCGGCGCGGCGACTGGCGCCGCGCCGCCCGGTCCGGCTACACTCATCCCCTACCCAACGCACATCCTGACCGAAGCAGAACCGACCATGACCCGACACCCGACGCGGTTTTCGTCCCCTCTCCCTTCCCTGGCCGTCCTGGTCGCGAGCGCCGCGGCCGCGCTTACCGTCATGGGGGTTCCGACCGCCTCATCGGCCCAGACCGCCCAGACCGCCGACATCGACCGGCTCGTGGACCGTCACGCCGCCCAGGCCATCGAGTACCGGCATCACCTCCACGAGCACCCGGAGCTGGGCAACCGTGAGCACGAGACGGCGGCGCTGGTGGCGAAGCACCTGCGGGGTCTCGGCTTCGACGAGGTCCGGACGGGAGTGGCCCACACCGGGGTGCTCGGGGTGCTGCGGGGCGGTCGGGAGGGCCCCGTCGTCGCCGTGCGTGCGGACATGGACGCGCTCCCGATCACGGAGAACACGGGGCTCCCGTTCGCGTCCACGGTGCGCACCACGTACGCCGGCCAGGAGGTCGGCGTGATGCACGCGTGCGGCCACGACATCCACACGTCGGTGGGCATGGGCGTGGCCAGCGTGCTGGCGGACATGAAGGACGACCTTCCGGGCACGGTGCTGTTCATCTTCCAGCCGGCGGAGGAGGGCGCGCCTCCGGGCGAGGAGGGCGGCGCGGCGCTGATGCTGGAGGAGGGCGCGTTCGACGACCCGCGTCCCGAAGCGGTCTTCGGGCTGCACACCATCCCGTCGCTGGAGGTGGGCGAAGTCGGCTACGTGCCGGGGCCGGCCATGGCGGCGGCGGACACGTGGTACGCCACGATCCGGGGCCAGGGCAGCCACGGCGCGCGGCCCCACGAGTCGGTGGACCCGGTGGTCATGGCAGCGAACGCCGTGATGATGCTCCAGACCATCCGGAGCCGGAACATCGACCCGCTGGAGGCCGGCGTGGTGACGGTGGGCAGCATTCATGGCGGCGAGCGGCACAACATCATCCCGAACGAGGTCCGCCTCTCGGGCACCGTCCGCACCTTCGACCCGGCGGTGCAGGACATGATCGAGGCCCGGATGCACGAGATCCTCGACGGGATCACGAAGTCCGGTGGCGGTGGCTACGAGCTGGATTACCAGCGCGGCGTGCCGGTCACCGTGAACGACCTGGAGCTCACCGAGGAGGTCGCGCCTTCGCTGGCGAGGGCGGTGGGCGACGCCAACGTCCACGTACTGCCGCCCACGGCCACCGCCGAGGACTTCGCCTACTTCGCTCGGGCGGTCCCGGGCTTTTATTTCCGGCTGGGGACGACGGCGCCGGGCGGCACCTCCGGCGGGCTCCACACCGCCACGTTCACCGCCGACGACGGCTCGGTACCCGTGGGGATCCGTGCCATGACGAGGGTGGTGCTGGACTACCTGGAGAGTCATTGACGCCCCGACGTTGCGAGCGGCACCCGACCCGTTCCGAGGGCGAACCCCGAACCGGGATGCAGCCATGCGATATTATCTGACCGGAGCCACGGGCTTCATCGGCGGCCACGTCGCCCACCAGCTTCTCGGCCGGGGCCACGACGTGGTGGCGCTGGTGCGCACCCCGGCGAAGGCCGTGGTGCTCGAGGAAGCGGGCGTGGAGCTGATCGAAGGCGACATCACCGAGCCCGAGACGCTGGCCGGCACCATGGACGGTGCCGACGGCGTCTTCCACATCGCCGCGTGGTACGAGGTGGGCGCCCGGAAGCGGGACATGGCCGTGGCCATCAACGTGAACGGCACCCGGAACGTGCTGGAGGAGGCGAAGCGGGCCGGGGTACCCCGGGTCGTCTACACCAGCACTCTGGCCGTGTACGGAGACACCGGGGGCGTGCCGGTGGACGAGAGCTACCGGATGAACGGCCCGTGGCTCAGCCTGTACGATCACACGAAGTGGCTCGCCCACTACGAGGTGGCGCTGCCGATGATCGACGAGGGGCTCCCGCTGGTCATCGTGCAGCCGGGCATCGTCCACGGTCCGGGGGACCACAGCAACATCCGCTCGGTGTTCCGGGACTACCTCCGGGGCCGGCTGCCGGTGATCCCGGAGCAGGGCGGCTGCTGGAGCTACGTGGAGGACTGCGCTGCGGGCCACCTGCTGGCCATGGAGAAGGGCGAGGTCGGCGAAGCGTACAACCTGGCGGGGCCGTGCATGATGTGGGAGGATGTCTTCCCCGTGGCCCGGGAGATCACCGGGGTGAAGCCGCCGCGCTTCGTGCTCCCGGCGTGGCTGGCCCGGATCTCGTCGTGGCTGATGAAGCCGGTGAACGCGGTGGTCCCGCTCCCGTCGACGTACCATCCGGAGACGCTCCGGGTGGCATCGGGCGCCACCTACTTCGCCACCGACGCGAAGGCCCGCCGGAAGCTGGGCTGGGCGCCCCACCCGTTCGAGGACGGCCTCGAAATCACGCTGAAGGCGGAGCTGGCCGAGCTGGGGGTCGACGCGGACGGCTGAGCCCCCGACAACGCCTCGCCGTCGGGGGCCGGGTTCCACAGTACCGCGATCGGGGAAGCCGCTCTAGCCGTCGTGGTTGTACATGTCCGCCACGATCTTCCACTGGCCGTCGGGCATCCGGCGCAGCACCCAGAGGAGCTTCCCGCTGGGCGCCATCTCGTCGTCCGAGGTCCATGTGCCCCGGTGATAGCCGATGGTGGCGTCTCCGTGGATCACGTCCGTGTCGGTGTTGAACCCGGCGATCCCGTCGGCCGGGAGGGTCTCCGCCCAGTATGCGAGAATGGAGTCCACGCCCTCCACCGCCCCATGTCCGGAGGGCATGTGGACCGCGTCATCGGCGTAGAGCCCTCGGAGGACCTGCCAGTCGCCGTTGCGCACGGCCTCCTGGAACGACCGATCGATGGACAGGATCGTCCGTACGTCTTCGTCGGGCAGCCCCATTCCTTCGGGGACGGAGGGCTCCTCGCCGCCGCCTCCACAGGCCGCAAGGGCCACCACCAGTGCTACCGCGGTCATACGCGCCATCGTCCGCTCCGGTCTCCTCGGTTCTACAGGCAGGGTGAACGACCCGGTTCGGGTCACCAACAAATGACGGTGGATCCCGCCGTGACGCAAGCAAGGCCCGGCCAGACCGCATCCGGTGCCAGCCGGGCCGCGAGGTGACGTGCCCGCGAAGAGCGCGGCGCCCTACTCCGTCCTGAGCTCCCGCTTCTTCGCCGCCGGGAAGAGCACGTTGTTCAGGATCAGCCGGTACCCGGGTGAGTGGGGGTGGAGGTCAAGCTCCGTGGGCGGGTCGCCGATCTCGTGCTGCGGATCCGCCGGGTCGTGCCCACCGAGGAAGGTGAACGTCCCCTCACCGTGGCTGCCGTGGATGTACTTGACCCACGGCGCGCCCTCCTCTTCCGCCAGCACGATCACGCCGGGCTTCAAGCGGTTCCTCATGAAGCTCGTGGTGAGCCCGTAGAAGTCCGGGAGCACCGACTCGTGGTTCTGCACCAGCATGGCCGGTACGGGGTCGAACTTCGCGCTGAAGTTGAATAACGTGAACGAGCCCAGCGCCTCCCGCCACGGCGTGTTGACCTGGTGCCCGTCGATGTCGCTGAACGCGTTCACCGTGCCGTTCGTCTGGATCACCGCGTTCCGGAACGCCATGGCCCGATCCCATGCCATCTTCGCCGTGGCGTCCGGGTCGACGGGGGTACCGTCGGCGAACGGGGCGGCCATGTCCACCCCGGCGCCCGCCAGCGCCAGCTCGATGGTCTCCGTGGCCGTGCACATGGCGAAGAGGAAGCCGCCGTCGGCCACGTACGCCCGGATCGCCTCGCTGACCCGGGCCTTCAACGCCGGCACGTTCGGCGCCCCCACCTCCCGGGCCACCGCCTCGTTCCGGCGCACCTCCTCCCGCAGCCACGCCGTGCCTGAGAAGCTGATGAAGAACTTCGAGTACTGGCCGGTGAAATCTTCGTGGTGCAGGTGCAGCCAGTCGTAGCGGCCCAGCGCACCGTCGAGCACCTCCCGGTCCCAGACCTGGTCGTACGGGATGCCGGCGTACGTCAGCGCCAGCGTCACCGCGTCATCCCACGGGCTCGCGTTCGGCGGCGTGTAGACCGCGATCTCCGGCGCCTTCTCCAGCAGCACCACCTCCATGTTCGCCCCCGCGATCTCCTCTCTGATCGCCGCCACCTCGGCGCCCGTCACCGGCTCCACCGCCACACCCCGGAGCGCCGCCTCCCGCCGCAGCCCCGGCCGGTCCGGCAGAAGGAACGACCCGTCCCGGTAGTTCAGCAGCCATTCCGCCGTCTCCCCCACCTCCAGCGCCCCGTACGTCAGCCCGTACGCCCGCAGATGATTGGTCTGCGCCCGGTCCATCGGCACCAGGAGCTGTTGCGCCGCGAGCCCGGAACCCGGAAAAAGCGCCGAACCCACCGCCAGCACCGCCGTCGCCAGCCCCCGCGCGAGCGAAGCGAGCGCGCTCCGCGAGGCCGCAGGCCGAGCGCCCCGGGAGGCCGAAGGCCGACCCATCCGCGGCGAGCGAAGCGAAGCCGCCAAACGGGAGGCCGCAGGCCGACCTACCCGCGGCGAGCGAAGCGAGCCGCTACACGCGAGGCGGCGCAGCCGCCGAGCTACCCGCGAGCACCGCGAGCTCACCGCAGCCCCTCCAGCATCCGCCGCGCCTGCGGCACCAGCGCGCTCTCCGGATACTCGAGGATCAACCGCTCCAGGTGGGCACGGGCCGCGCCCCGGGTGCCCGGGTCGTCCTTCAGCTTCCGCCCCAGCGCCAGCAGCGCCGGCGGCGCGTCGGGCGAGCCCGGGTGCTCGGCGACGATCCGCTCCCGGATCCGCCGGGCCTCGGCCTCCAGCCCGGCGTCATCGGCCAGGCCCGCGGCGAAGGCCAGGAGCGGCGACGCATCATGGCCGCCCCCGGTGTCGACCGCCGCCATCACACCGGCCACGGCCCGCTGGCTCTCACCCGCGTCGCGGAGCCGGAGCGCCTCGGCCACCTGTCGCGCCGCCCGGCCGGAAACCCGCCCCAGGAGCGTCACCCGCCTCAGCGCCCCGGTGGCCTCGGCGCCCCGCAGCCCCGCCGCGGCCGCCAGGTACCCGGCCCGGGCGCCGGCCGCGTCGCCGGCCTCGAGCCGGAGCCGTGCCCGGACCAGCGACGACCGGGGGCCCGGCACGTCACCCAACACCGCCTCGGCCGCCTCCCGGCGCCCGTCCCGGAGCAGCGCCCCGGCCACCGTGGCCGTCACCCGGTCCAGCTCCGGCGTGCCCGGGTGCTCCCCGGCGAACCGCTCCAGCGCGCTGGCCGCCGCGTCCGGGTCTTCGGCGGCGGTGAGCTCGATCCGGAGCGCCGACGCGGCCCGCCACCCGGGCGACCCCACGTCCGATGACGCCTCCACCGCCCGGAACGCGTCCGCCGCCGCGGCGCTGTCGCCCAGCGCCAGTGCGAGCTCTGCGAGCCGGTTCCGCAGCGCGGTGATCCGCTCCGTCCCAGCGGTGAGTCGCTCCGCCCCCGCGGTATCGGTGCCGGCGTACCGGAGCCGGGTCTCGACGTCCAACAGCGCGCCGTAGGCCCAGAACGCGAGCTCCGTGTGCCCGGCGGCATCCGCCGTCGTGGCCATCCGGTCCAGCAGGCTCCTGCGCGCCTCCGTACCCACCTCGGCCCCGAGTCGCCCCGCAACCGTCCGAGCGCGGTCGGGATCCTCCGCGGCCAGCGCCAGCTCCAGCGCGGCCTCCAGCCGGCCCCGGGGCGCCCGGTCACCGGCCAGCCGATCGATCAGCCCCGCCACGTACGGGCGCGCTTCCGGCCGCTCCCGGATCCGCTCCACCACCCGGAGCGCGCCCCGGCCGTCCGGCTCGATGGCCCACCCCCACGCCCGTACCGCCGCCGGCAGGTCGCCCATGCGGGCCAGCACGTCGCCCAGGGGCAGCGCCAGCGCGTCCGCCCGGGCCAGGACCCTGCGCCCCTCCTCCAGTACCGCCAGCGCCCGGGCCGGCTCGCCCCGGGCCTCCCACACCTCCGCCACCTCCCGGTATGGCACCTCCTGCAGCGGCGAGATCGTGATCCACTGGCGGGCGGCCCGCTCCAGCCCGTCGATCCGGTCCAGCGCCGAGTACGTCCGCAGCCGGAGCTGGTTCACGTACGGTGACCGGGGGTCCTCCGCCATGGCACGCTCCAGCACCGGCGGCATCGCTTCGAGCCGCCCCTGGACCCGGAGCACCCGCTCCAGCGCCATGAGCGCCGCGGGCGAGGCCGGCGCCACGTCCAGCAGCTCCCGGAGCAGCGATTCCGCCGCCGCCAGGTCACCTTCGGCCTCCCGGCCCACCGCCTCCCGCAGCAGCTGCCCCTGCCGCGGCGTCTGCTGGGCCGCTGCCGGTGAGGCCGCCATGGCCAGGCCGAGGGGGATCAGGGCGACGAGGGTCCACCAGGCGACCCGGCTCATCCGCCACCTCCTTCGCCGGACTCCCGGTTCAGGAGATGGAAGTACTCGAGGACCAGCGCCCGGTACGCCGGGGGCAGTCCCCGGAGCTGGGCGGCGGTGGGGACGGGGTACCGAAGCCCGGTATCGAGCAGCTCCGCGTCCAGCGGGGCCGGCGCCTCGGCGGCGGCCTGTCCGGCCTGCTCGGCCACCCGCCGCTGGCCCGGCTCGTCGCGCTCGAGGCTCCGGCCCGCGTCGAGGAGCCGCTGGAAGAGCCGCTCCTGTCGGGCCCGCACCTCCGGATCGAGGCGTCCGTCGTTCAGCTCCCGGGCCAGCGCCTCGGCCTCGTCGGCCAGCGCGTCGAGCGACCCGAGCACGTCCTGCCGCTCACCCAGCGTCTCGCCCGCCTCCCCGGTGCCCCGGGCGATCTCCGCCTGCCGGCGGGCCAGCTCCGCCAGCTGCCGGGCCAGGGCGTCCTGCCCCAGCCCCAGCGGCATCAGCGCCCCGGTCTGTTCGTTCACCGCACCCTGCTGCCGGGCCAGCTCCGAGAGCCGCTCCATCGCCTGCCGCGTGCCGTCGCCGCCCTCTCCCTCCGCCATCCGGCCCTCGCTCGCCAGCAGCGAGAGCGCCAGGCCATTCAGCGACTCCACCGCCTGGGCGGCCCGCTCCACCGGGATCCGCACCTCCGACGCCAGCGCGTCGCCCGTATCGGTCATCCGCTGGCGGGCTCGACCCAGCGCCGCCCCCACCTGTCGGTCGATCCGCCCGGACCGGAGCATCGCGTCAGCCAGCGTGCGCCCGATCCGGGCCAGCCCCTGCTCCACCGCCGCCTGCTCCGCCCGGGCCTCCTGCGCGGCCTCGTCGCTTAGAGTGCCGCGACTGCGGGCCGCCTCCAGCTCTCGCCGCAGCGCCTCCTGCCGCGCGGCCAGCTCCAGTGTTTCCCGCGTGGCCCGCCGCACCGCCTCCCGGGCCGCACCGGTCCGGGCCTCGGCCATCGCCGAGCGGGCGTCATCCAGCCGCCCTGCCGCGGAGCGGAGCGCCCCCGCCGCCGCCCGGCCGGTCCGGCTGGTGACCTCCGGATGACCCCCCCGGACGGCATCGGCGGCCGTGTCCATGGCCGCCGACGCGCTCCGGGTCTCGACGCCCGCCCGTGCCGCCGCCTCCGCGGGGTCCGGCTCCCGGAGCGTGCGCAGCTCCCGTCGCAGCGAGTCCAGCCGGGTAGCCAGCCGGTCGGTGCGGTCGGTCAGCCCCTCCTGCCGCGCGGCCACCCGGTGCGCCGCTGAGTCTCCGGCCTCCCCGGCCGCGGTGACCTCTCCCGGCGCGGCGCCCAGCGCCTCCTGCCTCGCCGCCAGCTCGTCGGCCTCCCTCGCCAGCGCCCCCATCTCCTGCTCCGCCGCCGCCCTCCGCAGCATCTCCCGGCTCTCCGCTACCTGCCGCCGGAGCATCTCCTGCTGCGCCGCCATCCGCTCCAGCGCCTCCCGCACCGCATCGGGACTCAGCGCCTCCAGCGCCCGCCGCAGCGCCTCCACCGAGGCCTGCAGCTCCGGTGACTCCAGCTGGGCGTACAGCTCCCGGACCTCCTCCAGCCGGCGACGCAGCTCCGGGCCCCCGAGGCCGGCCTCCCGGACCGCCCGCTCCAGCTCCGTCAACCGGTCCCGGATCGCCCGCACATCCTCCAGCACGGCCTCCTGGCCCTCCAGCACGTCCCGGGCCCGGGCCGCGTCCTGGAAACCCAGTGGCTCCGTCTCCGGCCGCGCCGGCGCCCCCGGCCGCTCCGTCCGCCGGGCCCGCCGGGCCAGATCCCGAGTGGCCGACTCCAGCGAGCGCGTCCGCTCCGCCAGACGCCGGGCCGCCTCCACCACCTCCCCGGACTCCGCCCGGGCCCGGTCCCGCAGCCCCGCCATACCCGGCAGCCGCAGCGTGTAGGTCCGGGAGCGGACGACACCCGGGTGGGCCACGGAGGCCGCACCCGCGCCCGGCTCCGGACTCGCGTCGAGACCCGAGCCGGCCGCCCCAGCCGCGCCAGGACGGTTGTCGGCGACCGTCACCCAGTACTCCACCGCGTCGCCGGGCACGAGCCGCAGTGACGAGGCGTCCAGCAGCTCCCGGAGCAGCACCCGGGGCGCCGGGGCGCCGATCTCGAACGCCGCGACTGCGGAGTCCGGGTTGCCCGCCCGCCGGAAGACCAGCGCGCCGGCCGCCACCCCCCAGTCATCCGACGCGTCCGCTACCACCGGCTGCCGACGCGACGAGGGCATCAGCGTGTCCACCCCCGGCACGGCGATCCGGACGATAGGGGGCGCGTCCGGCACCACCGTCAGCTCCAGCGGCGCCGCCCCCTCCATGGGAACGCCCGGGGCCTCGCCATCCGACCCGGGCTCCCGGACCCGCCAGTCCCAGACCCCGCCCTCACCGACGCCTACGATCCAATCCAGGGAGAACGACGCGCCGCGCAGCTCCGCCCGCAGGGCCCCGGCCCCGGCACCCGGCTCGGTCCCGGCACCCGTCCCGGGCCGGGTGGCCCCAAGCCCGTCCACCACCGCTCCGCCCCCCGGGCCACGCTCCCGTATCAACGCCATCCCCTCCGCCGCCCGCGTGAGCCGGCCCCGGACCCGGAGCACGGTGCCCTCCGGCACCCGGAGCGGTGGCACGTCCCCGGCGTAGTGGTCGGCCTCCAGCCCCGTGTGCGACGGGTAGACCGCGTCCAACGTCACCTCCGTCACCAGGAGCGGGTCCCGGAGCTCGATCCGGAACGTGTCGCTGGCGGCGCCATGCCGAGACGTGACCCAGTACCGGGTCTCCGCCTCGACGGGGCCGATCACGCCCACCGCCACCCCGCCGCCCACCACCAGGGCCCGCGACCCCGGCACCTCTCCCCGCGCCCGCCAGTGCACCGTCACCCGCTCCCGGAGCGCCGCCCGAACGGTCACGTCCACCTCCGCCCCCCGCTCCACCGCCGTGTCCCCCGGCGCCACGATCAGCGGTGGATACCACGGCGCCATGTGCGTCATCGGCCGCAGCAGCGGCGTCCACGCGGCCCGCGCTCGGTCCGGGAGCGCCAGCCCCACCACCGCCACCACCACCGTCAGCGCCGCGGTGCCCAGCGCCATCCGCCTCCGGCGCCGGCGAGTGGCTCGCCCCACATCCCCCGCCAGCGTCGCACCCGCCAGCCGGTCCGCCAGCTCCGCTTCCGTCCTCTCCAGGAGGCCCCGTGACACCCCGTCGGGCAACTCTCGCCCCAGTTCCAGCACGCCCCGCAGCGCGCCATCGGCCAACCCGTGCTCCCGCTCGGCCGCCGCCGCCAGCGCCGTCTCGTCCACCGCCAGCACCCACCGGCGCGTCAGGCGCAGCGCCAGCGCCAGCGCGCTGACGACGCCGGCCAGGAGGAGCGTCAGCGGGCCCGCGCCCAGCGGCCAGTCGCCGATCAGCCACGCCACCACCAGCACGCCGGGCACCACGCCCGCCACCCCCAGCGCTACCGCCACCGCCGCCTGACGCCGCGTCCGGCGCACCGCCCGAACCACCGCCGCCGCCAGCCCGGCCCCCGGCCCGGCCCCCGGCCCGGCGCCGGTCATGGCGCCGTCCGGGTGAGGGCGTACACGAACAGGTTCACGCCCATCCGGAGCGCCCGCTCCCGGACCGCCGGCGGGTCGTCGTGGACCTCCGGGTCCTCCCAACCATCACCCAGGTCCGACTGATAGCTGTAGAAGACCACGAGCCGGCCCCGCCGGAAGATCCCCAGCCCCCGGGCCGGGAGACCGTCGTGCTCGTGCACCTTCGGCAGCCCGTCCAGCTCGAAGACCACGTGGTAGATCGGGTGGTCGAACGGGACCTCCACCAGCTCCGCATCCGGGTACACCCGCCGGATCTCCCGCCGGAAGCTCTCGTCCAGTCCGTAGTTGTCATCCGCGTGCAGGAACCCGCCGTCGTCGAGGTACGCCCGCAGCGCTCCGACCTCCGCCTCGCTCAGCCGGATGTTCCCGTGCCCCGTGAGGTACAGGTACGGGTACTGCCGCAGCTCCGGCTCTGTCAGCCGCACCTCCGCCGGCCGCTCCGCCACCTCCAGCCCCGTGTGCTCCCCGATGAACGCCAGCAGGTTCGGCAGCGCCGACGGGTTCGCGTACCAGTCCCCGCCTCCGTCGTAATGAACCTGCGCGATAGTGAGTGCGTCCTGCGGACCCGTCGACACCGTCGGCCCCGTCGAGCTCATCGGGGGCGCCCAGGCAACGAGCCCGACAACCAGTGCCCCCAACCCTAGCCCTGGCCCTCGCCCTCGCCCTCGCCCTGGCCCTCGCCCTCGCCCTCGCC